>JAQWYJ010000066.1 GCA_029254005.1 Porticoccaceae bacterium | reverse complement strand
ACAAATACGTCACCGCCGCCTTCTTGCTCAATGAATCCAAAACCCTTACTGTCGTTAAACCACTTAACAGTGCCAGAAACTCTTTCCCCTGACATAATAACCTCACTTTAAAATTTTATACCGTTTAAGGCGTTAAAAATATCCAGCCTCATAACGGGGCTAGCCAATACCCTCAAAAAATTGATAAAGGGCGTTTTGAAAATTCAGACCGACATCGCCAGTTTATATAGAATCTCCGGTGCAGAGTGTATTGGTTTTTTCAGATTTTATCCAATTTTGTTTCAAATAAACGCCAAAAAAGGGAGAAAAACGGTTAAAAAGATGGTCAAAATGCGTTTTTAAGTAGTTTTTTAGAGTGTTTCTTTGATTTACGTTTGTTTTTGATTTAGCGGTAACCTAGTTTTAAAAATAACAAATTGTTTTGCAAAGGCCTTTTTTCTTAGTGTAACTATTTAAAAAAGGCTCCCTTTTCTTTTCGCTTGTGATGAAATATTTTAAAAATACGCTATATGATATAGTTTTATATTGTCTAGTTAGGTGGCCTAAACTGCCTCATATTCTATATTTGCTTTAATAAAGAAAAGGAAAGGAACAAATGCAATGACTGATCGGAATTACGATATAGATCCAAAAAACAGCAATACCAAACTCACACAGGTAACCATGCTGATGTACCTGCTCATGGCTTTGGGGTTTGTAACTGGAGGCCTAACTACTATTGCGGTGATTGTTATCTACTATATAAAGCGCGAGGATGTAGCAGGATCTTGGCTTGAGAGTCATTTTAGGTGGATTTGTAATACCTTCTGGTATGGTCTTCTGTGGACGATTATAGCGGCCTTAACTTGGTTAATTTTAATGGGATGGTTTACAGGTGGTGTTGTCACTGTTTGGTTAATATACCGTGTGGCAAAGGGCGTTATCTATTTAAATGACAACAAGCAGATGTATTTTTGATTTGGCAACAGTCGTGTTTAACCCTGTTAAAGTTCAAAACAGAGAAGAAGTGAATTTATGTGTCAATACCAACATATTCTTGACGGTAAAGTAGTACATCTCCCATTGGGTAAAGTGGTCTGCGTGGGCAGAAATTACGCAGCTCATGCTCGAGAGCTAAATAACCCATTGCCTACCTCACCAGTTTTGTTCATAAAGCCAAGTACGTCTTTGGTGACAATGAACGAGACTTTTAGCATTCCCTCGGCCCTAGGTGAATGCCACTTTGAGGCAGAAATGAGTGTGCTTATGGGTAAACAATTATCCAACTGCAACGAGCAAGAGGCGCAAGAAGCAATAGCGGGTGTTGGGATCAGTTTAGATTTGACTCTGCGAGATGTTCAGCAAAATCTTAAGGAAAAGGGCCTCCCTTGGGAAAAAGCGAAAGCTTTTGATGGTGCTTGCCCAACCTCTGCATTTGTCTCTAAAAATAGCGTGGGAGATTTGCAAAATAAACAAATTCGGCTGTTTAAGAATGACGAACTTCACCAAGATGGTAATACTGCGGAGATGTTAAATCCGGTTCTTTCATTAATCAGTTATATCAGTCGTTTCTTTACCTTGTTACCTGGTGACTTGGTTCTCACGGGCACACCTGCTGGTGTAGGACCCTTGCAGATAGGTGATAGCCTAGTGGTGGAGCTAGTTGATTTTATTCGGTGTAAAACAGAGGTCGTGTCTAGATGAGCATTACCAAAGGCGTTTACCAGCATTACAAAGGTAATTTGTACCAGGTAATTGAGATTGCAACTCATAGTGAAACTGGAGAATCCTTGGTTGTTTATCGAACACTTTATGGCGATTACAGTATGTGGGTAAGGCCTCTTGATATGTTCCAGGAGTCTGTGGAAATTGATGGCCAATTAGTGCCGCGGTTCCGTTATGTTGAGTCAGTATAACAGTGCTTATTATCTCAAATAACGTGACTATACTTGAGTCTGAGTTGCATTTTTCAGCGATTCGGTCTCAGGGGCCTGGGGGTCAAAATGTAAATAAAGTCGCCTCGGCCATCCATTTACGATTTGATATTCACAACTCAAGTCTGCCGGACTTTTATAAGCAACGATTACTGAAAGTCAAGGATCGACGGATTTCAAAAGATGGCGTTTTAATTATAAAGGCTCAGCGTTATCGTAGTCAGGATAAAAATAGAGAGGAAGCTCTATTTCGCTTGAAGACTCTGGTACAGTCTGCGGGTTTTACCCCTAAACCTCGGCGGCCTACCAAGCCGACCCGGGGCTCTCAATTGAAACGTATGGACAAAAAAAATCAGCATGGTCAAAAAAAGAACATGCGTGCTAAACCCACTTTGGATAATCATTAATGCTTAATAGTACTAGTCATCCCTTTGATGCGCTCACACCCGATGTATTAATTGATGCTGTAGAAAGTCAGGGTTTTTTGTCTGATGGTGGATTTTTAGCGCTCAATAGCTATGAAAATCGTGTTTATCAGGTGGGCATAGATAGTCAAGCGCCTATGATAGCCAAGTTTTATCGGCCGGAGAGGTGGAGCGACGCCCAAATTTTAGAAGAGCACCAATTTTGTTTTCAGTTACAAGAACAGGAGCTTCCTGTGGTTTGCCCTTGGCTGAACGCAGAAGGCCATAGTATTAGTCACCATAACGGCTTTCGTTTTGCTTTGTATGAGCGAAAAGGAGGACATGCGCCAGAGTTGGACAATTTAGATAACTTATTTACCCTAGGTAAAGTATTAGGTCGCTTTCATGCCATCGGCGCTATTCAGTCCTTTCAGTATAGGCCAGTCTTGACGGCAAAAAGTTTTGGTTGGGACTCCTTTAGGTTAATCAGCAAAGACTTTATTCCCAAAGAGTTAAGTCCTGCCTATGACTCTCTCGCATTAGACGTTTTAAATGCGGTGGATAAAATTATAGAGGACTATGGCGATATGACCTGTATTCGTGTACACGGGGATTGTCATTCTGGCAATATATTGTGGCGTGATGATTACCCCCACTTTGTTGATTTTGACGATGCGCGCATGGCCCCTGCCATACAAGATTTATGGATGCTTCTGTCCGGTGATAGACAGGAGCAAACAGCACAGATGTCAGAATTAATAGAGGGTTATAATGAGTTTTACGACTTTGATTATCGTCAATTGAAGTTGATCGAAGTGTTTCGTACCCTCAGAATTATGCACCACAGCGCTTGGATAGCCCGACGCTGGTCAGACCCAGCATTTCCAAGAGCATTTTCTTGGTTTGCGTCGCCACGATACTGGAGTGACCACATCCTTGCTCTAAGAGAGCAGCTTTCCGCTCTTAATGAACCGGCTATTGAAGTTCGTCTTTAGGTTTTTACCAGACAAAGTTAAGGCCAATATTTAGCCTCCGATCAATTTTTTCTATGCCCTGTGCAGGTTGATTATCATAGTTCCACATGAAAGAAATCTTAGTGAACAGATCTTCTATAAGCGGGAAATCTAAACCAACATCAGCATTAAATTGGCTATTGCGACTATCATCAATGGCGACCAAGAGTTGATTGCGATGTGAAAAATCAACGTTGTTAAAGAGTCTTTTTCGGTAATTAGTCGACCAATTCCAGGTTAATCTCTTTTCTACTGCATCAGATAATAACTCCTCGTTAATCCAAGTGATGCCACCCTCTAGGGATAAGGCGCCTGTTTTTGTATCCCATAATTGATTACCCAATAGTGTACTGACAGAGTAAAACTGATCTAACGCTCGATCATCATTGGCCCCAAAAGAAAGATTATTACTTAAGAACCATTTATCCTTAAAAAACCAATCAATCGCATAGGTGACATCGTAATTTTGCTTTGACACATCATTCTCTTCGCGTCGAAGTTGATAATCAAGACCGGCACGTTGCCTAATTGTTTCTTGACGCTTAGACAGGTCAACATTTATTGCCCACTCCTCTCGGTCTTGGTTACCACTGCTAAAGGATCCGGACAGACCAACGCTTCCTTGTAACATTTGTTTTTCATCTTTGGTTTTAGCTGACGATTGATTTGATAAAATATTAACGTCGGGCATAGCCACTTCTTGGATCTCAATAGAGCTCACCTGATTTAAGTCAATTGTAAGGTCGCCAAAACTATCTGAGTGCCAAATTATATGTGATTCTGATTGTGTTTTTACTTTTCCTTGAAGCACATCACCATTGGCTAATATAATCTGGTCAGCCAGAGCATGAGGCTGAAACACACAGGCGATAACAAAAGATCTTATAAGATGGGAAAACGGCACAGTTCAGATTTCCTTGGTGGTTGATGTGGTGGAGAGTGCAAGTTATATTTTTGGCGAAGCAGTATACAAAATTAGTGCTTTTTTTGGTATTTTAATGATTAGTATGAGCATTTAAAAAGAAGTAGTAAAAAAATGATTTTTGTCTTAGAAAGCGAGGTTTAAATGAGTAATCTGCCAAACGATTTAAAATACGTAGAAAGTCATGAGTGGGTCAGGTTAGACAGTGATGGCACAGCGACAGTCGGTATAACTGAATTTGCACAAGAATCTCTTGGTGATGTAGTCTATGTTGAGTTGCCTGATGTAGGCACATTAATCGATGCCGGTACTGAAGTTGCCGTTGTTGAGTCCGTAAAAGCGGCTTCGGACATTTATGCGCCAATAACCGGGGAGGTTATTGAGGTAAATCTTGGATTAGAGGATGAGCCTGAATTAATCAACCAATCGTCTTACATTGACGGCTGGTTATTTCGTGTCCGTTTGGCTGATGATGAATCTTTAGGTGAGTTGATTGATGCGGATGATTATCAAAATATTATTGACAATAGTTAGCCCCAGCTTCAGCTGCGCAGGGAAATAATTTCCCAGCCTTGTTGTTGAGCGGCTTGTCTTAAACGATCATCAGGGTCTACCGCAATGGGATTGTCAACTTCCTGTAAAAGCGGTAGGTCATTAATTGAGTCGCTGTAAAAATAGCTGCCTGCCAAGCTTTCATTATGCTCTTGTAGCCACACATTGAGACGTTCAACCTTTCCTTCTCTGTAAGTGGGTGTGCCAATAATGTTTCCCGTGATACAGCCATTGATTTGCTCTGGCTCTGTAGCTAGAAACTCGTCTATCAAAAGTGATTTGACAATGGGTTCAATAATGAATCTGTTAGTGGCTGTAATTACTAATAATCGATCCCCCGCATTGCGGTGTGCTTCAATCAACTTAGTTGCTTTAGGTTGTTTGAGTGGCTCGATAATATCTTGCATGAACAGAGCATGTAGACGTTTTAGCTCACTTGAAGAAAGAGTGGTTAATGGAGCAAGTGAAAATGTTAAATACTCAAAAATATTAAGCTGCTCGGCTTTATAGTCAGCTAGAAATTTATCATTCATGGACGAGTATAATGCTTTGTCTACTAGTCCTTGAGTCACCATAAACTGTCCCCAGCTGTGATCACTGTCACCACGCAAAAGAGTATTGTCCAAATCGAAAATTGCCAGTGCCATTGATTTACCGCATAGAATCAGAGAAATAGAAGAATAGCGATCAAGACGATAATCCTCAAGAGAAAATTGCTGGCGAGCTAATACTGTGGAACAATGTTAAAGTAATGTAAGGTATCATAACAGGCAGACATACTGTGGTAGATAAAGATGGTTTTCGCTCTAATATTGCTATCGTCATAAGTGATGGGCGAGGTAAGGTCTTACTTGCCAAAAGAATTGGTCAGCAGGCATGGCAGTTCCCGCAGGGTGGAGTTGATCAGGGTGAGTCCTGCGAGCATGCACTTTTTCGTGAGCTATATGAAGAGGTAGGCCTAAAAGCCTGCGATGTTAAAATTATTCAGCGAAGTCGAAAATGGCTACGTTACCGCATTCCGCCCTCTATGCAGCGTAAGTATTCCAAGCCGTTATGTGTAGGTCAAAAGCAAAAATGGTTTTTCTTAGAATTGACTAGTGATGTTTCTAAAATTCATTTTGACGCTACCGGTGCTCCCGAATTCGACGGCTGGGAATGGGTTAATTTTTGGTACCCGGTGAGTGCTGTTGTATCGTTTAAGCGCAATGTTTATAGACAAGCACTGCATGAATTTGCTGAGTCAAATATGCGCTTTGAATCACCGCTCAAGGGATCATAAACATGTTGTCTTCGCTGCGAACGATTGTCCAAGAGGTCAATAGTGCGCGAAGCCTTCCTGAGGTTTTGGCGATAATTGTCAAAGAAGTTCGTTTTGCTATGAACGCCGGTGTTTGTTCGGTTTATCTGTATGACCCTTCAGATACTCGATATGTGCTGATGGCAACAGAGGGGCTGCGCCAAGAATCAATTGGCAAAGTACGACTTTCTATGCGCCAGGGTCTGGTAGGTTTGGTTGCTGCCAAAGAGGAACCGCTAAATCTTGAAGATGCTGATCAACACCCTAATTTTAGTTACTTTGAAGAAACCGGTGAGTCTCCGTTCCATTCCTTTTTAGGCGTTCCTATTATTCATCACCGCAAAGTCCTCGGAGTGCTTGTATTGCAGCAAGAAAACCGACGTCGATTTGCTTCTGAAGAGGAAGCCTTTGTGGTGACTGTCTGCGCACAACTGTCTGGTGCAATTGCTCATGCTGAAGCTACAGGTGCATTGCGTAAATTGGCTTCGGCGGGGCGAGGTAAAAGTAAAGAGGCTACGTTTTTAGGCATTGCCAGTTCACCTGGTGTGGGTATTGGCCGAGTTGTTTTAGTTGGCACTCATGCTGATTTAAAAGCAGTGCCTGAGCGCTTCACTAAGGATCCTGCTGCAGAGATACGACGATTTCGTGCATCGGTTAAAGCCGCTAAGCAAGATATGCTTGATTTAGGTGCCGGCTTGGCTGACAAATTAAGTGCGGAGGAGTTTGCACTTTTCGAGGTTTATATCCGACTTCTTGATGATAAGGTTCTCATAAATGAAGTCATAGCAAGTATTAAATCTGGGCAAATGGCCACTAGTGCTTGGAGTTCTGTGGTACTTAGGCATGTTCGAACCTTCCAGAAAATGGAGGACTCATATCTACGAGAACGAGCCGCAGATGTCCGTGATTTAGGCCGCAGAGTGTTGGGCTATTTACAGACAACTGATCGCGAGAAAGAACCCCTACCACGGCGCATAGTGCTTGTTGGTGAGGATCTGTCCGCTACAGCTTTGGCAGATATCCCTGTTGACCAATTAGTCGGTATTATTTCTCTAAAGGGGTCAAGTAACTCGCACATGGCAATTGTTGGTCGAGCTCTTGGCGTTCCTACAGTGATGGGTGCAGTAACACTTCCTTGGGGAGAACTTGAGGGTCAAGAACTAATTGTTGACGGGTCCTCTGGAGATATTATAAGCCGTGCTACGCGAACTGTCCGAAGACACTATTTGCAGCGACAGCGAGAAGAAAAGCGTTTTAACAAAGATTTGGAAAAACTAAGAAACTTACCTTGTCACACTGCGGATGGCAAAAGGTTTTCTCTTTGGGTGAATACAGGCTTGCGTCAAGATACAGAAAAGTCTCTTCAAAGTGGCGCCGAAGCTGTCGGTCTTTTCCGTACTGAAATACCCTTTTTGATGCGTTCAAGTTTTCCTACTGAAGATGAGCAGGTTGACATTTATAAGGAGCAGTTAACTGATTTCTCACCGCGACCAGTAACCATGCGCACTCTAGATATTGGTGGTGACAAAGACTTGCCTTACTTTCCCATTGAGGAAGAAAATCCATTTTTGGGGTGGCGAGGGATTCGTATTTCCTTGGATCACCCTGAGATTTTTTTGGTTCAGATCAGAGCGATGCTCAGAGCAAGCGAAAAAACTAAAAATTTGCGAATTATGCTACCCATGATAAGTAACATACCTGAACTTGACCGGGCACTCGAGCTGATTAATAGAGTTTACGGTGAACTAACTATTGAGGAAGGTTTCAAGTTGCAACGTCCACTTGTTGGAGCCATGATTGAGGTTCCAGCAGCGGTTTATCAAGTTAAAGAGATTGCTCGTCGTGTTGATTTTTTGTCGATTGGAACTAACGACTTAACTCAATACTTGTTAGCCGTAGACCGTAATAATCCTAGAGTGGCTGACCTCTATCATACTTTGCATCCCAGCGTGTTAATGGCACTGAAACAGATCCAAGATCAGGTAGCTGGTATGGATTGCCAAATAAGTATATGCGGTGAGATGGCTGGTGATCCTTTGAGTGTGATGGTGCTGTTAGGTTTAGGTTATGAAACTTTTTCTATGAGTGCAAGCAGCCTACTCAAGGTCAAGTCTATGTTGTTAAACATTACCCTAAAAGAATCTCAACAGTTGGCTAAAAAAGCGTTAAAAATGTCCAGCTCACAACAGATAACAAACTTTTTGGCAGCATCTTTAAAAGACTCTAGAGTAACTAGACTAATTAATGCGACTAATCCTCAGCGCCGCGCCGCCGCAACTCATTTAGTATCTAAAACTTCATAACTAAATGTGTTCAGGTGAATTTCAGCACCATTGTGGAAGCCTCTCTCTACTACATTGATCAGTCCTTTTTTTGATATCATCACTGCACTGGCAGCCCGTGTCCCGTAACCTTCTGAGACTATAAACGGTGATGAGAGAAGCGTCTCCCATTCAATTGGAATACCAGTGTTAGGCAAGATGTTTTGTGGAAAGGTTTTTTCCGATGAAAGTGCAGTTATCAGCTGCGACATTATTACATCAGTATCTATGTTGCCGTTTTGTAAAATGCTTTTAAGTTGTGATCGAGCGTGATTGACCTTTGGCCACGGACTATCTAGCTTATGATTACTCAAGGCATAACATCCAGAGCTCAACGCTATTTTTGGGTCTCCCTGATTGTTTAGATAAAACATATCTTTGCCATCATAAATAATCAAATTAAACGGACCATACTGATATAAGCTATTATTTATGTTGTCGGCCCAGTCGTTGGCAGATAAGGCAGAGCGCAGAAAACTGGTTACTAAGTCGCCTCGGGAAAGAGGATCTAGTGTCGAAACATGCTGCTGATGAAGATCGCGAAAATTGGTTACTGCAGCAAAACGACCTTGTTTAGAGAGGCCTAACCAGGTACCTCCAGCTTGTTGATCTTGGCCTGCCAATATCCCTTCTTCTGGCCACCAATGCATAGGCAAGGTAGCTCGGTCGTAAAATTCATCACGATTTGAAACCACAATAAGTGGAGTTTCCGAATTTCTATCGAAAGCAAATGATAGTAGGCACATGCTTACAGTGTAACTTTTTATTCTACTAATGGTCATCTATCTTGGCAGTTTTGTAGAGAAACAGCTATTATCGATTTTTTAATTTATTGGAGCTCGTCCTGTATGCTCACCTATCCTGTGATTGATCCGGTCGCCTTATCCCTTGGCCCAATAAAGATTCACTGGTATGGCATCATGTACCTTTTGGCCTTTGCGGTTGCTTGGTTTTTAGCGTTGCGTAATAGCCAAAGACCCTGGTCTCCAATTAACAAAGCCCAAGTTGAAGATTTAATTGTCTATGGAGCATTTGGCGTCATTTTGGGAGGTCGGTTGGGCTATTTACTATTTTATAGTGCTGACAAATGGCTGGCGGACCCAACTATGTTGATTCGAATTTGGGAGGGTGGCATGTCATTTCATGGTGGCTTAATTGGCGTTGCCATTGCTATCCTTATTTACAGTCGTAAATATCAGATTTCTTTTTTAGGATTAGCAGATTTTGTTGCCCCTTTGATTCCTTCAGGATTATTGTTTGGCCGTATCGGAAATTTTATTGGTCAAGAACTCTATGGGCGCCCTACCGATGTGCCTTGGGCAATGATTTTTCCCGCTGATTCAGCGCAGTTAGCGCGTCACCCTTCGCAGCTCTATGAGGCTGCTTTAGAAGGCTTAGTTCTGTTTTTTATTCTCAATTGGTACGCTCAAAAACCTCGATTATATGGCTCAGTGGTCGGTATGTTTTTAGTGCTTTATGGGTGTTTCCGTTTCGCCATAGAATTTGTTCGCCAACCAGATGCACAATTTGCAGGTCAGCCTGCGCTTTTAGAATCATTTAATTGGATGACCAGAGGTCAGACGCTCTGTATACCAATGATTTTGCTGGGGCTATGGTTTATGCGAGCAAACATACGTAAGTTATTTGGCCAATCCCCAGCGGAGTCATCTTAATGAAGCAATATCTAGATCTAATTAGACACATACAAAACCATGGCGTTAAAAAAGAGGATCGCACCGGTACTGGAACCTTAAGTATTTTTGGTTATCAGATGCGCTTTGACTTGGCTGAAGGGTTCCCTCTGGTCACCAGTAAAAAAGTCCATTTGAAATCTATTCTTCATGAGCTTTTATGGTTTATTCGTGGTGATACTAATATTCGTTATCTGGTGGAAAATGGGGTTGGCATTTGGAACGACTGGCCCTACCAAAATTGGCTCCGTGAAACAGGACAAGATAAATCGTTGACGATGTATTCAGACGAGTGGCGCTCAGTCATGAGTGAATTCATTGAGCGAATCAAAACCGATCGGTTGTTTGCTCAAAAATACGGTGACTTGGGTCCAGTCTATGGCAAACAGTGGCGTGATTTTGGCGGCATTGATCAGCTAAGTCAGCTAATAGAGGATATTAATAACAACCCTGATTCAAGGCGCTTGATTGTGTCAGCGTGGAATCCTCAGGACATTCCTGTGATGGTAAAGTCGGGATTGCCGCCTTGTCACAGCTTATTCCAATTCTATGTTGCCAATGGACGTCTGAGCTGTCAGTTGTATCAACGCAGTGCTGATGCTTTCTTAGGTGTTCCTTTTAACATTGCGTCATACGCTATTCTTACTATGATGATTGCCCAGGTCACAGGCCTAGAAGTGGGTGATTTTGTTCATACTTTTGGTGATGCGCATCTTTATTTGAACCATATGGATCAGGTAGATCAACAGTTGTCGCGAACCACGTTTGCGCTGCCGACATTGGACATTAATCCTAAGATCACTGGGTTATTTGATTTTGTATACGATGATTTTGAGTTGCGGAATTACCAGTCCCATGGTGCTATTTCTGCTCCAGTGGCTGTTTAACAAGGAATATTTATGAAGCTATCGATTATTGTAGCTAGCAGTCGTAATAGTGTCATCGGTTTAGATAATCAGTTGCCGTGGCATCTTCCTGATGATCTTCAGTATTTTAAATCTGTCACCATGGGCAAGCCCTTAATAATGGGTAGAAAAACCTTTGAGTCAATTGGCCGACCTTTGCCTGGGCGTACCAATATAGTCTTGACCCGCGATCAGCATTGGAGCGCTGATGGAGTTGTGGTGGCAGCAGATCTTGATATTGCGCTATCACTTGCAAAGACCGCATGTGTGGAATCTGGCGTTGATGAAACGATGATAATTGGTGGAGAGCAAATTTATCGTATGACTATGGCCGTTGCCCAAAGACTCTATGTTACTCAGGTTGATGCTCATGTTGAAGGAGACGCTTATTTTCCAGAGGTAGACCCGACGATTTGGCAGGAAGTCGAGGTGAAACTGCCTAAAGTCACCGCTGAATATCCCTACAGGTTCGTTATTTTTGAGCGCCATTGAGGTCTGCTAGGTAGTGCATTTTCAACAGCGAATCATTTGCGCATTAAGTGATTTGCAGTCTTTTTTTTGTTCAATTACAGCCTCTGTATTTATGAATTCATTACTGCATTTTTAGCGCCGTATTTTAATAAAAAATGTTACCTTAGGTAACAAATGTTAAACTTTATCATAAAATCTAGCCTTTCGGACTCCAGCAAATTGCTTCTTCCACATTGGACTGTTACAAATAGGCATCGAAAAAGATTTTTCTCTTTGTCGAATCAAGGCGCTAACTATAAAGTGCCATTGGAAATTTAAACCGGTAGACCCAAATTGAGGGAACTATGAACAAGCAACCATTAAAAGCATTGGTAATTGTCGGCGCTCTTGTAGGTGGTCTGGCTGCAGCAGCAGTACAGGCAACTGAAGTTGACGATATACTAAAAACGGGAGCCGCCAAGGTTCAATCCGCAAAGAGCTCGCAAACTAAGATTGATCGAATCGCTGATCAAACAGATGGTCTTTTGCAAGAATTCAAACAGGTTAACAAGCAGATAGAGTCCCTGCGAGTTTATAACTCTCAGTTGGATCGGCAGATCGCTAATCAGGAACAAATGATGGCAGAGCTGAAAGAATCTATTGCTAATGCAACCGTTATCGAAAGGGGCGTTACTCCTTTGATGGTCAACATGTTGGCTGGGCTTGAGGAATTCGTTGGACTGGATATTCCTTTCAAACGAGATATGCGTTTGGAGGCAGTGTCTGATCTAACCACTAACCTTGATAGTGCGCGTTTTTCTGCAGCAGAAAAGTTCCGCCAGATTCTTGAGTTGTACGATATCGAATCTGAATACAGTCTGTCGTTGGAATCCTACCGAGATATGGTTGACATTAACGCAGATGGTAATGAAGTTGAAGTAGAGATGCTTCGTATTGGCCGCGTTGCCCTAATGTACCAAACGAAAGACAAATCGCAGACTGGCGCCTGGAACAAGAATACTGGGTCCTGGGAGACCCTAGGTTCTGAATACCGTCGTCCTGTTGATCAAGGCATCCGTATAGCGAAGAAATTATCGCCACAGGATGTTATGGAAATGCCCATTACAGCGCCGGAGGCAGCACAATGAAAAATAAATTTGCAAATATTATTGCGGCCTTCGTTGCCACCTTTATGTTTAGTGTTCCAGCTTTAGCTCAGGATGCAAAATCCTTGGATGAGCTTTTACAGATGATCGAAAGTTCTGCGATCTCTGACTCTGCTGAGTCAAAAAAGCGTGAATCTGCGTTTAAAAGTGATCAACGTAACCAAGCAAATGCCCTTAAGAGTGCTGAGAATACTCGTACTGCTGAAGAGCGTCGTTCAGATCGGCTAGAGCAAACCATTCGTGATAATGACATTCAAATTACTAAGTTAAAGGAACAGCGTGACAAGCGCTTGGGATCTTTGAAAGAATTATTTGGACACCTAACTGGTGCTGCTGGTGATATTAGAGAGAATATCAAACAGTCTATTGTTAGCGCCCAGTTAGCTGATCGCGACGTATTCTTGAGTGAGTTAATTGAAAAAATGAGTAGTGATACTCGTCTGCCTTCAATTGAAGATATCGAGAAGCTGTGGTTTGAACAGCAGAGGGAAATGGTTGAAAGCTCACGCGTGGTCAAGTTCAACCGTTCAGTTCTTATGGCTAACGGCGAACAGGCCGAAATGGAAGTTGTACGTGTAGGTACCTACAACCTTTTGGCTGATGGTATGTATCTAGAATACAGCCCAGAAACTGGCTTAGTGTCAGAACTAGCTCGACAGCCCTCCGGACACCAGTCTAGTGCGGCAGCATTACAAGCGGCCACGTCTGGTTTTACCAAAGTTGGTCTAGATCCTAGTGGTCCATTTGGTGGCGGTCTGCTTCGTGCGTTGATCAATGCGCCAACTCTTGTGGAGCGCTGGCACTTCGGTGGTATCGTTGGCTATGTTATTACCGGTGTTTTTGTTGTCGCAATTTTGTTAGCTTTATGGCGATTCATAGTGCTCTCTGGAATGTCAAGGAAGGTTGATTCCCAGTTAGCTACAAATACTTCAGACACTAACAATCCGCTTGGACGTGTATTACAAGTGGCGCTGGATAATCCAGGCCTTGATGCAGAATCATTAGAATTAAAGCTCCATGAAGCTGTGTTAAAAGAACGTCCAAGTATTGAGTCGGGACTTAACCTATTGAAAGTAATTTCAATGGTTGCACCTCTAATGGGTCTCTTGGGAACGGTGACTGGTATGATCATTACGTTCCAGATGATCACTCTGTTTGGTGCCGGTGATCCGAAGGCCATGGCTGGCGGTATTTCACAGGCACTAATTACCACAGTTCTTGGACTGGTGGTTGCTATTCCAACGGTATTGATGCACACCTTGGTCAACGGCAAGGCACAACGAATTTTGCATGTGCTTGAAGAGCAAAGTGCTGGCATAGTCGCCGGTTCAGTCGAGGGACGCTAAGATGTTCTTTGAAGATACCATTGCAGAAATGGGTAAGTTTATGGATTCAGGCGGCATGGTTCTTTGGGCCATCGTCGTTCTGCTCTTCCTCATGTGGACACTTATTTTCGAACGTATGTGGTATCTTCGATCAATTGTAGGTGTTGACGTTAATCGCGCTCTAACCAGTTGGTCAGAGCGCAGCGAGCGAAAATCAAAGCACGCTCATCAGATTAGAGAAAAGTTAATCTCTGAGGTCAGCATTGAAATTGATGCTAATATGATGATGATAAAGACTTTGGTTGCGGTCGCGCCACTGTTCGGTCTTTTAGGTACTGTAACTGGAATGATCACAGTGTTTGACGTGATGGCTTTTACCGGCGGTGGCGATGCAAAAGCCATGGCTGGCGGTGTCTCCCAAGCTACCATTCCAACGATGTCTGGTATGGTAGCGGCCCTGTCGGGTGTCTTTGGCATGACCTATATTGAGAGAGTGGCTGAGCGTGAAAAGCACCTTTTAGAAGATCATCTAATTTTAGATCACTGATTCAATTAGTGTGATCTTTCTAGCAGCAAAAATGAGAAAAAAATATGCGCAATAGAAGAGGCAAATCACAACCGCAGGGCCAGACAATTGATCTGACTCCAATGCTAGACGTGGTTTTCATTATGTTGATCTTTTTCATCGTGACTGCGACCTTTATTAAGCTTCCTGGACCTGAAGTTAATAAACTAGATACCGAAACTGATGTGGCCTACAAGAAGGTAGGCATTTTAGTGGCGGTAACAGAAGTCAACGAATTCTGGATCGATAAAAAACGAGTTGAACCTAGTGCTTTAAAGATAAATCTTACTCGGTTGTTCAACGAAAACCCTAAGGGCGGCATGGTTATCCAGGCCGATAATGAATCCAATATTGAATCTGTTGCCAAGGTAGCTGATATCGCGCGCGATATCGGAATTTCCCCGGTAGCTATTTCAGTTGAAAACGATTGAGTTAACACTATGGCAGCCATAAGAATTGGAATCTCAGGGGTTCTGGGAATGCTAGTGACCCTAGGGTTGGTAGTTTTGATGTATAAATTGATTGATTCTGGATCAAAAGAACTAGATGAAAGTGATGCAATTAAGATTCCGGATTTTCTTCACGTTGAGCGTGAAACAACCGAGAATGCCAAAAAAACAGACGTTGTAAAACCTGACGAGCCGGATACTCCCCCACCTGAGCTTCCAGAAGATCAGTTAGATGTCGAAGTGCCAGATAATGCTGTGAGCATGGCAGCACCCGTAGTGGACGGCGGTTTAAATGTGGGGTTGGGGGCGTTTTCCAGGGATTCAGATTATATCCCCGTCTATGTGCCGCAACCTCAATATCCCCGGCGTGCGCAGACTCGCGGTAAAGAAGGATATGCAGTAGTACAGGTTATTATCACGACTACCGGTGGTGTTCGTGATCCAGTAATGATCGAGGAATTTCCCGAAGGTTGGGGTTTTGGTCGCGCTGCTGTTAAAGCGGCAAACAAGCTTAAATACAATCCGCGAGTAATAGACGGGGTTGGTCAAGAGGTCACTGGAGTGCTTTATAAGTTTACCTTCCAGATGGCAAAATAAGGAGTTATTTATGCTCAATAAATTTAGATATTTAAGCGTCTTCGTATTAGCCTTCACTGTGCCAATGTTGACGGGTTTGGTAAGTTCTGATTCTACTATGGCTGTTTCAGCAGTCGCAGCGGAAGAGAAGAAGGAGCCGAAATATAAGAATGTTAAAACTCGTAAGCGAGCGTCTGTAGGTAAGACTTGCGCCAAGGCCCTTGACAAGGTGCAGGGTGAAAAAGGCCCAATTACATTGGCCAGTGATGCTGAGGAGAATGTTGATGTGTCCGGCTTGTGGGCCGAAGCTAAAACTATGCTGTCAGATATTGACTCTCGGGCTAAAGTCTGTGCATCCGCCTATGAGGAGACTCAGGTTTGGAATATGCTTGGCTATGTCGAATATTCTCTGGATAATATTCCCGGCGCGATTAATTACTACAAGAAGATTGTTAACAGTGAAGGTGCTCCACCTGAGTTTAAGTTGGATACTCGTTTAACCTTAGCGCAGTTCTATGCAGCGACCGAGTTCTATGAGTTGGCCATTGTGCAGTATGAATTATGGGCTGAAAAAGCTTTTGTGATCGGCGCTGATCAGCGTTTGACTATGGCGTCTATTTATTATCAGCTTGAGCGGAAAGAAGACGCGTTACGGACTGTAGAGTTGGGTATTGCGGATGCAGAGGCTAAAGGCATTCTGCCAAAAGAGCGTATGTGGGCTTTGCAGAGAGTGCTATATTATGAGAAAGATGACCTTAAGAAAGTCACTTCAATATTGAAGCAACTGGTAACTCACTACCCTAAGTGGATGTATTGGAAGAATTTGGGTGGCATGTATGGTGCTCAGGAACAGGAAATGAACCAACTGGTGTCTTACGAAGTTGTGTACTTAAATGGCGAACTGACGACTGAAAGTGACGTAATGAGTATGGCCTACATGTACCTTGGCGCAGACGTCCCTTATACGGCTGCTAGAATTCTTGAAAAAGGTATGAGTGACGATATTATAAAAAGGAACTCTAAGAATTTAGACCTGCTAGGTAACGCTTGGTTGCAAGCAAAGCATCTTCCAGAGGCTCTGAAGGCATTTGAAGGTGCTTCTACGTTCTCAGATTCTGGAGAAATACAGTATAGGATTGCTTCGATCTACCTAGATCTTGGTCAAGACAAAAAGGCCTATTTAGCGTCCAAAAAAGCTGCAAAAAAAGGTGGTGTAAAAAACCCTGCTGCGAATTTTAGCAAGATGGGCAGTGCCCTTATCAATTTGCATTGCTATAAGGACGCTGTTAAAGCTTTTAATCGGTCAGTAAAAGCGGCCAAAACCAAGCGAGCAAAACGATTTCCTAAGCAGTGGATTAAGTTCGCAAATTATGAAGGTGACAGGCTTCAAAAGCTTAGAGATGTTGGTGCAACCGTGCCTGGTTGTAGTAAGGCGTAACCTTTGTAATGTTAGCTAAATGATAGATGAAATAAAAAAGCCCAGTGTCGCTGGGCTTTTTTGTACTTAAGACAATTATTTAGCCAGTTCATCTGACCTGGAGGGTGCTATAGCTGAGAGAGATCGCGCACCGCACCTTTATCAGCGCTGGTAGCCAATTTAGCGTAGGCCTTTAAAGCAGCAGTTACTTTTCTCGGTCTATCCTCTAAAGGTGTCCAACCAATGCTATCTTGGTGTTTTCGTCGTTCATCTAGTTCTATGTCTGAAATCAGTACATCAATGGTTCGGTTGGGTATATCAATTCTTATTGTGTCTCCAGCTTTTACTAACCCAATAGTGCCACCTGCAGCAGCCTCTGGCGAGACATGCCCTATCGACAGGCCTGAAGTTCCTCCAGAGAAGCGGCCATCGGTAATTAACGCACAGGCAGCGCCAAGATTTTTCGATTTAATATAACTGGTTGGGTATAGCATCTCTTGCATACCGGGGCCACCACGAGGTCCTTCATAGCGCACAATAACAACATCTCCAGCGACCACCTCATCGTTTAGGATGGCCGCTACAGCTGCATCCTGGCTTTCGGTAATGAAAGCAGGACCTTCGAAGACATGGATGGATTCATCCACACCAGAAGTCTTAACAACACAGCCATCAGGGGCTAGATTACCAGTCAGAACGGCCAAGCCTCCTTCGAGACTAAAAGCATTTTCTAAATTTCGAATACAACCATTTTCACGATCAGCATCCACTGAGGGCCATCGGGTGCTTTGACTAAATGCGGTTTGTGTTGGAATGCCAGCGGGACCTGCCTTATAAAAACGTTTAATCTCCTCAGTAGGTCGTCCAGCAACATCCCATTTTTCTAGGGCTTCTTTCATACTTGCAGAATGCACCGTGGGAAGATCACCATGGATCAAGCCTGCCCGATGTAATTCGGCCAGTATTCCCATGATGCCACCGGCTCTGTGGACATCTTCCATATGATATTCTGGTGTATTAGGTGCTACTTTGCATAGCTGAGGTACTACGCGAGAAAGCTGATCAATATTGGAAAGATCAAAATCAATGCCAGCTTCTTGCACTGCGGCTAACAAATGTAAGATGGTATTGGTCGATCCACCCATACAGATATCAAGTGTCATAGCATTTTCGAAGGCTTTAAAGTTGGCTATAGACCTTGGTAGAACAGAATAATCGTCCTGTTCATAGTGCTTTTTTGCCATCTTTACAATAGTTCGGCCAGCTTCTAGAAAGAGCTCTCTACGGTCAGAATGGGTAGCAAGCACAGTGCCATTGCCGGGCAGTGATAAGCCTAATGCTTCTGTTAAACAGTTCATTGAGTTAGCTGTAAACATACCGGAACAGGATCCGCAGGTCGGGCAAGCAGAGCGTTCATATTCGGCGACTTTTTCATCACTAGCTGAGTCATCAACAGCGATAACCATAGCGTCCACTAGATCTAACTTGTGTTCTGCAAGCTTGGTCTTGCCTGCTTCCATTGGACCGCCTGAGACAAAAATGGCAGGAATATTCAGGCGCATAGCGGCCATCAGCATCCCTGGTGTGATTTTATCGCAGTTGGATATACACACCAGCGCATCGGCGCAGTGTGCATTGACCATATATTCTACAGAATCCGCAATAATATCTCGTGATGGTAGCGAGTAGAGCATACCGTCATGGCCCATGGCGATGCCGTCGTCTACGGCAATAGTGTGAAATTCTCGTGCGATACCACCAGCTTTGGCGATTTCGCCGGCAACCAAGTCGCCCATATTTTTTAGATGCACATGCCCGGGAACAAATTGTGTATAAGAATTTGCAATGGCAATCATTGGTTTATTGAAATCATCATCTTTCATTCCCGTTGCCCTCCAAAGGGCGCGGGCACCGGCCATGTTGCGGCCCTGGGTGGTGGTATGGGAGCGATACTTAGGCATTATTTTTCTCTTGATGTGGGGTTGTTAGCTGAATTCAAAGCGCAGAATACCAGAAATCAGTGTAATCTTTAAATTGCTTTCCTGAAGATTCGTGCATTGCGCTGATAGTTATACATAGATTGTTTGTTTTCTGGCAAATCTCGTATATTGGCTTCGCTAAATCCTTTTTCTAGGAACCAATGAGCCGCTTTTGTAGTCATTACCAATAATTGACTCATTCCAATGCTACGGGCATCTTGTTCGATTTGATTTAACAGACGCTCACCTATCCCTTGCGCATGAAATTCTTCATGTATAGCCACACATGCAAGTTCACCATCAACGTCATTTGTGGTTGGGTAGAGTGCAGCACAACCAATGATAAGGCCCTCAGGATGGACCACCACTCTGAATTGTGAAATTTCGTTTTCAAGCAGTTCTCGAGAGCGCTTAACCAGCACTGACCTCTCTTCGAGGGGAGCAATTAGGTTTAAAATACCACCAACATCTTCAATATTGGCAGAGCGTATGATTTCAGCACATTGCTTCATAATAAGCGTGCCACTGCCTTCCCTAGTAAATAATTCTGACAATAATGCACCGTCTTGTTCATAACCCACAAGATGGACTCGTTGAACCCCGCCATGACAGGCATAAGACGCAGCACCTAAAAGATCTGCATGTTCGCTGTCTCTTGTAGTTTCCTGCAACTCAGCTAACTGCGGTAGAGACAAGCTCCTCAATATGTTATCACCATCTTTTATAGCGGTAGCCTGACTGATAAAAATCAGCTTCTCTGCCTGCAGAGAGATAGCTACATGAGTCGCAATATCTTGGAAACTTAAATTAAAAGCCTCTCCAGTGGGAGAAAACCCAATAGGCGATATTAGTACTAGTGAACCATGACTAAGTTGTTGATTAATCGCAGAGGTATCGACGCGACGAATTTGGCCGGCACGCTGAAAATCAATACCTTCCTCAACGCCATAGGGCTTGGCTGTAATGAAATTACCTCCCACTACACGAATATGTGATCCATGCATAGGTGAGTCAGGAAGTCCCATAGATAACTCAGACTCTATGGCAAAACGAGTACTACCTATAGCCTCTTTTACACACTGCATGCTGGCTGGATCGGTGACACGAATATTTTGTACAAAGGTGCTATTTAATTCAGATAGTTGAAGTCGTTGGTTTATTTGTGGCCGCGCGCCATGAATAATAACTATTCTTATACCTAAACTTTTTAATAGAGCTATATCATGGATCATGCTATGGAAATTTCTAGCTAATAACGCATCTCCTGACAGGGCAATCACGAAAGTTTTGCCTCTATGCGCATGTATATAAGGCGATGTTTGTCTAAAAAAATCTACGTAATTTTTCTCATTCATATACAGAGTATAAGCAACAGAGGGACATAAGGGGAGTTAAAATATGATCGTTTAGCAACAAATCATGAATTAATCGCAGGGCATTAGCGTTTTCACATAATAAAGCTAAAAACGCACATTAAAATCGCCATTCTATCCATGCTACTATTAGCCCATATTTTTTGACCATTATATGCTAGAGGATACCGTCTTTACATAATCTATGGTTCAGTTTGGCAAGAGCATTAGTTTCTCACTAGGCTTAAATTAAGAGAAAATAGAGTGGTATACTTAGGCTAAAACAACGATCTTCCGAGTTACTATTTACTAGTGTTTCTTGAAAGGAAAGTTATTTATGTTAAGTGTGAACGACAATGTAAAAGACATATGACTAAAAGGTAAAAGTTAATGACATTCGCAAATCGTGACGGTTATATTTGGATGGACGGAGAGTTAGTTGATTGGCGAGATGCTAAAACACATTTTCTTACTCATTCACTACATTATGGATTATCAGTTTTTGAAGGTGTTCGGGCATATCACAACGCTGCGTCAGGAACCTGTATCTATAGATTAGAAGACCACACTAAAAGGCTGTTTAATTCTGCAAAAATTCTGCAATTAGAGGTGCCGTTTAGCCAAGAAGAAATAAATTCGGCTCATCGTGAAGTTGTCAGGGTCAATAATCTTAAAGAAGCCTATATTCGCCCCCTAGTATTTTTAGGCTCTCAAGGTATGGGCCTTAGAGCTAAAGATTTACAAGTTCATGTGGGCATCGCAGCGTGGGAGTGGCCGTCTTATATGTCACCTGAAGCTCTGGAGGCAGGGATTAAAGTTCGTACCTCTTCTTACACTAGGCACCACGTAAACATTACCATGTGCAAAGCAAAAGCCAGTGGTAACTATATGAACTCTATGTTGGCTCTGCGCGAGGCCCTAGACTCAGGTTGTGATGAGGCAATGATGCTGGATAACGAGGGTTATGTGGCTGAAGGAAGTGGAGAAAACTTTTTTATGGTACGCGATGGTGTGATTTATACGCCAGATTTAACCTCTTGTCTTGACGGCATCACCCGAGACACAATTTTTAAATTAGCAGCTGACCATGGTTTTGAAGTGCGTGAGAAACGTATTACTCGAGATGAAGTGTACATTTGTGATGAGGCGTTTTTTACGGGTACTGCGGCCGAAGTGGTGCCTATTTGCGAGTATGATGGTCGCGTTGTGGGTACCGGTAAGCGCGGGCCAGTTGCTACAGCTTTGCAGTCAGGTTATTTCAACATCGTCAAAGGTGAAAATGCCAAATATGCTCATTGGTTAGCGCCAGTGGCTGAATGAATTCATGCGAAAAGATGGTATCTATGACTACTGTCCCTGGCGTTGTTGTAAGCGACAAGAGTAGAAATCATAATTGAGTGAATCCGATCAAAAAAATGTGAGTAACGATCAAGCTATGGACATAAAAACAGATGATATTGTTAATGTGCTGTGTATGAAGTGGGGCAGCAAATACCCGGCAGATTATGTCAATACACTTTACTCAATGGTGGAACGAAATTTGCGAAGGCCGTTTCGTTTCGTTTGTCTTACAGAGGATGCTGTTGGCCTTAGGACAGAAGTAGAGTCTTTTCCGTTACCAGAATTATCTGTAAATCTTGGGGGTCCTGAACGTGGTTGGAACAAATTATCGGTATTTGCTGAAAAACTTTATGATCTAAAGGGACAGGTACTTTGCCTTGATCTTGATCTTATTATCACAGGCAGCCTTGACGATCTTTTTGATTATCCTGGAGACGTGATGATCATCAAAGATTGGATTAAAAAGGACGGTACAGGAAATTCTTCAGTATATCGATTCGAGGTTGGTGCTCACCCTGAAGTATTGGTTGAATTTGAGGCATCGTTCGAGTCTATTAAGCAACGTCATCGCAATGAGCAAGAATATCTCTCCGCCAAATTGATGGAAAAAAATGCTTTAGTGTACTGGCCTGACCATTGGTGTCGTAGCTTTAAGCGTCATTGTATAAAGCCTCTCTCTCTTTTTCTTACAAGAGAGACTGAAATTCCTAATGATGCACGAATAATCGTCTTTCACGGCAAGCCGGATCCTCACGACGCGGTTATTGGGGTAAGTGGTAAGTGGTATCGACACTTCAAACCTGCCAGTTGGATTACCAAGCACTGGCGTTAAGGTTTTTGTTTGCTTTTTTGTATGCACGGTAACTACAGGGTTTTGCTGCCCAAGTGACTATTTTTATCTCGACCAATCTGACGAGTTATTATAGATGGATGTGATGTTTATCTCTAAACGCGGTTCTATGTATCGCTATTTTAATTGTTTAACAAGAGAGCTTTCATTGGACACAAAGGTTTTCGATTTTTCTTTTCGACCTTTTGTTTATCAGAGAACGCTGCATCTTAGGAAAGAAGAAATTGACCAAGGGATAAGCTTCCACCTTAAAAGAAAGCGATCTAAGCACGATTTCCCTCAGATAGTTTGGCGATTTTTAGAAACCTATTACCGATTTAAATACTGGTATTTTTTTAGGCGTTTTGAACGACTCGCAGATCAGTGTAATCCTAAGTGTATTGCTATTTTTAACGGCCACAGATTACCAGAACAGGCGGTAAAAAATATGGCTAGACAGAAATCTATTCCAGTAGTACATTTTGAAAATGGTTTGCTACCCAACACCACCACGTTTGATCTAAGTGGTGTTAACGATGATAATAATGTGCCAAGAACGAGTGCTTTTTATCAACAGTATTGTTTAAGTGGAACGTCACAGAGACCCGTAGAAAAGGTGTTGGTTCAACGCCAGTTCCATCGCGCTAAGGTATCCCATGCACAAAAAGACGACTTTCATCGACCCTTGCCTGAGCGATTTGTATTTGTGCCATTTCAAGTTCTCTTTGATAGTCAGGTGTTAATTAATTCTCCACGCTTAAAAAACATGCGCGAATTATATGAGTGGATAAACTTTGTGGCGTCTAATTGCACAGATGTTAACTTACAGTTTGTGATTAAAGAGCATCCATCAGATCCTCATCGCTACGACGACCTTTACCATGCAAATTCACGAATAATGTTTAGTAATAGAGACACTACGGAGTTAATTAAGTCCGCAGAGGCTGTAGTTACTATTAATTCTAGTGTGGGGTTGGAGTCTCTTTTGTTAGATAAGCGTGTTTTTGTGCTTGGCAATGCTTGTTTTGCCATCGATGGTATAACTAAACCAATAATGACCCCAGATCAGCTAGCTCAAGAAATTAATCGACTTTCTAGTTGGCATGTAAATAAAGAGTTAATTGAGAAATACATTGATTATTTAGCTAATGTCTACTGTATTCCTCAGTCATGGCGTGAACCCAACAAAATTCATATAAATGCTTTGGAACAGCGTTTTAAGGCGGTTATAACTGGGTAGTTAAAAGGGTAGGCAACGCTGTGCTTCTGTCCCTTTTCATTGTCAGACTGATTAGTCTTATATTGAGATCCGGTTTTTATTGGCGTACAAACAAAGTGTTCATAGTTATTCCGCAGTGGGCTATTTTTCAGTTATATTAATGTTTTATATGCAATAAAAGCGTAGTCTTCAATTGAGAACATAATTATCTTCATTTCCAGGAGCGTATATAAATCCAAATGTTTAGAGCTCTATACACTGTAATTTTTTACCTAATAGTGCCATTAATTCTCTTAAGATTACTTTGGCGCGCGTTAAAATCCCCTGATTATGCAAAACGTTGGTTAGAGCGCTTTGGTTTTGTGCGGGTAGCCAATCAACCACAAAACGTAATTTGGGTTCATGCGGTTTCGGTAGGTGAGACTTTAGCGGCTGTACCTTTAATCAACAACTTAAAACATAGCTACCCTGGACATAGAATTTTAATAACCTGTATGACACCAACCGGCTCAGATCAGGTGCGCAGAATTTTTTCAAATACAGTCGACCACTGTTATGTTCCCTATGATATACCTGATGCTGTGACACGTTTTTTGAAGCGGATTAGGCCGCAGATTCTGGTAATTATGGAAACAGAGCTGTGGCCAAATACAATAGCGGCCTGTCGTGCCCGCGGAATACCAGTGGTTTTAGCAAATGGGCGACTGTCTGAAAAATCTTTTCAAGCTTATCGGCGTGTAAAGTATCTAGTTCACCCAATGATGAATCAAATATCCTTTGTAGTTGCGCAATACAAACAGGATGCAGATAGATTTCTTAAGTTGGGAGTGGCTGAGAGTGCCCTATCTATTTCGGGTAATATTAAATTTGATCTCACTCTTGATGAATCAACAAGAATGAGAGCTGAAGAATTATCAACGGTGTGGCGGGGCGTAAACCAACGACCTATATTGTTGGCAGCTAGTACCCATAAAGGAGAAGATCAGATAATTTTGACGGCTTTTCAAAAAATAAAAGACGTATTCGAATCAGCATTGCTAGTGATTGTTCCTCGTCATCCCGAACGGTTTGATGAGGTTGCAGCGCTCTGTAATGATACCAATCTCACTTTAGTACGCCGTAGTCAGGGCACATCGGTTACCGATGCAGATATCCTTTTGGGTGATACTATGGGAGAACTTATGCTGTTTTTTGGTGCTTGCGATGTCACATTTGTAGGCGGTAGCTTAGTTCCCACCGGTGGTCACAATATCATCGAGCCTGCAGCTTGGGGTGTACCTATATTGACAGGCCCTCATTTATTTAACTTTGCGCAAGCCTCGGCTTTGTTGATTAAAAGCGGCGGTCTAATGGTGTGTGACGATAGTAACAGTTTAGCGCGTCAATTCACTAGGCTACTTCAGGACCATACCAGCCGACGTTACGCTAGCGATGCGGCGCGTCGGGTGGCGGAGTCTAATCGTGGAGCTTTAAGTCGATTGCTAAACATTATCAAGCGATTTATTTAGCCACTGCTAGGCTTGGGTCCAGCCATGCATCTAACTGGTAGATGTCATCTGGAGAAAGTTGGCCTGCAACTTCTTTAAGGCGCATCATCGCTAGAATATAGTCGTACCGAGCATTGGCATAATTGCGTTTCGCCTGAAAAACGGTTCGTTGTGCTGCCAATACATCAACAATATTTCGGGTACCTACTTCATAACCTGCTTGGGTAGCTCCTAGAGCACTATTGGCAGAGGTAATAGCTTGCTTGCGGGCTTTAACTCGCGCTGCATTGGTCAACACTAACTGGTGAAGCCCTCGAGCAGACTGCGCTGTGTTACGCTTAGATGCTTCGTAGTTTTCACTAGATGCGATGGCTTGCTGTTTAAATTGTCGGCGACCTGAATTAATACCGCTTGACCATAATGGCATTGATAGGCTGACACTAAAACTATGGCCATCACCTTTTGCAAATGTATTTGCCAATGCATCGCCTTCCTGGAGGTAGGCAATAGTTGTTCCATCAGAATCGCTGTTGGAGTAATCGGCTCTAAAAGTGACGGTTGGGTAGAGTTCTGCTGTGGCTGCTTTTGCTTGGTTATAGCTGGCATCTTTACCCAGTTTTGCCACTTTCAATTGATAATTGTTGCGCACTGCAAAGTTAACCCAATCATCACTAGCCAGCGGCTCTGGGTTGACTGCTACAAACGAATCTTTCAGACCAGCAAGGACTTTATGGTTTTTGCCCGTAAGTACTTGTAAGCCGTCAAAGGCAACATTCAAAGCGCCTCTGGCCTCTAGAGTGTTTACAGAGGAGTCATCAAACACTGCCTGCGCCTCATGAACATCAGTAATTGGTAGAAGGCCTACTTCAAAGCGTTCTTGGGTCTGCTCGAGCTGCCGCTGAATAGCACGTTGCTCAGCTTTGCGTGTTTCGTTATTATCAAAGGCTCGCAAGGCGTCTAAATAGGCAGAACTGACCCGCAATATCAGTGATTGTTGCTCAGCTGCGAATTGCGCACTGGCACTTTTGCTCAGGGCCTTGCCACGTTGAAATTGGTACCAGGCGGGCATATCGAATAATGGTTGTCTAAGAGACACACCATAGCTAGTTTGGCTAGAATCAGAGAAGGTCTTACTTAGCGCGGGTTGCCCGCCAAAATAGATTCTCGCCGACTCTGAATCTTGTTCAGATTCAGTATAACTTCCAGTTGCGCTAATTGTCGGCAGTAAATATGCTCGGCTGATATTTTCACCCTCTTTACCGGCATTGAAACTTGCCCGAGCCGCGCGCAGTACAGGGTCATTGAGTAGTGCACTTTGATAAATATCTCCTAGCGTTTCAGCAACAGCTATTGGCGCAAGTAATGCTGCGATACAAGCTGTGAAAATTCCGTTTCTTACCCTTATCATAGTTTCTCCAATATTTATAATATTTATCGATTTGACTGCTACTTGTCTAAGCATACCATTTTTGCTCTGCGTTAAGCATCTAACAACGCTTTGATACTTGCATTGGATGACAGATATTTTTATTTCGATTACTTTTTATATTGTTTTATTTTTCAATACCGTTCTAATTTCGACGTTAGTGGACTAAGCTCGAACAACATACGTAAGCAAACGTATCACGTATCTGTATAGGGTCTAATTGTAGCCTTGATAGGGTTACCTGTCTTGCCTGTTTTTATGGCAAGACAGCGTTTGTCAGCCCTTACGCTTGTGGTGCGAAACAAAACAGTTAGTTATTTTGGAATATTTGGCGCAGCGAATTTTCTGTGAACTAATACATAATTTGAATGTTGGACACTAAACAAGAGTAATTATGCCAATTGACAAGCATAAGTTTAACAGCGATGACGTATGTGTCATCGCATCAGAGCTAGCCTACCAAGGCTTCTTCCAAATACGGCGTGTCAGTCTTCGTCATCGCCTTTTTGGTGGCGGTTGGAGTCAACCCGTACAACGAGAAATTTTTCAGCGTGGTGAGGCTGTGGGGGTACTTTTGTATGACCCACAGAATCAACTAATAGGCTTAGTTGAACAATTTCGAATCGGTGCTTTAAGCGAACCTTTGGGCCCTTGGCAGTTCGAAGTTGTTGCAGGCATGCTCGAAGCCGGTGAAATGCCTGCTGATGTCGCTCATCGAGAGGTACAGGAGGAAGCTGGTTTGTCTGTGGACAAATTGATTCCTATTTGTGATTACCTTGTTAGCGCAGGTGGTACCGACGAAAAAATGTATATGTTTTGCGGTTTAGTGGATTTAAAGAATAAACAGGGCCTCTTTGGTTTGGATAGCGAAAGTGAAGATATAGCACTGCATGTTTGGTCTTATCAGGAGGTTTTAGAGGCCCGATCCGCAGGGTTGCTCAACAGTGCTGCGGTGACTATTGCTCTGCAGTGGTTAGAAATCAGTCACAAAACGTTGTAGGAAAGTTTTCTAGGTATTGATAGGATTACAGATGTATTAAGGGAGGAAAGCTTACAGGTGTCATTTTTTCGAACAGATAAACATCATTTAGATTTAGCCCGGTTACACAAAGAGTGTGAACATAACTACAGGCGGTTTTTAAAAGTGCCCATTGATACCTGCCAGATGGGTGCTTCAGCAGAGATCATGGTCGGCATAAATGCCACTAGTTTGGTGTATCTCGAAGTTACTGAGGTGACCAAATACACTAGCACACTGTCGATGATTGCCAAGGGGTTTGGTCCACAGTGGCTTCCACCTATCAACATAAAAGCGCGAATATATCGAGATGCTAAGATGGTTGAGATAATTGAGTGGTGCTCTGATCGCACCATTCCATGGGAGTTATCTGAGCGTAAAGGGATTCAAGCGCGTGATGAGAAATGGCAGTGGAATATGTTTCTCAGTGAGATTTTAATCTATGCTGCGCGGCAAGGCATGGCTGTTACTGAGAATCCATAGTGATGAGCCACGTGGATATAGTACAGATTACTGACTTGCATTTCGGCGCTTCAGTAGACTCACTTCTTGCGGGGATTAATCCGGTTGATAGCTTTAATTCTGTCCTGGAGGCTATTGACTTGGAAGGTCGCGGAGATGATCTACTACTTTTGTCAGGCGACCTCTCTGGTGAGTGTAGTCCGCAGTCTTACAAAATACTCAATCAGATATTAAAAGAGCAAAAGAAAAAAGTTATCTGGCTGCCCGGCAATCATGATGATGTTGAGTTGATGGCGAACTATCTAGTAGATTTTCCAAGACAGCGTGTCAATCACGTTGGTGATTGGAGTATTGTCACTCTGGATAGTGCTCAGCCTGGGACGCCGGTTGGACATGTTAATGATAACGAATTGATGCTGCTCAGTAAGCTCTTGGACCAAGTGAGGGGACGACCTGTTTTGGTTTCTATGCATCATTGCCCTATAGCGCTTGATTGCCCTTGGTTAGATAAACAGAAAATCAAGAATCCTGAGAGGCTTTATCAACTTTTAACTTCCTTTGACAATGTAAAAGCCGTTGTAACGGGACATGTACATCAGCAGTTTGATGGCTTTTGGGGACATTTACCACTGTTCACTACGCCTTCTTCGTGCGTCCAATTTAAAAGATATAGCCAACAATTTGCTATCTCAAATCAAAAGCCGGGTTACCGCTGGTTCGGTTTGGAATCTACTGGACTCTTGTCTACTGGCGTTGAGTTTCTTACCGAGTTTAATCAGTTCCCAGACACCGCTAGTGAAGGCTATTGAAGCTAAATCATTCGCTGACTTCTGCTGATGTTTAGCTATAATGTGTAATGCCTTTATGACGAGACTTTTATGCCGACTCTGCTTTACCTACATGGCTTCAATAGCTCTTCTCAATCTAAAAAAGCTATACAAACTAAGCACTGGTTAATGCTGAATGCGCCGGAGGTACATTTTTTGTGTCCGGATTTACCACCATTTGCAAAGAGTGCCATAGACCTATTAAAAGAAGTACTTACATCGGTGAAGAGTTCGCCGGTATTTGTCCTAGGAAGTTCTATGGGTGGGTTTTTTGCTACCTGCTTGATCGAGCAATACAATCTTCGTGGTGTGTTAATTAACCCAGCTGTGAGTCCTGCGAGGGGCCTAGAAAGTTGGATCGGTGAAAATGTGAATTATTCAACGGGCGAAAAATGGATTTTTGAGCCACATCACATAAATGAGTTTCAAGACTATGACCCGCCACAAATAAAGCGAAGTTCTAATTATTTGGTTATGTTGCAGACAGGCGATGACATCTTAGATTATCAAGATGCTCAGATCCGCTACAGGGGTGCTAAGATGCTCGTTGAGACCGGAGGGGACCACAGCTTTATCAATTATGAAAATCATCTTGATACAATTTATAAATTTTTGATCACTGACACAATAAATGACTAATGATAAGGACGCTATGAGCAATTACGACGCAAAAGATATTGAAGTTCTCACTGGGTTAGATCCAGTGAGAAAACGACCCGGAATGTACACTGACACCAGCCGTCCCAACCATCTTGCTCAAGAGGTTATTGATAATAGTGTGGACGAGGCTCTGGCAGGGCATGCCAAGCGAATTGATGTTACATTGCACAAAGACGGTTCCTTGTCTGTCTGCGATGATGGTCGTGGAATGCCGGTGGATATTCATCCTGAGCAGGGCTTGCCGGGGATCGAAGTTATTCTGTCGACTTTGCATGCGGGAGGTAAGTTTTCAAGCGATAACTATCAATTTTCTGGCGGCCTGCATGGGGTTGGTGTGTCAGTGGTTAATGCACTTTCAAATACTCTAGAAGTAACGGTTAAGCGTGAAGGTAAAGTACATCAAATGCACTTTGCTAATGGCGATAAGACTTCAGATTTAAAAGTTATTGATACCTGTGGCCAACGTAATACAGGCACAATTTTGCGCTTCTGGCCCAATCCTGGCTATTTTGACACTATTAAGTTTTCGGTGTCACGATTACGGCATGTTCTTCGTGCTAAGGCAGTTCTTTGCGGTGGTTTAACCGTCAGTTTTCGTGATGAAAACACCAGTGATAGCGATGAATGGTTTTATGAAGATGGCCTAAAAGATTACTTGTCCGGTGCATTGCAAGGATGGGAGGTGATTCCTGCCGAGCCCTTTATTGGTTCTTTTTCTGCTGAAAATGAGGCGGCAGATTGGGCTGTGCAGTGGATGCCAGAGGGAGGGGAGCTTGTACAAGAAAGTTACGTGAATTTAATTCCTACTCCACAGGGTGGAACCCATGTCAATGGGATGCGCACAGGTCTATTAGAGGCAATGCGTGAGTTTTGTGAATTTCGTAATCTGTTGCCTCGTGGTATTAAATTAACGCCAGATGACATCTGGGATCGTTGCAGTTTTGTACTTTCATCTAAGTTAGCTGATCCACAGTTTTCTGGACAAACTAAGGATCGTCTTTCCTCACGTGAGGTCGCAAGCTTCGTTTCTGGTGTGGTCAAGGATGCATTTAGTCTGTGGTTGAATCAGCATACAGAGGACGCAGAAAAACTGGCTGATCTTTGTATATTTGCCGCTCAGCGTCGGATGCGAGCGAGTAAAAAGGTGGTGCGTAAAAAAATTACTCAGGGTCCGGCATTGCCTGGTAAGTTGGCCGATTGCTCCAGTGGTGAGCCTGAACGCTGTGAAATATTTTTAGTTGAGGGAGATTCTGCGGGTGGCTCGGCTAAACAGGCTAGAAACCGAGAGAATCAAGCTATCATGCCGTTGCGTGGTAAAATTTTGAACACTTGGGAGGTCGATTCTCAAGAAATTTTGGGGTCACAAGAAGTTCATGATATTTCTGTTGCTTTAGGTGTGGACCCTGTGTCAGAAGATTTAGATTCTCTGCGTTACCATAAAATATGTATTCTGGCAGATGCAGATTCAGATGGATTACACATAGCGACGCTTTTATGTGCGCTGTTTGTTCGCCATTTTCGGTCTCTAGTTAGCCGTGGCCATATTTATGTTGCTATGCCGCCACTTTTTAGAATCGATGCGGGTAAAGACGTTTATTATGCTCTTGATGAGGCAGAAAAACAGGGTATTTTGGATCGTATTAAGGTAGAAAAAAAACGTGGTAAGGTAAATGTTCAGCGCTTTAAAGGCTTGGGTGAAATGAATCCTTTGCAGCTTAGGGAAACCACTATGGATCCTGATACTCGGCGCTTGGTGCAATTAAGTTTAGAGCATGGGGATGATACTAATAGTGTTATGGACATGCTGCTATCGAAGAAGCGCGCTTCAGATCGACGTACCTGGCTGGAGTCTAAAGGAAATTTAGCTAATAGTAATAACCTATAAATTATTTGATAAGGAAACACGATGAGCGATGTCGTAACCTTCAACGACCAAGGCCTTGAAAGCCGGCCAGTTAGTAATTATGCAGAGCAGGCATACCTAGACTATTCCATGTATGTCATCTTAGATCGTGCGCTACCCCATATAGGAGACGGCTTAAAACCTGTTCAGCGTCGAATTGTTTATGCTATGAGTGAACTGGGATTAAAGGCCAGTGCCAAGTACAAAAAGTCAGCGCGAACGGTGGGTGATGTCATAGGTAAATTTCATCCTCATGGTGATTCTGCCGCATACGAAGCTATGGTATTGATGGCTCAACCATTTTCTTATCGCTATCCCCTAGTAGATGGTCAAGGCAACTGGGGTTCTGCAGATGACCCAAAATCTTTTGCCGCGATGCGTTATACCGAGTCCAAATTCTCAGCCTATGCCGATGTGCTCCTATCTGAATTAGGACAAGGCACTGCCACATGGAGGCCTAATTTTGATGCCACCATGGACGAGCCAGAAATTTTGCCAGCTCGGGTACCTAATATTTTATTAAATGGTACAACTGGAATTGCAGTTGGTATGGCCACAGATATCCCTCCTCATAACCTTAATGAGGTTGTTAATGCATGTTTACATCTGTTGGATAATCCAAAGGCGACCATTTTGGACTTAATGGGTTTCATCAAGGCGCCTGATTTTCCAACCGAGGGTGAAATTATTACTCCTCGAGCGGATATTCTTAGAACTTACGAAACTGGGCGTGGCTCGGTAAAAATGCGCGGTATATGGCATAAAGAAGATGGTGATGTCATTGTTACTGCTCTGCCTTTTCAAGCCTCAGGATCTAAAATTCTTGAACAGATTGCAGCGCAGATGCGTAGTAAAAAATTACCAATGGTGGAAGATTTACGAGATGAATCGGACCATGAGAGCCCGACTCGATTAGTCATTACGCCACGCTCAAACCGCGTGGATGTCGAAATGCTGATGGATCACCTGTTTGCTACCACTGATCTTGAAAAAAGCTATCGTATTAATCTCAATATTATTGGTATTGATGGCAAGCCAACGGTGATGAATCTTCGGCAGATCTTAAAAGAGTGGTTGCGCTTTCGTATTGATGTAACTCGTCGTCGACTCGATCATAGACTGGAAAAAGTAAATAAACGGCTGCATTTGTTGGACGGTTTATTGATTGCTTTTTTAAATATTGATGAAGTTATTAATATCATTCGTACTGAAGACGAACCAAAACCTGCTTTGATAGCTCGGTTTGGGCTATCAGATACACAAACTGAATATATTTTAGATACTAAACTACGACAGCTAGCTCGACTTGAAGAATTTAAAATTCGTGGAGAGCAAGATGAACTTGCAACAGAGAAAGCTGAATTGGAGTTACTATTAGGTTCCGATATCCGTCTTAAGACCTTAGTTAAAAATGAGTTAAAAAGTACTGCACTAGAGTACGGAGATGCTCGTCGCTCGCCTCTGCAGGAGCGTAGTGAGGCCCAAGCATTTAGTGAAAAAGACTTGCTGACAGCTGAGCCAATTACCGTAGTGTTGTCAGACAAAGGCTGGATCAGAGCAGCGAAGGGTCATGATATAGATCCAATGACGCTTAATTATAAGTCGGGAGATAAGTTCCTTGCCTCAGCGTTGGGACGCAGCAATCAAAATGTATTTTTACAGGATTCCACCGGACGATATTATTCCTTAGCAGGACATACCCTAGCCTCTGCAAGAGGGCAGGGAGAGCCTGCCACAGGACGTCTGAACATGCCCTCGGGTGCGCTTTTCACCGATGTGTTGATGGGAGCTGATGAGCAAAAAGTGTTGATGAGTTCAGATGCAGGCTATGGATTTATCACGACAGTGGGTAGTCTATTTACGAAAAATAAGGCCGGTAAAGCCGTAGTAAGTATTCCTACTGGAGGGCGAATTTTAAATCCAAAATTAGTCCATGATGTTAATGCTCAGATTGCGGCTGTGAGCAATGAAGGTCGCATGCTGGTCTTTCCAATAGCCGATATTCCTCAGCTTGCTCGTGGTAAAGGTAATAAAATAATTAATATTCCTAGTTCACGATTGCAAAGTAGAGAAGAATATGTGGTTGATTACGCTGTAGTACCCGAGGGTGAAGCGTTGGTCGTTCACTCAGGTAGGCGTTATTTGGTAATGAAGCCTAAAGATCTTGAACATTATTGTGGGGAGCGCGGCAGACGAGGACATAAGCTCCCTCGCGGCTTCCAAAAAGTGGATCGACTCGATGTAGATTCAGGTACTTAACTAAAACCTTATTGGTCACGTAGATCTTTCTCTAAGGTTTCGTTGGTAGTTGATAAAAGGGCGAAACCTTTGAGAAGATTCAGTGCCTGATAAAGCTGATTGTCACTGATTAAACTATCCTCTTGGCTTTTTCCAGTGATTTCATTATCTTGGTTAGCATTTGATTCAAGATGGCCGTCAAGATTTTTTTCACGAAGCCGTTGGTTGACTTTATAAGGACGAATTTCCGCCGGTTCAATCACAATATCAGGAACGATACCCTCGGCCTGTATCGAGCGACCACTGGGGGTGAAATATCGTGCTGTTGTTAGTTTAATGGCTCGACCCTCGTCCAGTGGAATCACTCTTTGTACTGAACCTTTACCAAAACTTTGGGTTCCTACTACCACTGCTCTTTTATTATCCTGCAAGGCGCCTGCAACAATTTCAGAGGCTGATGCGCTGCCGCCATTAATCAAAACTATTACTGGGAGTCCTTGGAGAATATCTCCATGCTCGGCCTCAAAGCGCTTATTAGCACTGGGCAAACGTCCTTCTGTATAAACCAGTGTACCTTCATTAAGAAGTGCATTGGCGACTTTCACCGATGCGGGAACAAGACCTCCCGGATTATTGCGCAGGTCAATAATAAGTCCTTTGAGTGGCTTATTTGGTGCGCTTTTCAAGGTGTTTATTTCAGCAATAAAGTCATCTCCAGAGGTCACTTGGAAGTGCGAAATTCGTACATAACCATAGTGTTCTTGCAGCAGTCGGCTGCGTACAGCACCAATCTGAATAATATCTCGGTCAAGGTTAAATATCAGTGGTGCATCTTCACCTTCACGATAGATAGTTAATTTAATCGAGGTACCCTGTTCTCCTCGAAGTTTATCAATTGCAGCTTGAGTGTCCATACGTCTCACAGGTGCATCATTAATGTCTATTATTAGATCGCCAGCTTTGATGCCTGCTTTGGCTGCAGGAGATTCATCAATTGGAGAAATTATTCGAATAACCCCATTCTCTCCAACAACTTCAATGCCTAGGCCACCATACTCTCCGGTTGCGTTTTCCTGCAGATCTTTGTAGTCATCGGCTTTCAGATAGGTTGAATGAGGATCTAAACCTGTTAAGAGCCCTGTAATAGCATTCTCTAATAGTTCTGTATCGCTCACCTCCTCCACATAGCCCAAACGTATCTGTTCAAAAACCTGGGTAAATGTACGCAGTTCTTGTAAAGGGAGTCGACTTTCTTGGGTTGTCAGCAGGTCGATTTCAGGCTCTGATTTGAGAGTTTGTGCCTGAATTGACGAAGTAAAAGTAAGCACCATGAGAAGGCTTAATCGCGCGAGCGTTTTCGAGATCATAGAATTTCCTGTATGACTGGTGATAAGAGTATATTCTCTAGTGGATAACCTATGGACTGAATAAGTAATTGAAACCACAATCTAGGCACCTTTCAGCCAAAATTTAGGATTTTTTGGCTTCCCTTGCTGACGGATTTCAAAGTATAGCGCGGGGCTAGATAAGCCACCAGTATTACCACTTCTGGCGATTGTTTCGTTCGCCATAACCCATCCACCAGCGTCTTTGAGTAATTCTTGGTTATGACCATACAGTGTCATGTAGCCATCGCTATGATCAATAATAAGGAGCAAGCCAAACCCACGGAGATAGTCAGAAAATACTACTCGACCAGCATGTACGGCTGTGACCGGATTACCGATTGCGCTGCTTATTAGCCAGCCTTGAGAGCGAATGGGGCCTTTGCGTCGGCTACCGAACTGATCAATAAGCAACCCTGTTATTGGCCAGGTTAATGTGCCTTTCTTAGAGGCAAATGGCTGCATATTTTGAGGCAAAACAATATTTTCAACCGCTTCTTGTACTTCATGCAGCAGAATCTCCAGTTGAGCACGCTGTTTTTTGAGATGGGCTAAATTTGCTTCATCGCTATCCAGGGTACCTTTGATTTTTGTCAGGGTTTTTTCGCGTATGGTCGCGCTGTTTTTCAAATCTGTTTGTTGGATTTTTAAGCTATTTTTTGCTCCAATCAAGTCTAATTTTTGTCGATTAATTTCTTGAATTATTTTGGTAAGGGTTGACACGTCTCTAGAGTAACTGTCAATTTTTTCACTGCGTGCTTTAAGAAAATAATCGTAATATTTGAAGATTCGAGCAATTTTTTGAGGATCTTCTTGATTGAGAAGTAATTTAATAGGTTCTTGGTCACCAATTTTATGGGCCGACAGTAACTCTTCAGTAATTACTTGCTCTTGGCGCTCAATACTCTTTTTGAGCTGGCTCTTTTCGCGCTGTCTGGTGCTTATACGATTTTTAATTATGTTGATTTTTCGACTCAATTCACCGACTTTTGATGATATTTTGCTATGTTTTACTTCTATACTTTGAAGTTCTTTCTCTAATGCCGTATGTTTCAAGCTTTCAGTCGCTATGTTTCTCTGTACCGTTTTGATAGCACTTTTTAGATCACTCAGTTCAGCTTGGCGTGCATCATCGGCTAATGAATAGTTGGTTGACAAGGCTACTACTAGAGTACAACTGAAAGTAATGAAAAAGATTCTTGATTTAAAAGCAATATTGGCAGTATTTTTGCTTTTACGGGCTTTAATATTCATTAGTCAATTAAAGATTGTCCGGTCATTTCTGCCGGTTTTGGTAGATTCATCAATGACAGTATTGTTGGTGCTATGTCTGCAAGAGAGCCGCCTGGGCTTAATGTAATAGTTTTGTCACCAACATAGACCAGTGGCACTGGTAGCGTTGTATGCTGTGTATGGGGTTGCTGTGTGGTTGCGTCATACATGGTTTCAACATTACCGTGATCAGCGGTGATTAAGGTATGTCCGCCAATTTTTAACATACTTGCCAATACTTTTTCTAGGCACTCATCAACGACATTTACAGATCTCATCGCAGCGCTATAGTCACCAGTATGCCCGACCATATCGCAGTTGGCATAATTACATATGATGGCGTCAAAGCGATCTGATTCTATAGCTTGAATTAATTTGTCGGTTACCTCATAAGCACTCATTTCGGGTTTCAAATCATAGGTTGCTATCTTTGGCGAAGCCAGCAACGCACGTTCTTCTCCTATATAGTTTTCCTCACGACCGCCGCTTAGAAAGAAGGTTACATGGGCATATTTTTCGGTCTCAGCAATACGTAGCTGCTGCTTGTGATTATTAGCTAGTACTTCACCAAGAGAGTTTATAATAGGGGTTGGTGGGAAGGCACAGGGTAGATTTAGGTTGGCTTCATATTCCGTGGTCATAACGAAGTGGCTAAGTTGCGGTATGAGGGAACGCTCGAAACCGGTAAAGTCGCTATCAACAAAAGCATGGGTTATTTGCCTTGCACGATCTGGTCGAAAATTCATGAAAATAACAGCATCGCCATCATTTAGTGTACAAGGCGTTTCATTAGCCCCAGAAATGCTAGTTGCACTGACAAACTCGTCATTTTCATTGCGATCATAAGCAGCCTGAAGTGCTTTCATGGGGCAACTAGCTGTGAAATCTCCAGCGCCCTCAGTGATTAAGCGATACGCTTTGCCGACACGCTCCCAGCGATTATCACGGTCCATCGCATAAAATCGACCAATGACTGAAGCTATTTTTGCCACACCAATTTTTTGGCATAGTTCATGTGTTTTTAACAGAGACGGTTGTGCGCTGCGTGGAGCACAATCTCGACCATCTAAAAAGGCATGCAGAAAAATTTTTGTGGCGCCCCGAGTTGCAGCTAGTGCAATCATGGCATTAATGTGATCCTGATGCCCATGAACGCCACCTTGAGAGAGAACCCCAAAAATATGAAGAGCCTTATCATTCTCTATAGTGTGATCAATTGCTTCACAGTACGCCTTATTCTTTTGAAACTCACCATCATCAATTGCTTTATTGATACGAGTGAAATTTTGATAAATAACTCTACCAGCGCCAAGAGTCATATGACCGACTTCTGAATTACCCATCTGCCCCTCCGGTAACCCCACGGCTAGTCCTGAGGTGTCAATAAATGTTGACGGATGATTTTTAGCCCAAAGTCGCTCCCAAATTGGCCTTTCAGCATTCGCTACCGCATTGTAGTGTAAGTCTTCACTATGGCCGCAACCGTCTAAAATGACCAATAGAATGGGTTTTTTTGACTCGCTCATTGAGTTCCTTCTTTATTTTAGGTTTTTAAATAGTTTGTTAAAAATGGTATCAGAATAATATTTTTATTGGATTTCTTACTCTCTCAGACTCTAATAATGCCTTTTCATAGCGCTAAAATCTATGGGTCAAGAATCTCCCAGCGCTGGTAACAATGGCTGAGTTGCTGCTGATAGTCTGTTAACTGTGTCTCTGCTTGCGTGATGATATTGCGCTCAGATTGATAAAACTGAGGATCGCTCATTTGCAATGATATGGCACTTATCTGCGTTTCAATTTGTTCTATTTTTTTAGGTAATTCATCAAGCTCCCTCTGCTCTTTATAGGAGAGTTTTTTGTTAGCTGGAGCGGCTTTAGGCTTTTCTTTATGAGCGGTTACAACTGGTTGTGATGTTTCTGTTTTACGTTGTCTAAGCCAGTCATCGTATCCACCCACATATTGATTAATCAAACCATTGCCTTCAAATACTAAGGTGCTGGTAACCACATTGTTTAAAAATGCTCGATCATGGCTCACCAAAATAATGGTTCCCTCATAGTTTATGAGTAATTCTTCCAGTAGATCGAGTGTATCTATATCTAGATCATTAGTAGGTTCATCTAGGACGAGAATATTAGACGGTTTAGTAAATAGCTTGGCTAAAAGTAGCCTATTTCTCTCGCCGCCTGATAGTGCTTTGACTGGTTGTCGACAGCGATCAGGGGCAAAGAGGAAATCTTGCAGATAACTAATTACATGGCGAGGTTTTCCGCCTATGTCGAGCATATCTCTACCACCAGATACATTATCTTGTACTGACTTTTCTTCATCCAGAGCAGAACGATACTGATCAAAATAAGCCACATTTAAATTAGTACCGGTTTTAATGACTCCTGTTTGCGGTTGAAGTTGTCCAAGCAGTAGTTTAATTAAGGTTGTTTTACCAACTCCATTGCGTCCGATAAATCCTACTTTATCGCCTCGCTGGATTAAAGTCGAAAAATTTCGAACGACATTATCCTTATCAAACGCAAAGGAAATATCTTTGGCTTCAGCTACAATTTTTCCAGATTTTTCAGCTTGCTGAATATCCATCTTTGCCGTGCCTAGACGTTTGCGGCGGTCAGAAAATTCTTTACGCATCGCTTCAAGTGAACGCACACGACCCTCATTGCGTGTGCGCCGAGCTTTGATACCTTGACGGATCCAGATTTCTTCTTGAGATAGGCGTTTGTCGAATAGAGCATTTTGTCGATCTTCTATTTCTAGGTTTTCTTCTTTTCGAACTAAATATGTACTGTAGTCGCAGTGAAATTCTGCAAGTTGGCCGCGATCTATCTCAATAAATCTATGCGCTAGGTTGTCCATAAAGCGTCTATCATGACTAATAAATAACAAGGAGCCTTCCCAGTTCAATAGAAATTGTTCGACCCATTGGATGGCTTCAATATCCAGATGGTTAGTAGGCTCATCTAGTAGTAATAGGTCTGGGTTTGCCACAAGTGCTCGAGCCAGTAGTACGCGACGCTTATAGCCACCAGATAAACTAGAAATGTCAACATCGGCATCTAGATCCATTTTAGTGATAATCGATTCAACACGTTGATTGATATCCCAGCCATTGATGCGCTCAAGCTCAGACTGACAATCTTCAAGTTGACTAAAGATTTTAGGGCTAGCATCATGGCTGAGTTGCTGGGTAAGATGATGAAACCGTTGGATCAATTTTCCCTCTTCACCAAGCCCTTGGGCTATTACATCGAACACACTGCCTTCTGTATTCTGTGGAACTGATTGTTCAAGCTGGGCTACCTTTACACCACTTGAGCGTTTGATGGTGCCATCATCAGCGATAACCTGGCCGTTAATTATTTTTAGCAAGGTTGATTTACCGGCACCATTTCTGCCTATCAGACAGACACGCTCACCTCGGTCGATGACCAAATTTATATGGTCTATTAATGGTGGTTGACCATAGCTTAAAAACACATTTTGAAGGGTAATAAGGGGCATATCAAATTAGCTTCTTTGTAGTGGAGCAATTTTACTTTGCTTGCCAAATGGCTCGGTTAGGAGTATCAGTTTTGGAAGTAAGGTCATAGACCCGAGCAAGGCAGCGAGCATTGCTAGGCCAGTGAGAAGTCCAAAGTAAACCGATGGAATAAAGTTTGATAGGGCTAAAATGGAGAAGCCGACAATAATTGTAATGGCGGTATAAAATAATGCTTGGCCAATACTAGCATGAGCTCTATGCATGGAGGCAACGTAGTTTTGGTCCACAGCAAACTCTTTGCCAAATCGAGTGAGGTAGTGAATGGCATGATCGACGCCAATGCCAACAGTTATGGCGGCAATAGTAATAGTCATCATGTCTAGCGGAATGGACATAATTCCCATGCCACCAAGAACCACTCCCGCTGCCAAAAAGTTCGGTAAAATTGCAATAATGGAAATTTTAATCGATCTAAAGAGTACTAAAAACATCAGCATAATGCCGACAAAAACAGCACCCAAGGTTAATATTTGTGATTTGTAAAGGCTTTGTAACATGTTGTTATAAAGCACTAAGATACCGGTAAAGCGAATATTTTCTGACGCAATACCAACATTATTGATAGCGTAGTTTTGAATTTTTTCAAGTAATTCTGCGCGACGTAATTGACCACCAGTTTCCATTACACGAAGTTGTATTCTTGCCTCATCAATATCTTCTAACAGGTATGGGGCCACCATTTGCTGGTATATGTCGTCACTTAAGCTCTGCCGCATGATAGCGATTTCTAGATCATTAAGTTCCCGTCCACTAAGGTCTCTAGCCACTGCATAAACTTGGGCTAACGAATTCACTTTGCCAACTTCAGGTTGAGCTTCAATAAAGTCTTGAAGCTGTTGTAGATCGGCCAAACCTTGAGAAGAAAACCAGTAGCTATTCTTTAGCTCTGACGAGGTGGATTGATCAGATGTATTGCCACCTATGTCGCCATAGTCATCGTCTATATCGCCATAGTCATCTTGTGTCTCATAATCGTCCTCTAGGAATGCATCTAGGCTGTCATCGTCAGTAACGTCAAATGTAGGCGCTTGAATAATAATATCTAAAGGTGTTGTTCCTCCCAGTGCGGTATCAATAATTTGCATACCCTGATAAATTTCAGTGTCTGAGCGAAAGTAGTCAATAAATCGATTTTCTACTTCGAGTTTATTAATGCCATAAATCGATAATGCAGATAGTCCGGCAGCGACCAGAAGCACAGCAGTTCCGTAATGTTCGGTAAACCAAGCAAATTTGCTAGTTATTGCTGAGGAGTTGTCTTTCGCAGCAATGTGTGAATTTTTGCCAAAAATAAGCATACCCGCCGGGATCACAATAAATGCTATGAGTAGCGCCAATGAGATACCAATGGTCATCATCCAGCCAAAGTCGATAACCGGTCGGATATTACTAACAACCAAAGAGGTAAAGGCAACAATAGTTGTAAGAACAGTGTAAAAGCATGGTTTCGCCATTGACCTGACAGTTTCGCTGACCAGTTGATACTGATGTTGCTCTGGATATGCGCTGTGGAGTTCACGATACCGCACGATTAAATGGATAGTCAGCGCTAGCGTTATTATCAGCAGTAGCAACACAAAGTTCGAGGATATCACTGTTAATCGCCAGTCTATCCAACTTAAATAGCCTAAAATAGTCACTAAGCAGAGTGCGCAGGTGGCTAGTGGAAGAATAACGTAGCGCAGTTGTCGAAAAATTAGTGTCAGTGTGATGATAATGAATAGTAAAATTCCGGTGCCGAAAATAATTAAGTCGCTTTTTATAAAATCCACCATATCTGCGGTGATCATATCTGGGCCACCCAGGTATATAGTTGCTCCATATCTGTAGTTTTCGATCAGTGCACGTATTTGAGCAACTCGCTGATGATCTATTTCAGCTTTCGCTGTTCGGTAGTTTAAAAACTTTAAACTTACTTCATCTAGCGTTTTTTGTTGTGCGACAGTCAGTCCCTCTGTATCTCTTACAAAGCGCAAATCATCACGTTCTGTTACTAGCTGTAAATAGGTTTCATCCAATGTCAGAGTTGCCAGCATGCCTGTAGTTTTTCCATCAGCACTAAGAATCACGTCTTTGTAAATTGGACTGTTAAGAAATTCTTGTTTTGCCAAGCGTTTATCAACATCCTCAGAAATTAAGGTTTTTAGTTCTTTGGTGAGGTCAGTAATCTCAATTTTTGGACTGTAGAGGAGAGGAACATCGAGCATGGATAAAACACTTTGTATACCTTGGATCTTCATTAAATCTTCACGCAGAGACTCAAGGATACTAAGATTATCTTGATCAAATAAGTCGCCTTCTTTTGGAGAAAAAGTCACAATCAAAAAGTTATCACTACCATAGCGTTTAGCAATTTCTCGGGAAAAATTTAAGTCGTCATCTCGCTCAAGGGTCAGTGAGTCAGCTGAGGCATCGAGCTTAAAATTAGGCAATCCCATGGCCATGAGAACAGCAACAAGGCAAACGGATAAAATAGCTTTCCATGGGTTTTGTAAAATGGTCCTGTTATAGAGTGTAAATAACGAAGATTGCATACCTTAAGTCGACCCTGAAGTTAAAAAATCCGAAGGCTATTATGCGGCTTTGTTGCCACAAATTATAGGTAGGTAGCATCATGTGATGTATCTTATTGCCTATTTTATGTAGGTTCGCATCATCTACTTAGCCTGCTGGCTCCGTAAGGACGTAAATTGCTTTAAAGTTGGCCCATATTTTGGTTTCATGAGTACCATTAAATGAGCGGCAACATAAGCTTACATAACAATAATAAACAAGAGGAGGAATTTGCCATGGACAGATCCAAGAGTGTTATTGGTATTTTGATGTCGCTGGTAATAGCGACTTTAATCTTACTAGCAGGAAGTTTTGAGAGTATTATTTGGAGTGGATGGTCGCTGTTTGTGGTGTGCGGCGCTATCGGATTTATCCTTCATTGGGCTGTTTTTGTCCCCTCGTATCTGTTTCAAACTGAGCACTATTTCGATCTTACCGGCTCGCTTTCTTACATAGCCACTGTTGTTGCTGCAGTGCTATTAAACCCCTCTATTGACACCAGAGACCTGATTATCTGCGCTATGATTATAATTTGGGCTGGGCGTTTGGGTTCTTTTTTGTTTTTGCGAATAAAAAAAGATGGTCAAGATTCTCGCTTTGTTGTTATGAAGACAAAATTTACTTGGTTTTTGATGACATGGACTATCGGAGGACTATGGGTTTTGGTGACGATGGCTGCTGGTCTTGCAGCTCTAACATCTAATACGACTATAGAGATAGGATTAATGGGCTATCTGGGAATTGGTCTTTGGGTCTTTGGGTTTGTCATAGAAGTCATCGCTGACAGACAAAAGACTCGGTTTAAAAATAATCCTCAGAACAAAGGGCGCTTTATCACTACCGGTATATGGTCTTGGTCTCAGCACCCAAATTATTTTGGTGAAATAACACTTTGGTTCGGTTTAACCTTATTGGCTCTTCCGGTCCTATCTGGATTCCAATTAGTGACTCTCGTCTCGCCCCTGTTCGTATTTTTATTGCTTACCCGGGTTAGCGGTATTCCTCTTTTGGATCGAGCAGCGAAGAAAAAATGGGGGGAAGATCCTAGCTATCTGGCATATATCGGTAGCACTTCTAAGCTGATGCTGTCTCCTCCACGCCAAAAAGCATAAACCTTTTTTTACGCCATTGTGGTGATCAATCAATGAGGACATTGGATATGATGCAAGGCGTAATTCTTGATTTTGATAGTGTTGGCCCCGCAGACTTAGATTTGTCAAAGCTCTATGAACTACCCGTCAAATGGACGGTTTATTCACACTGTTTACCGTCTGAGGTTACAGAGCGAATTGCGGATGCTGATATTGTGTTAATCAACAAGACGCCAATATTAGCACCTCAAATTAAGGCAGCAAAACGTTTAAAATTTATTTCGATATTTGCCACTGGTACCAATATTATTGATCTAGAAACTGCCAAAGCTCATAAGATTGTTGTCAGTAATGCGGTAAAATATGGAACCGGTTCGGTTGTTCAGCATGTATGGTCGCTTATTTTAGCGTTGACAACCAATCTCGACGGCTATCGCCAAGCCGCTATGGATGGTCGCTGGGAAGACAGTGAATTCTTTTGTTTCATGGATTTTTCAGTACGTGAATTGCAAGGAAAAATACTTGGCATTGTGGGTGCTGGCGAGCTTGGGTGCGGTGTTGCAAAGATAGCTGAAGCCTTTGGTATGGAGGTTATTTTTGCGAGTCTTCCAGGCAGAGTCCATTCTCACCAACCAAACCGTATGCCCTTGAATAGTCTTCTTAGCAAAGCTGATATTGTAAGTTTACATTGTCCATTGACTGAGACAACGGAAAAGTTAATTGGTGAAAAAGAATTAGGCTTAATGCCAAGTACATCACTATTGATTAATACCTCACGAGGCGCTCTCATTGATGAGCCGGCACTTCGACAGGCATTAATAGAAGAGCGCATTGCTGGTGCCGCGCTAGATGTACTAAGTGTAGAGCCTCCTGTGGATGGCAATGTTTTACTCGACGAATCGATCCCTAATCTAATTATTACGCCACATGTTGCGTGGATAGCACAAGAAGCCCGACAGCGGCTGATTGACCAAGTTGCAAGGAATGTAGAATCGTTTTTACAGGGAAAGCCCCAAAACCAAGTTGTCTAAATCTGTGTTAGTCAACGTTCAAAAGGACTATTGATTTTCTTTGGTACCATGATATTTTTCAATGTTACATAGTCCGGTAGTCCATGTTTATACGGGGGATGATCCTCCCCAACGATAAGTGGTTCTAGATAAGTTCGAGCCTTTTTGGTAATGCCAAAACCGTCTTTGGTTATAAAGGAGCGCGGCATCTTCTTTTCCATGTTCGCAACTTTATCCAAAGGCACTTCACCAAGTGACCAGCTGTAATTGTTCCCTGTGTCTCGTTCTATAGATACCATCACTGAACTTTTTCCTTGAATAGCAAGTTCCACAGCTCTTCTGCCCACTGCATAGGCTTGGTCGACGTCTGTTTTAGACGCAATATGCCTGGCAGAACGCTGTAAGTAGTCAGCGAGAGCCCAGTGATATTTATATCCAGTTGACTGCTTGATCATGCTTGCAAGTGTAGGTGCAACACCTCCTAGTTGTTGATGACCAAAGGCATCTTTGTTTAGAGAGCCAGAAATATGGGCGCCATCGCTGTACTGGACACCCTCGGAAGCGACAATCACACAGTAGCCTTTTGCCGTGATAGTTTCTTCAACTTTGCTGATAAAAGCTTCACGGGAGAAGGCAATTTCAGGAAATAAAATAATATGCGGCGGATCACCAACTTTTTCAGCCGCCAGCCCCCCTGCTGCGGCTATCCAACCAGCGTGACGACCCATCACTTCAAGGATAAACACTTTAGTAGAGGTGGCACACATCGATTGGGTATCCAGACTAGCCTCCTTTGTGGAGGTAGCAATATACTTTGCTACAGAACCAAACCCTGGACTACAGTCTGTAAGTGGTAGATCATTGTCAATAGTTTTTGGAATATGTATAGCTTGAATTGGATAACCGAGCTTTTCAGAAATTTGTGATACTTTAAGGCAGGTATCTGCTGAGTCGCCGCCGCCATTATAAAAAAAGTAGCCGATATTGTGAGCTTTGAATACGTCAATTAATCGGTTGTATTCAGCGGGGCTATCTTCATAGTTTTTCATTTTGTAACGGCAGGATCCAAATGCCCCTCCAGGGGTGTGTTTTAATGCTGCGATGGCCGATGCAGATTCTTTGCTTGTATCTACAAGTTCCTCTTGGAGTGCCCCTATGATGCCATTTAGTCCAGCATAAAGCTTTCCGAAGGTATCTTTATTTTCCCTGACGGCCTCTATGACACCTGAGGCTGAGGCATTGATGACGGAGGTTACACCGCCTGACTGTGCGTAAAAAGCGTTTCTGTTTTTAGTCATATGGCTGTGCTCTGATTGTTCTGATTCAGTAAGTCTCTATTTTAGTCTTTAGGAGCCGAAGGTGAAAGGCAAAACTTATTCGTTTTAGGTTATAGTGGAAATCCTCAGAGTATTTATTCAATCGATTTGTTTATAGGTTTTTTTATGCATATACATATCCTTGGTATTTGCGGTACCTTTATGGGTAGTTTGGCGTTACTTGCTAAGCAGGCGGGGCATCAGGTGTCTGGGTGTGATGCTAATGTCTATCCTCCAATGAGTACTCAGTTAGAAGCATTTGGGATCGCATTAATCGTTGGATATGATGCTAAACAGCTACACACGCCGCCTGATTTGATTATTGTTGGTAATGCTATATCTCGTGGCAATCCCTGCGTTGAGTATATGCTCGACCATAAACTGCCCTATATGTCAGGGCCACAGTGGCTCGGTGAAAATATTCTCAGAGATAAGCATGTATTCGCGGTTGCTGGAACTCATGGAAAAACATCCACTAGTAGTATGTTGGCAAAAATTCTTGATCATGCAGGCTTGCAACCTGGGTTTTTGATTGGTGGGATTCCTCAGGATTTTGGTTGTTCTGCTACCTTATCAGACAGTAATTACTTTGTTGTAGAAGCGGACGAATATGACAGCGCATTTTTTGATAAACGGTCAAAATTTGTCCATTACTTTTCCAACACGCTAATCATTAATAATCTTGAGTTTGATCACGCCGATATTTTTGACGATTTGAATGCTATTCAGAGACAGTTTCATCATTTAGTCAGAACGGTTCCCAGCAATGGACATATTATATTACCCTCTGCTGATAGAGGTATTAAGGGGGTAATGTCTCAGGGTTACTGGAGTGAGCTTAGCTCTTTCGGGGACCAGAAAAATGATCAGTGGCGCAGTGATATACTAAGTGCAGACGGCTCTAAGTTCGACATTGTCCACTTTGATGCAGATGGAGCAGAGAGAGCTCGCGCTTCTGTAGATTGGCGACATACTGGTATGCATAATGTTAACAATGGCTTGGCTGCCACCATAGCTGCATATCAGGTGGGTGTAAGCCTTGACCAGTCATGTCAGGCGCTAAGCCGATTTGTAGGGGTTAAACGTCGGATGGAAGTTATTTATGATGATCAAAATGTTGTGATCTATGATGATTTTGCCCATCACCCCACAGCGATTAAAACTACCTTGGATGGGCTGAGGGCTAAAGTCGGCACTGAGCCTATTTTAGCGATTATTGAGCCCCGCTCAGCAACTATGAAAATGGGTTTCCACCAAGATAGCCTGGGTACGTCTGTGGCTAGTGCAGATGAAGTATTGTGGTATGGTAACAGCGCAGTGAGATGGGATATGTCAGTGCTTGAGACCTTGACTGTTGCAAACTCAAAGGTATTGCATAATCTGCAGGAGGTCATCGATATAGCTATAAAATTTTCTCAACAAAAGACCCATATCGTCATTATGAGTAATGGTGGTTTTGGGGGTATTCATGGCAAACTTACAGCGGCTTTTGATAATTCTTAGCTGTTCAATAAGAAGCTGACAGGTCCATCATTAATCAGAGATACCTGCATGTCAGCGCCAAAGCAACCCTGTTGCACCACAGGGTGTTGTAGGTGGGCCGTCGCAACAAAGTAAGTGTAAAGATCCTTGGCTTGCACCGGTGGCGCTGCGGAGGAAAAGCTCGGTCGGAGGCCTTTTTTAGTATCAGCTGCCAACGTGAACTGGGAAACGACCAACAAACCTCCCCCAGTATCTGCTAAGGATAAGTTCATTTTGCCCTGAAGGTCTGAAAAAATACGGTAGTTAAGTATTTTATGTAACAATTTTTCAGCGGTTTTAGTGTCGTCTTTTTTTTCGATACCCAATAACAACAAAATACCCCGATCTATTTGTCCAATGGTTGCTTGGTTGACCATCACTTTTGCGCTGTTGACACGCTGAATTAGTCCAATCATTAGCTATACTTGATCTGCTAGATGGTGTGCAAGTCTTTGAGTTGCTCGTACAAGGGCGTCAAGGGTTCCTGGTTCAGCTGAGGAATGTCCAGCATCAGCAATAATATCCAGTCGCGCTTCTGGCCAGGCTTCACTCAAGGCAAAGGCCTGATTGACAGGACACACCATGTCATAACGACCATGAACAATGGTGGCGGGAATGTTTTTTAGTTTGTGGGCATTATTAATAATTTGGTTCGGCTCCAAAAAGGCCTTGTTGATAAAATAATGAGCTTCGATTCTTGCCATGGCGATGGCTAAGTGTGGATGAGCAAAATGAGCAACAAAATCTTCATCAGGATGCAAGGTGGCGCATCTTCCTTCTAATATGGACCATGCTTTGGCAGCCGCCATCCTCTCTAAATCGTTACTGCCTGTTAGTCTTTTATAAAATGCGCCTAGCAGATCGCTGCGTTCATTTTCTGGGATAACATGAATGTAATCTTGCCAATAATCAGGGAAGATATGTTTTACACCATTTTGATAAAACCATTGAATGTCTTCATCACGACACAGAAAAATACCGCGTAAAATTAGGCCCATCACCAATTCAGGGTATTGCTGAGCGTACACAAGGCTGAGTGTAGAACCCCAAGATCCTCCAAAAACGACCCACCTTTTAATGCCTAATGTGTTACGAATGGTTTCAATATCCGCAATCAGTGCTTCTGTGTTATTGTCCTCTAGCAAAGCGTGGGGTGTTGATTGTCCAGCGCCACGTTGGTCAAAAAGCACGATACGGTACTTGTCTGGATCAAAAAAACAGCGATCGGTAGTGCGGGTACCACCACCGGGGCCACCGTGAACAAAAAGTACCGGAATACCCTCTGGATTTCCAGACTCCTCTACATACAAAACATGAGGAGGGGTCACAGCTATTAGTTGTGTATGGTAGGGCCGAATTGCTGGAAATGCTTTTTTCATGGGGTAGTATTCACAATTTATGAACCCTAATCTTAAACGACAGAGGGTCTTGTAGACAAGTTAGCTTTTTTATTCATGGTATGTCACAACTGCCTGATGTTATCAGTTAGTTTAGAGGTTATTTATGGGACAACTCAAGCGATGTAGTTGGTGTGGTTATGATGAAACCTATCAACATTATCATGACACTCAGTGGGGTGTTCCCTGCAGAGATGATAAAACATTGTTTGAATTTTTGATTTTAGAAGGTGCTCAAGCCGGACTCTCTTGGATAACTATTCTCAAACGCCGCGATCACTACCGACGTGCGTTTGCCAACTTTGATGTAAATATAGTGGCTCAATTCTCTGACAGCGATGTGACTCGATTGATGGACGATAAGGGTATTATTCGAAATCGTTTGAAGATTCAAAGTGCCATTTCTAATGCGCAACACTATTTGACTGTTCAAAATGAATTTGGCAGTTTCAGTAACTATATATGGGCTTTTGTTGAGAATACGCCGGTGGTAAACCACTGGACATGTCATGATGAAATTCCCGCAACGACAACACTGTCAGACACGATTAGTCATGATATGAAAAGGCGTGGATTCAAATTTTTCGGTAGTACTATTTGTTATGCTTATTTGCAGGCAATGGGTATTGTGGATGACCACTGCATAGATTGCTTTAAGCGATTATAAACTGTACTAATTAACTAGAGATGGATTGGTTTCCGCCTAAACTCTTAGCTTGGTAAAGGTTGTTTTCGGTTTGTGACAAAAAATCATTTAGGTCATGACTTTTTTTACTTGAGGCAATGCCTACACTACACGCAATAGACAGACTATGCTCTTGTATGTTAAATCGATTTCCATTGATTTTTTGTCGCAATGTCTCTGCTATAAGTAAACTGACTTCATCATTATCATGGGGCAATATAATAATAAAAGCATTACCATCCCACCGGCCAAATATATATTCATTAGCAAGGGTAGTGCTGAGCAATTTGCTGACTGAGCATAACAGGTCATTGCCAATCTTATGGCCGTAACGTTCGTTGATCGATCTGAAATTGTCAATATCAAGGACGATAGCAGACGTAGCTGGTTCTTCATCAGGCGCTTGGGTGAACCTTTTAAACAGGAGTTTCTCAATTGAGTTTCGGGTTTTTAGCCCAGTAACATTATCTATTGTGTTGGTTTCAAACTGTATGGCTTGTAACTTATTTATGTTCAACTGATGAGTAAATCTGAGGTGGGCAATAATCAGCGATAAGCAAAAAAGGATTATCAGTATCAGTGAAAACTGTACGCCATAGATACCTGCTTGCAGCTTAAGCCACTGGGGCCCCAGTTGCATATAGTTGCCAATAGCTGAAAGCAAAATCAGCGCTATGCCTATGTAAATACTCTTATGTGGATTTGTTATTAGTAAAAGTGCGGGGAAAACTGTGAGACACCATAGCAGTGGTAAAGCGTCTGCACTCACTATTGTGACGTACAAAAATCCTAGGGTTAAAAAAGTGCCAAGAGAAAGTATCCCCAAGGAGAGGGATTTAGACGCTTTGAACAGACTCAAACTTACAACGAGGCCACAGCCGACGCTTAGGAAGAGTGTTGGTGGAGATGCCGCCCAATACGCCAGACAAGAAAAACATATAGTAATCCCTGCCTGCACCGTGACTGTGGTGAGGTAATGTTTCTCACTGTTTAATTGACTACTTATGTTCTCTTCCATCAGGCGCTTATAGTGTTGAGTGACTCTCAAACTATAGCACCTAATGCTTAAAGACTCTCAATAAATGTCTTTTTGATATTACCGAGAGCTTCTTTTGCGAAGAATTTCAGTAAGTAGCTTTTTGCGAATTCGAATGCTTGAGGGAGTTACTTCGACTAACTCGTCATCTTCAATAAACTCGAGTGCTTGCTCAAGTGTGTGCTTAATCGGCGGTACCAACGTTAAAGCTTCATCAGTGCCCGAGGCTCGAACATTAGTAAGTTGTTTGCCTTTGATAGGGTTAACCACCAGGTCGTTGGCACGTGAATGAATACCAACAATTTGTCCCTCGTAGACATCGACCGCATGACCTAAGAATAATCTACCCCGCGCTTGAATATTAAACAGCGCAAATGCTGCAGTCTTGCCCTTAACCATGCTAACCAGTGCACCATTTTTACGAGTAAACTTCTCTCCTTCTTTGGCTGGCGCATAGCGATCAAAAATACTAGTCATAATACCTGACCCAGAGGTAAGTGTAAGAAAGGCTCCACGAAAGCCGATAAGACCTCTTGAGGGCATAGAAAATTCGAGGCGGACTCTACCTTTTCCATCTGGTTCCATATTAGTCAACTCAGCTTTTCGCATACCAAGTTCTTCCATGACTGATCCTTGGTGTTGCTCTTCGACATCTATTACAACGTGCTCAAAGGGCTCATGAACGGCGCCATCAACTATTTTTTGCACAACTTCAGGACGCGATACACCCATTTCAAATCCTTCGCGACGCATTGTTTCGATTAACACCGAAAGATGCAATTCACCCCGCCCAGACACGATGAATTTATCAGGTGTGTCACCAGGAGTTACCCGTAGAGCAACATTGTGAATCAATTCCTGAGCTAAGCGGTCTTTGATATTACGTGTGGTAACGTATTTTCCTTCAAGACCTGCGAAAGGTGAGTCATTGACGATAAACGTCATGCTTACGGTAGGTTCATCTACACTCAGTGCTGGCAATGCCTCTATATGCTCTGGATCACAAAGTGTATCTGAGATAGCCAAACCATCGATGCCATTTATACAAACGATATCGCCTGCACCAGCCAGTTGGGTTTCGATTTGCTCAAGGCCTAAATAGCCTTTGACGTTGAGGATCTTTCCTTTTCGTTGGTCACCATTAGCACTTTTGACAATAACCTGCTGTCCTGGTTTTAGTTCACCTCTGGTGATTCGGCCAACCCCAATAACACCAACATAACTATCATAGGCCAGCGCGGATACCTGCATTTGAAAGGGCCCATCTGCATCAACCTGAGGGACTGGAACTTCAGAGACAATCATTTTATATAGTGGCGTCATATCTTCTGCCATATTTTCATGATCGCTACCGGCAATTCCATTAATGGCCGAGGTATAGATTACCGGAAAGTCTAGTTGTTCATCGGTAGCGCCTAGGTTATCAAAGAGATCAAATACCTGATCCATCACCCAGTCAGGTCGCGCACCAGGACGATCAACCTTATTAATTACTACAATTGGTCGTAGTCCTTGTTCAAACGCTTTAGAAGTAACAAATCGTGTTTGCGGCATTGGGCCGTCTACTGCGTCGACCAGCAGTAGGACCGAATCTACCATAGATAAAACCCGCTCTACTTCACCTCCAAAGTCGGCGTGTCCGGGTGTATCTACGATATTAATGCGGTAGTCTTGCCAATTAATGGCAGTGTTTTTCGCTAGAATAGTAATGCCACGTTCTTTTTCTTGGTCGTTTGAATCCATCAGGCGTTCAGAGCCAATATCTTTTCTATCTAGCGTACCCGACTGGCTAAGCAGTTTGTCTACAAGGGTCGTTTTACCATGGTCGACGTGAGCGATGATTGCGATATTACGCAAGTTAGAGATTGACATGCTTGTTACCCGAGTGAGCTAAAAAAGGCGCGATTATAGTGGAATTCTAGAAAACTGCTACGGATCTTTTTCAGTTGGGGTCAATCAGTATCAATTTAGCGCTTAAAAACTGCAAAAACAGCTATTTATTCACAGAAGTATGCTTTAAAACACTGACATGAAAAAATCCATGATCTTTCATGGTAATTGCCTGCATTTTACTCATGATGCCTTTTTCACAATAAATCAGATACTTTTTACTGGTGTCGAGGGTTGGAATTTGTGATGCTAAATTGAAAAATGGAATGCGCAGTACTTCATTTTCGGTCCATTTGAACGGCCTATCGTTGGCTTCACTAGGATGTCTGATATCAATGATTATATCGCCAGTGTCTGGATTATATACTGTGTTGATGATGGTCTTAATTCCTTAGTATTGGCCAACAAGAGTGTACCTCTGTTGTTGACACAGGGGTTAGTGTTTATATGTAAGTTGATTTTCTGCTCTTTGGATGATGCGTAGTACAAATGAGACATAATAAATAGAAGCGTTGGCGGGAAACGCCTTATCGCACCAAAAAAGTGCGTAAAGTAGAAATTTTGCACCAAAAAAGAGCAATAAGAAGGATTTGATGATGTGCTCGATAAAAGATAAAGTATCTGGATGCTCAAAAGCCCCATTCTATGCGGCTTGGTTTGATTTCTTAGTTATCAATTTCATTGGCACGACAATTGCACTTCGAAACATAACCTAAGCAATTGACGTACCGTGCTATGTGCAATGACGTTATTACGACCCCCGATATATTCTGCGGCTTAATTTAATTGTAGATAAAATATCGCGGAGCAGTTTTCAAGGCCGCAGGGTTAGTTTGACTGTTATACTAACGAAATCAGGCTGTAATCATAAATCTTACGAATTTACCAAAACGGAGAGTCAACAAAAATGAAAGCAAAGTTAGAATATATTTGGCTGGACGGTTATGCGCCAACGCAAAGCTTGCGTAGCAAAACCCAAGTTCGCAACAATTTCGGCGGAACCCTTGAAGAGTGCCCAATGTGGTCTTTCGACGGTAGTTCTACTGAGCAAGCTGAGGGAAACGCGAGCGATTGCTTGCTCAGACCTGTCGCTATCTATCCAGATCCAGATAGGAGCAACGCATTTTTGGTAATGACTGAAGTACTCAATGCTGACGGTACTCCTCACGTCTCAAATGGCCGGGCAACTATTGATGACGATGACAATGACTTTTGGTTCGGATTTGAGCAAGAGTACTTCTTGTGGGATGAGGACACTCAATTACCTCCTGGTTTCCCCCACGGTGGTTTCCCTCGTCCACAGGGCCCTTATTATTGTTCTGTTGGTGCAGCTAATGCCTACGGCAGAGCGTGTGTTGAAGAGCATTTAGATATCTGTTTAGAGGCGGGTATTAATGTTGAAGGCATTAATGCTGAAGTTGCAGCGGGTCAGTGGGAATTTCAGTGCTTTGCCAAAGGTGCAAAAGAAGCGGGAGACGAGATTTGGGTTGCTAGATACCTGCTTGAGCGTACGGGTGAAAAATATGGTTTTTCCATTAATTATCACCCCAAACCACTTGGTAACACGGACTGGAATGGATCGGGCATGCACGCCAATTTCTCTAATGGGCCAATGCGTGATTTAGGTGATGAGTCAATTTTCACCAAAATTTGTGAAGAGTTTGGTAAAAATATTGAACGTCACATCAGTGTATACGGCGCTGACAACAATCAACGTTTGACAGGATTGCATGAGACTCAGTCAATTGACGAGTTTAGCTTTGGTGTATCTGATCGAGGGTCTTCAATTCGTATCCCCATCGGTACCGTTGAAGACGGTTGGAAAGGTCGTCTAGAGGATCGCAGAACTGCGTCTAACGCAGATCCCTACAAGGTTGCAGCAGCAATTATTAAAACGACGAAAGAAGCGTTGGCGTAAAACGACGTTATACCCGCGTGATAGAAAAACCCCGGATGTCTACGAGACCTTCGGGGTTTTTTTTGCCTAGACGGTTTGACCTAATCTCGAAATCCTTCGTATCGTGTTTTTAACTTTATTACTAGGCAATAAATTTGCAATCGGCATAATGAGTATTCATAGTATGCACTATAATGGTGCGCTTTAATGTGATGACTGGTAGGTGTTTTTTTAACTACTCGGCCGAAATGCACGCTGTAAGCTGGTTAATGCTTTTTGACAATTGGCGTGCTTATTGCATTGAACTATATCAACACTATTACTAATGCCCATCACTTATAGAGATCTGCAACGTTTATGGATTCAGAGCTATTTCACAGATCATTGCTTGATAACTTGAATTCTGCAGTGTTATTACTCAACTCCAATCTAATGATCGGTTACGTCAATTCATCTGCCGAATCTCTATTACAAATGGGCAGTTCTCGCTTAATGGGGTCTGATATAGTGGATCTATTTCGTGATGCCGAAGATTGTAAGCTAACCTTGCATGATGTTCTGAGATCTGGCAGTCCGCATACGCGACGCCATGAAACTCTGCGTATTTTAGCCTCCAATGTTTTACCCAAGGTCGATTACACGGTGACACCCATGGACGTGGATGGTCAGCGTATGTTGATTATGGAATTGCAGCCTATAGATCGATTTCTCAAAATTAATCGAGAAGAAGCACTGTTATCGGTCCATGACACCTCAAAAAGTTTGGTCCGCGGTCTTGCTCATGAAATTAAAAATCCTTTAGGAGGTATACGTGGTGCGGCACAATTATTAGAGCAAGAAATAACCGAGCGTGGTTTAGGTGATGAAACCCTAGAGTTTTGTCAAATTATCAAAGCTGAGGTTGATCGGTTAAGAAATCTTGTGGATCGGTTGCTAGGACCTAATCAGGTGCCTCAGTACGAGCTACTCAATGTGCATGAGGTTACCGAGCATGTTGCTGGTCTTTTGCAGGCTGAAGTTCAGGGAACGCTAGATATTACTCGAGACTATGATCCCAGTATTCCGATGCTAAATGTTGATCGCTCGCAGCTTATCCAAGCTGTTTTAAATGTCGCGCGCAACGCAATGCAGGCGGTTTTAGAGTCGAATACTTTCGTCCCAAAGATCATATTTAAATCAAGAATTCAGCGAAGTTTTACGATAGCCGGACGTCGTCATCGTGTCGTGTGTCGAATAGATATTATTGATAATGGACCCGGTATTTTATCTGATATTGCTCAGAAGATTTTTTTTCCTATGATTAGCGGACGAAGTGATGGTTCTGGCCTGGGCTTAACTATTGCCCAAACTGCTATTAATGCACATCAGGGAACTATTGAGTGCATCTCTGAACCTGGCAATACCAGGTTCTCTATTTATATACCAATTAGAGATAGCTATGAACAGTAATGCACAGGTGTGGATTGCCGAAGATGATCGATCGCTTAGATGGGTCATGGAGAAGGCGATAACAAGAGATGGTAATAAGGTTCGCAGTTTTGAAAACGGCGATGCTTTATTGACGGCTTTAGGTTCGGCTCAGCCAGACATCATCGTATCTGATATTCGTATGCCAGGCATTGATGGCCTTGATTTATTAAAAGAGCTTAATAGTCGCTATCCCACTATTCCAGTAATTATTACCACTGCACATTCAGATCTTGACAGTGCTGTTGCGGCATATCAAGGAGGTGCTTTTGAATATCTTCCCAAACCGTTTGATCTTGACGAGTTAGTTGATGTAAGTCGAAGAGCGGCGTCCTTTTCTCTCGAATTGCGGTCAAGTTCGGAGCCTACACCACCAGCACCTATACAGCAGGAAATTATTGGTGAAGCACCAGCGATGCAGGAAGTATTTAGAGCGATTGGTAGGCTGTCCAACTCTAATATAACCGTATTAATTAATGGTGAATCAGGCACAGGTAAAGAGCTTGTTGCTCAGGCTTTACACAAGCATAGTCCGCGAAAAAGCGCCAAGTTCATTGCTTTAAACATGGCGGCTATTCCTCGAGATCTTATCGAGTCCGAGTTATTTGGACATGAAAAAGGGTCCTTTACCGGAGCATCTCAGCGGCGAGAGGGTCGATTTGAGCAGGCCAATGGAGGTACCCTATTTCTTGATGAAATTGGTGATATGCCCGGCGAGGCCCAAACTCGATTACTGCGTGTGTTGGCTGATGGAGAATTCTATCGCGTTGGTGGACAAACAGCGATTAAGGTTAATGTGCGAATCATAGCGGCAACCCACCAAAATTTGGAAGAATTGGTAAAAAATGGTCGTTTTCGGGAAGATCTCTTTCACCGTATTAACGTGATTCGTGTGCATTTGCCTAGGTTAGCTGACCGCCGCGAGGATATTCCACAGTTAATGGAGCACTTTTTTCAGCGTGCTGCCAAAGAGTTAGAAATGGAGCCGAAAATTTTATCGCCCGAAGCCCGAGCGTTTTTTTTGGATTTGACGTGGCCTGGGAATGTTCGTCAACTAGAAAATATTTGTCGTTGGTTAACGGTTATGGCGGCTGGTCGAGAGGTTTTACTTTCGGATTTACCTACTGAGCTAAAGGCAGAAAGTGCTAAGCGAAGATCCACCGTAGATGGTGACTGGCGGCAAATGCTACGATCTTGGGCTGAAAAAGAGTTACAAGGTGGTCATCAAAATATTTTAGAGCAGGCAATTCCCGACTTTGAAAAGGCAATGATTGAGATAGCGTTAGCTCACACAGGGGGGCGTAAAAAGGATGCAGCATTGCTTCTGGGCTGGGGACGCAATACGCTCACTCGAAAGCTGCAAGACTATAGCATGGAAGATAATGAAACTTGAGATCACAGACTCCCTGGCAAGAGAGTCTGCTGTTAGGTAAGGCCTAAGGATTTTACATGGTCTTGTGTCTAGTGCGTAGTGCCTTCTTTGTTGGCTTCCTCAGCTGCATTCTCTTCAGCCTGTTTGACTGCAGAAGCAAATAAGGCTTCAAAATTGATTGGCGGTAACATTAGCGCAGGAAAAGAACCTTTAGTGAGCACATTATCAATTACTTCTCTAGCATAGGGGAACAACATACTAGGACAGGTCGTGTTGATCACGTGGGTGAGTTGTTGAGATTCCAAACCCTTTATTGTAAACAGACCTGCCTGTTCTACTTCAATCAAATAAATAGTATTTTCACCATCGGTGACTGTTATGGTAAGACGTAAAGCCACCTCATAAACATCGTCGGCCACCTTGCCACTCTTGGTGTTCAGATCTTGATTTACTTTTGGTTGCCACTGCTTTTGGAAGGCAGCTGCTCCCATAGGGGTCTCAAAGGAAAGGTCTTTGAGATAGATGCGCTGGACTGCAAACTCTGGTCCAGCCTTTGATGGTTCTGCAGAGGGTGCTGCAGCAGTTGTTTCGTCAGTCATGTTTAAAGCCTTTTAAGGTATATTGTCAATCTACTATATTAATATGGCGCCAATTTTGTCGAATTCAACCCTGAGGGGATAGCAACTCATCTAAAGTGCCGCTGGCCTCTAGTGCCGCAAGCTCTGAGTAGCCGCCAATATGATCTTCATTTATCCAAATTTGCGGAACTGTTCTCTGCCCGCTTCGCTCGGCAATTTCCAGTCGTAGCTGTGGATCGCTATCAACAGCGATTTCATTATAGTCTGCGCCCTTGGCTGACAAGAGACTTTTTGCTGCAGTGCAATAGGGGCAAAATCGCGTACTGTAGACTGTTATGGATGGCATAGTAATTCCTTAGAAACCTAGATGTGTGTCGATCTATTAATTCTTAACAACAGGCATATTTTGATGTTGCCAGTCGTTCATACCGCCGCTTAGGCGGCGCACATTAAAACCATCTTTAGAAAGAATTTTACCCGCGGAGCCTGCATGTTGCCCCATTTGGTCAACTAAGACGATGGTTCTTTCACGATATTTTTCTAGCTCACTTATCCGGCTAGCAATTTTCGTATGTGGAATATCAATCGCACCATGGATATGACCTGCCTGAAATTCATTTGAGGGTCGTACGTCAATTAGAATGGCGGTCTCTGCATTCATCGCGGACACAAGTTCAGTGCTAGAAATAGGTTTCCCACCTTTTGTTCGCTCAGTAAAAATAAACAGGTACAAAAGCACCAAAAATGTACTGAGTAGCAGCCATTGTTCGCTGGCAAAAATAAAAATATCCACGTAGCTATATCCTTCAAGTTGAGGTTTGCATTATTTCCCGCCTGGGCGGGAAGGAGTATACACATGAATGTCGATCTACGGAATTAACCCGCGAAGGATTAACTCCACTGCGACCAAACCGGCTTGCATATCTCAGGCAGTTGACTGGCTTTACCCAGTGAGGCCCAAGACTTGTCGAGGGAATGGAAGTCTGATCCGCAGGATGCTAATAGATTGAATTGAAGGCTAAGTTTTGCAAGATCCTTGGTCAGAGAGGGTATTTGAAGGCCCGAGACAACTTCTATTGCCTGCCCTTTTGAATCTTTAAAATCACTGATAAGTGAGGTCAATTTACTACGTGTCATTTTATATTTACTCGGGTGTGCTAGCACTGCAATACCTCCAGCTTGTCGAATCAATTTTATAGACAATTCGATATCTGGCCAATGTTCCTTAATATCACCCAGCTTGCCTGCGCCCAGATATTTTTTAAAGGCCTCGTTGGTACTCTTCACAGCGCCAATATCTGTTAAATATTGAGCGAAATGCGGCCTGCCAATTTGATTCGTTGCCAAAGTTGCGGCACCTTCCAGACAATTGGAAAATCCCAGACGACCAAGCCGATAGGCAATTTTTTCAGCCCGTTGTCTTCGTATTTGTGATTGTTGCAAGATTGCGTCATTTAGCTCGCTATTTTCCATATCGACATTAAGGCCAACGATGTGGATACCTTGTCCTCGCCACTGACTGGAAATCTCGATACCACATATCAACTGCATTTCAGTGGGTATAGACGTAATTTCAGTATAGGCGCCTAAAGTATCGTGGTCAGTGATCGACAACATATCCACTCCTCTGGAAACAGCAAGCGAAATAAGTTGATCAGGTGACAATGCGCCGTCTGAGATATTGGTATGGCAGTGTAGATCCACGATCATAATGTTAATGCATGCTATAAAAAAACTATTGTACCAGTATGTACAGTCTTTATACTCTCATAATGACCAATCAAGACACCATTACGCCTGTTAGTGTCGCGCAACAAGTGAAGATTGTTGATGCAACTAATCTATGCGTATCCAAAGCTCAAACGGTTTTTGGCAGATCCTTTGAGCCTGTACCCATATTCTTTGATTTGAAGGGAAAATGTGCAGGCATGTATCAGGTAAAGGGCCAACAACGGCGTATCCGATATAATCCTTGGATTTTTGCAAAATTTTTTCAGGACAGTCTACACAACACAGTCACTCACGAAGTTTGTCACTATATTGTCGATCGTATTTGGGGATTGGCAAAGGTCAAGCCGCATGGCGCAGAGTGGCGCAACACAATGCGTGCTATGGGAGCGGAGCCAGTGGTCACTGGCAACTATGATTTGGCGGGAATTCCGATGCGACAGTATACTAAATACTCTTATCAGTGCAGTTGTCGCATTCATCAATTAACCGCTCTTAGACACCGAAAAATTGTTCAAAATGGTGTGCGATATCGCTGTCAGTACTGCCACGGATTTTTACGGCAGGTTCTTGAGTAATGGATGAAGGGCAGTGGTATGTTTATATTATTAAAGCCAGTGATGAGAGCTTATATACAGGCATTACAGTTGATTTAGATAGACGTTTGGTAGAACATCAGAAAGGAAGGGTGGGGGCCAAGTATTTTCGTGGCCGTCGTGCGTTGGGTATTGTCTATTCTGAGAATAATCATAATCGTAGTAGCGCAAGTAAGCGTGAGGCCGAAATAAAAAAATTAACACGTAAAGCTAAGCTAGAGCTAATTTATTCGGTAACTTAATGTATAGTTGTATATACATTTAAAGCTCTACTTTTAATTGTACAAATTCCATAAAAATAGTATTTATAAACTATTACCATGCTTTGAATAAACGTATATTTATGATAAGTTGTATATACATTTACTGAGTGATTAATATGGTGTCTATAATTGGTAAAAAGCCGCAGTTTTTATTGATAAAGCATTATATCGAAGATCGTATTAGCTCGGGCATCTTGGCGGTAGGAGATTTGGTCCCCTCAGAAAATCAGCTTGCCGAGCGCTTCTCAGTTAGTCGAATGACCGCGCGCCGGGCTTTAAAAGAGCTAGCTGATGAAGGTTCATTGTCAAGATCTCCAGGCCTAGGTTCTTTTGTTACGAAGCCGTCCATGCAGCCTTCAGTAATAATTAAAGATGCGATTGCAACTGCTCAGGCGTCCAATGGTTACCAATGCAAAGTACTTGATGTAAGCAGTTTTCGAACCAATAATGCGCTTGCCCAGCAGATGCATATCGCCAGTGACAGATATATTTTTAAGGGCGTCTTTTTACATTTTGATAGAAATAAACCTATTCAATACCAAGAGATTTTGGTGAATTCAGTGCTTGTTCCTGCATTTATTAAGCAAAACTTCAATAAGATCACTGCTGATGCCTATTTGAAATGGATTTTGCCAGCAACGTCTACTGACTATAACATCAGCGCTGCGGTGGCTAATGAGGACCAAAAACATTATTTAGAGTTACTTGAGGAAGATAATGCTTGTCTCAAGATTGTCAAAAGGCACTGGTTAGATGGTGTATTGGTAAGTAATTCAGTAGCTGTGCATGCAGGCCAACAATATCAATTAGTAGCGGATGTTTCAGATGCTCAAAAGTGATCAATACGACAAGCAAAAGATAGCGATATTTATTGATGTTCAGAATATTTACTACACAGTGAAGGAGCGGTTTGGCTGTCATTTTAATTACCGAGAATTATGGCGACAGTTGTCTCTATTAGGTGAGATTAAAATCGCGCATGCCTATGCTATTGAGCCTAATGATAGCCAACAAAAAAGCTTTCAAAAAGCACTTCTCAGTATGGGTTATACGGTTAAATTGAAGCCATTTATTCAACGACGTGATGGCTCAGCTAAGGGAGACTGGGACGTAGGCTTGGCAGTTGATATGATGGATGCAATAACAGATACCCAGAATCCCATTGATTGTGTCGTGCTGTTGTCAGGAGATGGTGATTTTGATTACTTATTACGCAGGGTTGCACAAGACAGCGACATTCGTACTCTGGTGTATAGTGTTGCAGATTTAACCGCTCATTCGCTGATTTTAGCGGCCACTGAACATCGACCCATTGGCGATGAGCTTCTTTTGCGATAACTGCAAAGATGACAAATTCGGTTTAAGTAATAATGCCGCCAGAAGATGGGCCACCCATTCCACCGCCTTGGCCGGGCATTACGATCTGTGATGCTTGATCTCGGCGCATTTGCTCAAGCTCTTTTGCAGCTTCTTCCACGGCGATGGCGGCTTTGTTAGCAAAGTCTATTGCTGCAGCACCAATTGTAGGACCTTCTAGGGCAAAATTAAGAGGAATTGCTCCCATGGGCGTCATCACTTGTGCTGAGCCAAAAAATAGAACATCTCTACTTTGATCCTCATCTCCGTTGGCATCAACCGGTGTGAGTTTGCGAATAGAACCCATTTTTTGGTCGGTATAATTTTCCTCGCGAAAGAGCGCATTGGGGTCCATGGAGGTATTATCTTCATTACTCATTGTAACTCTCTTTGATCTTTAACGATTAGATAACACCCTACCAGAGATATCACCAGAGGTGAAGATTAAGGGACTACCTAATTATTATTTGATGATGTGATTTGTGGCAATGAGTGTGCGGCCAATGTACTTGCAATGAGCATGCCTGATGAAACAAACAAACAGCTGGCCAAGCCAAATTTTTGGTACATAAATCCAGATAGCAATGTTCCTAACAGGCGACCACCGGCATTTGCCATATAATAGAAACCCACATCTAAGGATACTCTATCCCGTTGCGCGAAGGATAAAATCAAGTACGAATGGACGCTAGAGTTAATAGCAAATAAAAACGCGAAGGGAATTAGTCCAACAAGAATGACTAGATCGGAGCTTTTATAAACTGACAGTGCAATTGCCATTGCCGCAGGTACTGCAACTAATAAAATACCCCAGAATACTAATGTGCTTCCGCCAACTTCAGAGGATAGTTTATTTGATTTTCCCATTGAAATAATTTTCGGTGCGAATGCTTGGATCAAGCCATAACCAACAACCCAAAGTGCCATCAGGCTGCCAACTTGCCAGTAACTCCAAAGTAGTTGGCTTTGTAGGTATACTGGTAGTGCTATTACAAACCAAACATCTCGTGCGCCAAATAAAAATAAGCGTGCAACCGACAGCCTGTTTATCGCAGTACTCTTTGAAAATATTTGGTTAATAGCGGGCTTGTGCTCTGGACTCTCAAGGACTTTTAAAAAGATTATTCCAAGAATCACAACGGCTATTAACAGCGTTATCATGAGTACAATAGTGAAGGTAAAACCGATACTGGAGAGTAAAGCGCCGCCAAGGAAAAATCCCGCTCCTTTGAGTGCATTTTTAGAGCCAGTAAGCCTTGCAACCCAGCTGAAAAGTCTCCCATGTTCATGGTCAGGCAAAAGACTCTTAAGACTACTTTTGGCGCTTATTTTATTTAGGTCTTTGGCAACACCTGATAATGCTTGGGCACACATAACATAAACTATAGTTAATTGCTGATCATCTCTAAGAAGCATTGCAATAGCTAAAATTTGCAGTAATAAACCACACTGAAGTGTGGTTACTAGGCCAATTTTAGCAGCTATCCAGCCACCAAGTAAGCTAGTGACCACGCCTGATAATTCGTAAAGAATAAATAGGCTAGCTATTTCTATGGGGCTAAAACCAAGTCCATGAAAAAACAGCAACACCAGCATGCGCAAAGCACCATCTGTCAGCGTAAAAGCCCAATAGCTAACAGTGACTAGACCATATTGTCGAATACTCTGAGTAGATGCTGAGGCCATCTATAGACCTTTATATAGAAAGCGCGACTTTTTGGGAGAGTTCTATCATACGCTGTACATAACCTATTTCGTTGTCATACCAGATAAGCACTTTGAGCTGCGTGCCATTGACCACCATGGTGGACGGGGCGTCAATAACCCCAGAGCGTTTATCATTGGTGTAATCAACCGAGACTAGAGGACGCTCCTCAAATCCTAAAATGCCGTTCAGTCTTGTTTCCGATGCAACTTTAAACGCCTTGTTGACAGCCTCTTTCGTAGTGGTGACTTTTAGCTCAAAAACACAGTCAGTAAGGGATGCATTAGCAAGGGGTACGCGAACGGCAAGACCATTAATACGACCAATAAGTTCAGGAAAAATACGTGTAATAGCGGTGGCAGAGCCGGTAGTTGTAGGTATCAATGACAGGCTACTTGCTCGAGCGCGGCGCAAATCCTTGTGGTGCTCATCCAGTATACTCTGGGTGTTAGTGAGATCATGAATGGTCGTAATTGACGCATGTTCGATTCCAAATTCTTGCTGAAGGACATCCACTACTGGTGCTAGACAGTTAGTGGTGCAAGATGCTGCACTGACAATAGATTGGTCGACATACAGATGATCATTGACGCCCATTACGATATTCAAGGTCTGATCATGAATAGGAGCTGATACTACAACCCTTTTTATACCCTGTGAAAAATAGTCGCTAAGTGCTCTAGCAGATTTAAACTTACCGCTACAGTCAATGACAAGATCGATATTCTTATCAATCCACGCTTGGTTTTGAATAGATTCGCATTGAGAGTAACTGACTGAGACGTTGTCAATAATAATTGCATCATCCGCTTTGGAGGCCGAAACATCATGTATCCAAGTACCATGAATAGAATCGAACTTCAGCAGATGCGCAGCACTGACAGCATCTCCAGCAATTTCATTTATATGTACTATTTGAAGTATGTCTGAGCCCCAAGCTGCGCGCATAGCCATGCGACCAATGCGGCCAAATCCGTTGATACCGACTCTAATAGGCATAGTGAATTCCAAGAAACAAAGATTACAAGTATGATCTGTAATGATGACATTTTTGTGACATCAAAACACCGTACAAATGCCGGAGCCTGCCATAAAACCCTAGTGCTAAGCTAAACCATCTGCCAAGGCTATGTTTTAATGATTATGTCCAGTTGGTCCATGAACATGCCCGTGATCTAGCTCTTCTTGACTTGCGTCTCTCACTTCCTCAATAGATACATCGAAGTTAAGATTTTTACCGGCTAAGGGGTGATTTCCATCCACAGTAATTGATTCGTCTGTTACCGCAGTTACGGTTACCGGGACACTGTCCCCATTTCCTGTTTGAGCTTCAAACTGCATGCCGACTTCGATGTTTTCGACACCCTCAAAAGATCCTCGAGGAACTTCCTGAATAAGTGCGGGTTGCACTTCTCCGTAGCCCTCTGCTGCAGTCACTGCAACAATCATTTTGTCACCAGTACTTTTACCTTCCAAAGCATTTTCAAGGCCAGGAATGATATTGCCGGCACCGTGCAAATAAGACAAAGGCTGCCGCCCGTCTGAGCTGTCCAGCTGCTGACCGCTATCATCGGTCAATGTGTAGTGGAAGCTGACTGCGCTGTTATTTTTGATACTCATTAGGACGTCCCTTGGTAAATAAGATGACCATTATGCTTGATAAGTGTCAAAATATCGACTTCTCTGGCGTATAAATTGCTGGTGGGAGAGCTAGAATAAATGTGCAATGTAAACTCAGTTATGTCATATTATTGCCACATCATTGTCTTTTAATATCGAGAAAATTATGTCAGGTCAGGAAAATTTTATGCCAAAGCATACAATCTTGGTTGTTGACGATGAACAGTCTATTCGCGATATGTTGACCATTTCCCTTGATGCGGCTGGATACAATGTAATACAGGCAAAGGGAGCCCGGGAAGCTCACGCGCTGATTATAGATCGTCATCCAGATTTAGTCTTGCTCGATTGGATGATGCCCGGCACCACAGGCTTGGAGTTGCTGCGTCGGCTCAAACGCGATGAAATGACCGAGACACTACCGGTAATAATGTTGACCGCGAAAGCGGAGGAAACCAGCAAGATATCGGGCCTTGATTCGGGCGCTGATGATTACATTGCTAAACCATTTTCTCCCCGGGAATTGGTGTCTCGAGTTAAAGCCGTTTTACGCCGAGTGGGTCGCGAAGAGTTAAAAGATCCCATCACTGTTGGCGAGCTCTTGTTCGATCCCCTTGGTCACCGCGTCAGTATCAGCGGAAAACCAATTAATGTGGGACCCACTGAATACCGGTTGCTACAATTTTTTTTGACCCACCAAGAGCGTGTTTATTCTCGTGATCAAATCCTCGATCACGTCTGGGGAGGTAACGTCTATCTTGATGAACGCACCGTCGACGTTCACATTCGTCGATTGCGCAAAGCAATAGCAGTTGCAGGACACGATAACTACGTGCAGACTGTCCGTGGATCGGGTTACCGATTTTCTACCCAGTTACAAAGCTGATTAGTGTGTTGAGGATTTTATTTTTTGCGACCAGGAATGCGGGCCGAAATTCGGCGAATGATGCTTGTCGGCGCGGCCTTTACACTGGCTGGCTGGAGTGTGGGTTTCTTTATGGAATTCATTCTAATTGGCGCCATCGGGTATCTAATTTGGATGTTCATAGTTGCCGGCCGAGTTTTTCAATGGATTGATCGTGGTATGCGAGGCATACCTCCAGATATCGATGGTGTCTGGGGTGAAATAACCGATACACTCAATCGTCAGCGTCGACGCCATCGTCGTGCTCAAGAGAAAATGCGCGGAACCATCAAGCGGGTCACCAGAGTCACTGAGGTCCTAGACGAGGGGCTGGTTATTCTCACTAACGATCGAAATTTAGATTGGTGGAATAGCTCGGCAAAGCGACTATTGTCGCTGCGCACGTCTGATCGCGGAACCTCGGTGTTAAACCTGATACGTGATCCTGACTTTGTCGACTATATTAATTCAGAGGACTTTAGTGGGTCAGTTAAGCTGCGGTCGGTTAACCATGATGACATCCTTCTTGAGTTCTCGGCCTCTTATTTTGGTGCCAAGCGTGAAGTTGTTTTGCTGATCGAAGATGTCAGTGACGTTAATCACCTGCAACGATTGAGAACTGAATTTGTTGGAAATGTTTCTCATGAACTGCGTACACCTCTGACGGTCATGCGCGGGTATATTGAGACCTTGCAAGACATTCCCGGTGGATCAGAGCTGCAACAAAAAGCTTTTGGTCAAATGTCTGATCAAGTGGTGCGCATGCAGTCCCTTGCCGATGACTTGATTCTTCTGTCCCGATTAGAAGAATCAGATCAGTCGCCAGAACAGGAAAATTTTAATCTTGCTGAGCTACTTAATAGCTTAGTTTCTGAGGCTCAATCACTCGGCAACGGATTACACATATTTCATTTGGCGTGTGGCGTTAAAGAAATCATGGGCAACGAAAAAGATATTCACAGCGTGCTAAGTAATATTTTATTCAATGCAGTTAAGCACAATCCCCGGGGCGCAGAAATTAATCTGTCAGTCACTAGGCGTCATCAAGGCGTGATGATTTCCATTAAAGATGATGGTGTGGGTATTGATAGTTTCGACATTCCCCGCTTGACTGAACGCTTCTATCGTGGCGACAACAGCCGCAATTCCCAGACCGGTGGCAGCGGTTTGGGATTAGCCATCGCTAAGCACGGTCTTAACAAGGCCGGTGGTACGCTCACCATCAGAAGCCGGCTTGGTCAGGGGGCAACTTTTGACTGTTGGTTGCCCCAAGCTGAGGAGTGAAGTGCGCTGAGCTAGTCTGGCCGCACCCGAGGTGCACTCTTGTTGGCAAAGGCCTCTAAGCGCTCATTCGATGCCGGCTGCGTGTTGACTATCCCCGCCATAACCGATTCTGCGTATGCTGCATCCATGGCTGACATATTTTGCATATGGCTGATGGCAGAACAGATGGCAAAATTTGATAGCACCGGATTTTGGGCTGCTGTCCTGGCGATTTCCATGGCCTTGTCATCGCTGTTACCGTCAATAAGATACTGACAAAGACCCACTTGAAATGCTTCCTCCTGCTTATAAACTCTGCCGGTTAGCATCATATCAATCATGCGCGCTTTACCCACCAGATCAGCCACGCGAATAGTGGCTCCGCCACCGGTGAACAAGCCTCGCTGTCCCTCTGGGAGGGCAAAATAGGTGCTTTGATCGGCAACACGGACATGAGCAGCTGAGGCTAACTCTAAACCTCCGCCAACAACAGCGCCTTTTAGTGCGGCAATGATAGGCACTCCACCATATTCCATTTTATTAAAGGCTTCATGCCAGCGTAGACAAATATGCATAAACTCTTCTGGGCGACGCTGCTCGTTATGGTGCTCTACAAGATCTAGTCCCGCACAAAAATGATCTCCTTCTGCTCTTAATACTACAGCTCTGGCGCCTAATCTTGGAAGTTTTGAAAAAACGTCTATCAATTCCTCAATAGTATCGGCATTTAATGCGTTACGTTTGGCAGGTCGTGATAAAACCACTTGCACAATGCCGTCTTCATTACCAATTAATGCGAGATTTTCAAGCTCGAAGTTATCAAGTTTTTCCAACATAGTTGCTCCTAACTCACCATCTCAAGATGGTTAATAATATTTATTTATTTCTGACTGATTAAATAGCGATTATAGTGAGTTAACCACGCCAGTCTAGCCGAGGTTGACAATTTATTTTACATTACCGCTGCGCGCCAAGGCACGCAATTCATATTTCTGTATTTTACCAGTAGCGGTTTTTGGCAGTTCTCCAAATATTATTTTTTTTGGACGTTTGTAACTGGCCAAGTGGGCTCTGCAAAATAATTCTATTTCTTGCTCTGACACCTCAGCACCTTCTAACAGTTCCAAAAAAGCACAGGGCACTTCGCCCCATTTATCATCAGGGAGAGCAACAACGGCAGCCAAAGAGACAGCTTCATGTTTATGCAATATACCTTCTATCTCCACTGAGGATATATTCTCTCCACCTGAAATAATAATATCTTTTAAAC
>JAQWYJ010000046.1 GCA_029254005.1 Porticoccaceae bacterium | reverse complement strand
GACACTATTGCTATCTTAAGGGGGCTAAAGGAGCGATATGAGGTTCATCATGGTGTTGAAATTAGTGACAGTGCAATCATCTCCGCTGCTACTCTATCGAAGCGTTATATTACAGATCGTCAATTACCAGATAAGGCGATTGATTTGATAGACGAGGCAGGTAGTCGCATACGTATGGAAATCGACTCCAAGCCTGAACAAATGGATCGCTTAGAGAGACGCTTAATTCAGCTCAAAATTGAGCGACAAGCAATGAAAAAAGATACTGATCCCGCAGTAAAGAAGCGACAGGCTAAGCTACAGTTAGATATCGATGGTTTTTCTAAGGAGTATGCTGATCTTGAGCAAATTTGGATGGCTGAGAAAGCATCAATGCGAGGTGCGACGCAGATTAAAAGCGAACTTGAGCAGGCCAAAGTAGATTTAGATTTTGCACGCAGGGCGTCTGATTTAGAGAAAATGGCAGAAATTCAATACAGTATTATTCCAGAACTTGAGAAGCAAATTGCCAGTGCCAGTGATCATCAGACAATGAAAATGCAATTGTTGCGTAACAAGGTGACTGAAGAGCAAATTGCTGAGGTGGTTGCCAAGTGGACTGGTATTCCTGTGTCAAGAATGTTGCAGGGTGAGCGGGACAAACTCATGCAAATGGAAGCATCGCTTCATCAGCGAGTTATGGGGCAAAACGAAGCCGTCAGCGCCGTGAGTCATGCAGTAAGACGTGCCCGTGCTGGTTTGGCTGATCCAAATAAACCCAGTGGTTCATTTTTATTCTTGGGTCCCACAGGGGTGGGAAAAACCGAGCTGTGCAAATCTTTAGCGGAATTCCTATTTGATAGTGAAGACGCTATGATTCGCATTGATATGTCAGAGTTTATGGAAAAACATTCCGTGGCACGACTGATTGGTGCACCACCTGGCTATGTAGGCTATGAGGAGGGGGGTTATTTGACTGAGGCAGTACGTCGACGTCCTTATGCAGTATTACTGCTAGATGAAGTTGAGAAGGCACATGGAGATGTTTTTAATCTGTTGTTGCAAGTATTAGATGATGGTCGTCTCACTGACGGGCAAGGTCGAACGGTAGACTTTAAGAATACCATCATAGTCATGACTTCAAATCTTGGCTCAGATGTTATTCAGTTATTGTCAGGAGATGAAAATTATCAGGTAATGAAGTCCGCCGTGATGGATGTTGTTGCGCTAAACTTTAGGCCTGAATTTATTAATCGAGTGGATGAAGCTGTTGTATTCCATCCGCTAGGTAAGAAAGAATTACGGGGTGTCGCCAGTATCCAGCTAGCGCTATTGCAGAAGCGCCTGGCTATTCAAGATTTATTTCTAACCCTAGATGACACGCTAATGGACCATATTTTGGACATTAGCCTTGATCCTGTATATGGCGCAAGACCTTTAAAGCGAGTGCTACAGCAGTACGTGGAAAACCCATTGGCTGAAGCTATTTTGAGCGGAAAATTTGTTACCGGGAATAAAATTAAAGCTAGGTTAGCGCACAATAAGGCGATATTTGAGCTAGGCTAGCCATAGGAAAAATTAAAATTTGCTGACGTTAAAAAGTAGCTTAAAGATATCCAACGAGAGGATCTCCACCGGCATAATTAGATAGGCTGGCAAGGGAATCTATAAACAGGTAAAACAGTTCCGCTTGAGAGGAAACATCTAACTTTGCATAACTGTTCTTACGATGCAGTTTGACGGTTTCTGGCGATATACCTAGCCGCTCGGCAATCGATTTAGTAGAGTGGCCGTGTAAAAATAGCTGGACGACTTGGGTTTCTCGATCAGTGAGGTAGGCGGTACCAAAGTATTTTAGGGCGCTGTCCAGTTGACCTGGTAACTGGTTCACATTGTTCTGGCCGGTCTGCTCTTGATTGCTCCAGTGCAAGTTGCAGACACTCTCCATAATAGGTGAAATATCACGTAAAAGGCCAAGATGTGAGCGACTAAATCGTTGCGTTGTACCTAATCTGCCCAGCGAAATATTAATAAATTGCTCGTGACCTGTATGAAAGATGTAGCCAATTTCATCTTTAATTTCTGTGAACTTGAAATAGCTGCGGTAATACTCGGTCATTTTGAAGCCCTTCGGAGCAAGATCACTTAGGCGATGAAGTCCGCTAACATTTTGGTCAATAGCCGATCTATAAAAAGGGTCTAATAAAAAGGCGCCATCTATAAAGCCATGGATTTGGCTCTTTCGTTCAAGAGGCGGTATGTCATTGTAGTCAACAATGGGTTTGTTGCCTTCTTGGTAATAAAGAATAACAGCATTATCAAAGGGTACTAAGGATTTCAGCATGTTAATCAAGAGAGAGGGCAGTTGTTCATGTCCGATTTTTGGCATGACTGCTGCGAAAAGTGTACTAAATGCTTTTAAGTGGAAACTCATTATAGTTTAGTCAGTAGGTTAACATTATTGTGATGACCACACAGTAGCTAATATTGTGTCCCAGTTTGCTCGAGTAGTGCCTCTTTTTTGTCCTTATGTAAAATCATTTGCCTTACCCGGGGCATATAGATGGTTATAAAATTTTGCCATAGAGTACTAAAGCTAGTAATACGGTTTGTTCAACTATCATGCCTCAAATTGAGCCGGATCCATGAACAGCAATTTCACTACCAGGCACTCCTCCATAGGCTCCACAGCCATCATTAACACATTTATGTCATTGCCGATTTTAATTCCTGTGGGTAAATTAAATAATAGTCCACCGGTCTTATCATTAGTAAGGGTGTGTAAATCCTTCAAGTCTTTGTCTTTACGCACTTCAGTTTCAAATTTTTGCAGCATAGTTTTTACTGCAATTTCAAAATTAGGAAAGTTGAATTGACCTTTATATTCGCTTCGATCTAACTGCAGTTTTACCGGAATAACCATATTATTTTGCTCAGAGGTTAGCTGTCCAGACTGCACTATATTACCCTGTTTTAAGTCTTTAAATAACTTTTTTGTATCCTCAGGTTTTTGTCGGACGAACCCTGCCACAAGTAAGTTAACTCCAAGATTAAATAATTTTCGCGAATCAATGTTAATGCTTTTTTCTTCAGTCATAAAACTAGCCTTAGGCCCTTGTTTCTAGCGTTGTGTTTAGTACTTGGTTAATACCTTAGTCGATAAGACCGTAGTTTTCTTTGAGTATGTTTAAAATTTCGGACTTCGGATTGTCTGATAATATCAACGGCTGGCCCGTTATCTTTTCGGCAAGGCTAACATAGGTCTCTGAGACCTGCATCATGACTTTTTCAGGTAGCTCATTGTCTCTGGCTAGCGCATAGCGTTCCTCCATTCTATTCTTATTTAATAAAATGTCGGCATCAGGAAAATGCGCTAACAACAGTTGACGAAAATCTTCTTTGGAATTCTCTACAATTTTTCCATCTCTATAATTGGCGCCATCCCAAATTCTGGATGAGTCTGGCGTCCCCACCTCATCCATATAAATCAGTTTTTCGTTACCTTCCCGATCGGTTACATAACCAAACTCGAATTTAGTATCGACAAAAATTTGGTCTAATTTAGCTAACTCATCGCTGATAACATTGAATCCTTCCTCGAGCAGCTCTTCGTAGACTGCGATGTCGCTTTGGCGCTTAAATTTAAAGGCTTCAGCGTTATTTTCAATATCAGCTCGCGAAATATTTACATCGTCTACCTCAGGAACGCCAGGAATACCCTCCAGAATTCCCTTTGTGGATGGAGTTATAAGCAGTTTAGATAGCTTTTGATCACGCATTAAATGGTCTTCTAATTGAATACCGCAAAAGTTGCGCTCCCCTTTGTCATATGCCCGCCACATAGAGCCAGTAATATACTGCCGACAAATCGCTTCGATCATAACCGGTTTGGCTTTTTGTACAATCCAGACTAGTGGATGTGGAACATCTAGGATATGACTGTCTGCAAGCCCTTGTTCGCGAAATAAGTTAAACCAATGGTTGGATATAGCATTTAAAGCGGCTCCTTTACCGGGCACACCACGCATATCACCCTCGCCGCGCCAGATGCATTCAAATGCTGAAATACGGTCGCTTATAACCATTATTGCCAAAGGGGCTCCCGGGGCGACATCATAATTGCGGTCCGCAACTAGACGTCGACTATCCTCCTCTGTGAGCCAGTAAACCGAACGAACCTTTCCATTGTGAACGGGCAGATCGGTGCGAATAGGAAGGTCATTGTTTTCAGCTAATACTTTATTTGCATGACTCATAGAAGGTGCCTAGATGAATTCTGAGTTGAGGGACAAACATAAAAAATCGGGGTAATTTTAACAAGCCGCTATCGCTCCGGTAAAGTAAATATTAATGGTAATATGCGTTATTATGAGGCAGTTAAGTAAAATGCCGTATTAAATCTTGGAGTATTATGTGAAAACCATTTTAGTTACCGGTGGCAGTGGCTTTATAGGCCGTCACTTTTGTGCACAAGCGGTCTTTTTAGGTTTTGGGGTTATTGTTATTAGTCGCGATGTGCCCGCGGCTAAACAGATTTTACCCGATGCTGTTCAGGTTTTATCGGACTTGGATGAGCTGTCTGCTAGTTTTACTATAGATGTGATCGTTAATTTGGCTGGGGAGCCTCTCGCTAAAAAGCGCTGGTCAAAAAAACAGAAGCAACTCTTCTATACCAGTAGAGGTGATTTTACTAAAAGGCTTTTTAATTTTTTTGCTCTCAGAGACTCGGTACCCGAGATCCTTATAAGTGGTTCAGCTGTTGGTTACTATGGACCTGGTTCAGACCCCCTGATCGAGTCATCCGAGTATGTGGATGGATTTTCCCATCAATTGTGCACACATTGGGAGGCCAGTGCGCGGCAATTTGAAAAGCTTGGTACTCGAGTTTGTTTGATTCGTACTGGCATCGTTCTGGGAGATCAGGGCGCTCTTGCCGAAATGCTACCTCCATTTAAGCTCGGCTTGGGTGGTGTTATGGGTAGTGGGCAGCAGTATATGTCTTGGATTCATGTGTACGATATGGTGGCGCTTTTAATTCATTGTATTGAGACTCAGAAATTGTCTGGTCCTATAAATGCGACGGCACCTAGCCCACTGAGAAATTATCAATTTGTAAAGATACTAGCCGGGGTATTGAGGCGTCCGGCGATATTGCCAATGCCTCAGTGGTTGATAAGATTACTGTTTGGTGAGATGGGAGAAGAGCTACTGCTTCAGGGTCAGCAGGTGTTGCCACTAAAAGCGACTCAGAGTGGTTTTGTATTTATGTTTCCTGAGTTGAAGTTAGCTCTTGAAGATATAATTTTATGATGGTGAACTTCCATAAAAAATAGTAGGGACATAATGTAAACTAGATCTTTTTGTTAATTTGCGGCTTGAACGACGTTAAAGGATACTTATGAACTCATATTTTAAAGGAAAGACGGTTATTGTCACTGGTGCTTCTGCCGGTGTGGGTGCCGCCTGTGCTCGTGCGTTTGCAGCGGCTGGGTCTAATTTGGTTTTGGTGGCGCGTGGTCAAACGGGATTGGACTCGATGGCCGCAGAGCTGTCTACTGAGGTCAAGGTATTGACTGTTGTGATGGATGTAAGAAATACAGACCAATGCATGGAGCTTATAGAAAAAGCTAATGCCGAGTTTGGCCAAATTGATATTTTGATTAACAATGCTGGATTGCATCATCGTGGTGATGTGACTTCTGTAAAGTCTGAAGACATCGGGGCAATGGTAGATATTAATTTACGTGCACCACTAATTCTCTCATCGGCGGTACTACCTTTTCTGCGTCTTTCCCGCGGTGGTGCTATCGTAATGATAGGTTCGCTGGCTGGTATGGCTCCGCTGCAGGGCGCTGCTACCTATTCAGCTACCAAAGCCGGATTACGGGCTTTTGCCTATGCATTTTCAGAGGAATTGCGAGAGTCAAATATTAATGTTGGGGTTGTTTCTCCGGGACCGGTCGACACTGGTTTTATTATGAATGAAATTGATAATGTTGAGGATATTGTATTTTCTCAGCCAATGAGCTCGGCCAATGATGTTGCTGAGGCTGTTTTGGCTATTGCGCGTGGCGAGAAAACGGAAATATCTCTGCCATCAGCCAGCGGTAAATTAGCTACTCTTAGCTATCTTTTCCCGGGACTTCGGCGTTTTATGCGTCCAAAGCTCTACGCAAAAGGATTAAAAAATAAAGACAAATATCGCAATAAAGCAAAATCAGTTTAGGGGGTGGATAGTATGCGTTTGAATTATAGTGAGCAGGGGTCTGGCTCGGCAGTTATTCTTATTCATGGTATGTTCGGCTCTTTGTCTAATTTAGGTGGTTTGGCTAGGCAGCTGGCGAGCCGTTGTCGAGTTGTGAGCGTCGATTTGAGAAATCATGGCGACTCGCCCCATGATCCTTTTATGGATATTCCATGTATGGCTAAGGATATCATTGAGCTAATGGATGCGTTAAATCTGCAGAGTACCATTTTAATTGGCCATTCTCTGGGTGGAAAGGTGGCCATGCAGGTAGCATTAAATTTTGCCAGTAGAGTGTCAAAGGTTGTTGTTGCAGATATTTCGCCTGTAGCCTATAACGCAAGGCAGGATAGTGCATTGGATGCATTAGAGGCGGTTTCCAAGGTTGTTTTGAATAGTCGAAGTCAAGCAGACAAAATTGCTGCTCAGTATGTTTCGGATGCACAGACAAGGGCATTTCTGCTGAAAAATATCGTCCGTGCTGATGATGGGATTTATCGTCTAAGGTTGAACATAGAGTCGATTCTTGAGTATTACTCGAGCACATTGGTGGCTGCGCCAGAGGGTGTTTCATATCATGGGCCTAGTTTGTTTTTAAAAGGTGAAGTATCAGCTTATATTCAAACCAAGCATCGACCAATTATGCAAAATCTTTTTCCTAATCATGACCTTCAAATTATGTCTGGTGTTGGTCATTGGTTGCACGCTGAAAATCCTGAAGATTTTAATCGTCGAGTAGCAGAATTTTTAGATATTAGGTAAACAAAACGATCTAATCGTAGTAGACTTCGCATGCCGGAAAAGACGTCATTAGGATAGTGAATATGTTTGAGAATTTAAAACCCGTTGCCATTGACCCGATCTTAGGTTTGATGGCGGCATTTAAAGCTGACAACCGATCAGAAAAAATTGATTTGGGTGTTGGTGTGTATCAGGATGACCAGGGTCGCACTCCGATTATGGCCTCTGTAAAAGAAGCTGAGTCGAGATTGATGACTTTGGAAACCACAAAATCTTATCAAGGGATGGCTGGAGACGCGGATTACAACCGGCGTATGTTGGACTTATTGCTTGGTAAGAATCATTCTATTTTGGCATCGGGTAGGGTTAAAAGTATTCAAGCTCCCGGTGGCTCTGGTGCGCTTCGTGTCGGCGCCGAAGTTATTCGAAAGGCTCGGCCTGAAGCCGCCCTGTGGGTGGGCGTTCCAACTTGGCCAAACCATATTCCATTACTTGGAAGCGCTGGTTTTGATATTAAGCAGTATCCTTATTACGATATGGCAAAACGTGAAATTAACATTCAAGCGATGATGGATGCGCTCCGCAACGTCCCCGCAGGAGACATGGTGCTCTTGCATGGTTGCTGCCATAACCCAACCGGAGCAGATCTGACAAACAAGCAATGGGATGATATTGCTGATCTGGCCCTGGAGAGAGGATTTATCCCCTTCATTGATACAGCCTACCAAGGTCTTGGTGATGGTCTTGATGAAGATGCCTATGGTATGCGAATGATGGCAAATCGGCTACCAGAGTTGGTTATCGCCTCGTCTTGTTCGAAAAATTTCGGTTTATATCGTGAGCGAACTGGGTCTATAACTTTTGTTGCGGAGACATCGGAGCGTGCAGAGGTGGTTATCAGCCAGGCAATGTCTACTGCTAGATCGATATACTCTATGCCGCCTGCTCATGGTGCTTTGCTCGTGTCCATGGTGCTGGGTGATCAGTCTTTATGCCAACAGTGGCAGGCTGAACTTGAAGAAGTGCGATTGCGTATTTCGTCGATGCGCAGTCTACTTTGCGATAGTCTCGAGAATAATGCCGCAGGTATGGATTTCAGTCATATCAAACGGCAAAAGGGTATGTTTTCATTTTTGGGTATTACTACAGCTCAGCTAGAACGTTTACGTAATGAATTTGGTATTTACATCGTTTCCTCAACGCGGGTTAATTTGGCAGGAGTAAATTCCAATAACATAGGCTACTTGAGTGACTCGTTACGAATGGTTTTAGAATAAGGGTAGACATACTCCGATATAAGACCTTACAAAATTAGGTGAGTTCTTTTTTGCAGATTCCAACAAGTTTGGCTAGTAACTGATCGACGCTTAGTCCGCTGCAGTCAACATGAATGTCCATATAACGCAAGTAGAGTTCTCTGCGCTCTTTGAATAGGCTAGAAAAACTTTGGTTGGGTTTTCTGGCTATGCCGCGCTGACTAAAGTTGGTCATGCGCTTTGTTAGTTGGTTTTCTGGTAAGTCTAAAAACACTACCAGCGCGTTAGACTTTAGATTCATCATTCCAGAATGAGTGTAAACAGCGCTCCCCCCAGTTGCGACTATTTTGTTGTGGAATGTTTCGTTGACTAGTATTGTCTCTTCAACTGCTCTCAATGCCATGTAACCTTTACTATCCAAAAAAGCTTGTAGTTTTTGATTAACATAAGATTCTATTCTCTGATCGGTGTCGACGAACTCAAGTTGCATTTTTTCAGCTAATAGTCTCCCAATGGTGCTTTTTCCTGAGCAGGGCATGCCAATTAAAATAAGGCTTTGTGAGTTTTTTATTGGTTTCATTTTTTATGGCCTTATCTATGTTATTTACCATCGATATCAGGTTACCATAACCCCACTAAAAAAAGTGTTGGAAACTTAGGTTACTGGTTGTAAGGTTTTTTTCGACGTAAAAAAAGCTGATAAATTTATGTACTTTTGAATAATTTGTTACCTTGCTCACAGTAAGATGGTAGTTTAACTGGTTTAATAGAAAGCATAGAAACGTGAGCGGTTTTATCATTCAATAATTAACACTTGGTTTAACAAGGGGATTGCTTTTGGCTTTTATGGTGTCGATATTTTGCTTTAATATCAAGTTAAATGTGCCTTCAATAACTTTTCTTTTAATCTTTTTCCTCCTAACTCCTTTTATAAGGCTACTCTGATGCGTCGATGGTCAAATTTTGTCAGTATTTGTGCACTGATTACAGTTATGTCAGTGTCATCAAGCGTTTTAGCAGACCAAGAGCTCTTGATAAATGTTTCGCCATCGCCAGCTGATGATTCTATGTCGGTTGATCTTAGTTTTTTTTCCGAGGTGCAAGATGTCATTGTAAGTTGGGGAGATGGGACAACCTCTACAGTTAACCAATCTGGAATTGTAAGTCATACCTACGGGGGTGGATCTGCATCCTATACTATTGCTGTTAGTGGTTATTTTGAAGGGTTTGGTTGGCAAGCAGCCGAGCAAGAGAGCCCACAAAATGTGCGAGCCATAGACAGTGTTACTCAATGGAATACTTATGATGATAGTCCCACGATTAAAAGTCTGGAGGGCGCATTTCGAAATCATATTAATTTACAGTCAGTGCCTATTTATTTACCTAGTACCGTAAATAACTTAGCGCGAATATTCCAAGGAGCCAGTAGTTTCAATCACAATTTAGATAATTGGGATACTTCTCAGGTTACTAACGCTGCCTACATGTTTTATAGAGCCGTTTCATTTGACCAGCCTCTTGATAGCTGGGACACATCGAACATAACTAATATGGAATATATGTTTCACGGAGCCAAGGTCTTTAATCAAGATATTGGTTCATGGGACACAAGAAATGTAACGACGACGTCGCTCATGTTTTTTAGTGCTGATCGGTTTAATCAAGATATTGGCTCGATTAACGTTGATGCAAATAATGATGGTGACTTTACCCCCGGTTTAAACGGTGACTACGCATCATGGGATATGTCTAACACTGTTAGTATGTTTAGTATGTTTGATAGGGCAATTGCTTTCAATCAGGATCTAAGTGATTGGGATTTAAGTGCTGCTCTCAATACAATTTTTATGTTTCGAGATTCTCGTATTTCGGTGGTAAATTATGACAACTTAGTTGGTAGCTGGGAGCCTACTTTGCTTAGTCGAGGATTGTCACTGTATAAAACTGGATTTTATGGAGGCAACGCATCCTTTTGTTTGGCACCTGATCCAGGGGTTGACGATGCTGGATTAGATTGTGCCCCGACGATTGTGCGCACAACTCTTTCTTTTAATGATTCTGATATACCCGCATATTTGACGGCTACTTTTTCCGAAACTGTCACGCAATTTAATGGAGATGAGCTAAGTGTCAATGATTTTGTGTTGTCAATCAGTAGTGGTGACGCCGTTATCAATGCAACTCCATCTTCTGTGAGCCGATATAATAATAGCTATTTACTAGGCATTGAATTGTCTGGGATGCCTGATTCTGGGCAAGTTATTTCGGTGTTACCAGTGGCTGGTGCCGTTTATGATACTTCGTCTTCTAACATAGAAAACACGCGCAAGTTGTCTGTGGGTGTCTCAGCCAGCGTGATATCAGAAACGACGTTGCAGTGGCATAACCGGGTTAGTTTTAAAGACACCTATAATATAAATTCTCTCTCTCTGTCTTTAATTAATGCGGTAGTTGATGAAAATACACTTTATTCGACACCGATTGTGGTCTCTGGCTCACCTATCGGAGCACTGACTTATAGTTTAGCGGGTAATGATGCTGATGCTTTTGCCATCTCTGGTGCTGAAAATATTTTAATGTTGAACCCTCAAGATTTTGAAACGCCATTAGATTCTAATACTGATAATGTCTATGAGGTTACGGTAATAGTCGGTGATGAAGACAATAACTGGGCTGAGAGAGCTATTGAAATCACGATACTGCCGTTAAACGAGGCGCCTTTACCTCAGTCTCAAGTAGTGGCTGCACTTGAGCAAACTCCGATATCAATTCTGCTTGAAGGAACAGATGAAGATGATGTCGAGACACCTATTTTATTTATTATTACTAGCTTGCCTGCTTATGGGTTATTGACAGATGATGGCGTTCCAATCGAAACATCACCACACTCGCTTAGCGGTAGTTTGGTTTATCAAAGCACCTCTGATTCGGCCATTGAAGATAGTTTTACATTCAACGCTAGTGATGGTGAGCTAGAGGGGCTCTCTGCTGCTTCAGTTAATATTTCAATTACCGGCATTAACGATGCACCCACCGCCGCTTGGCAGGTTTTGACCGCTACCGAACAAGTTGAAATTGGCGTCACTTTAGATGGTATTGATCCCGATGCAACTGATCTCTCTATCTTCAAAATTATAGCTTTGCCGACGCAGGGAATACTCACTGATTCTAGTCTACCAATTACGTCAGTTCCTCATCAGGTGATCGGGGATTTAGTTTACGTTAGTACCTCTGATGTTGCGATTGTTGATAGTTTTGGCTTTGTCGCCAGTGACGGTGAGCTAGAAAGTAGTATAGCAACAGTAACTGTGGACATTATTAGTGTGAATGATGCCCCAACTGCAAATACAATTTCTGTGTCGGCAACCGAACAGTTAGATGCTGTAATAGAGTTGTCTGGTGATGATGTTGATGGCTCATTGCCAACTATTTTTAAAATCTTTTCTTTGCCCAATTTCGGCACCTTATCTGACAATTTTGGTGTTATTACCTCTACGCCCCATTTGTTGCAGGGTACCCTTAATTACAAAAATGAATCAGATAGTGCAACTGAGGATAGTTTTAGTTTTAAAGTCAATGATGGTGAGCTTGATAGTGTTGAAGCAGGGTTTGTTTCGATTGATATAGTAACCATTAACGACGCCCCTTTCGCAAACCCAATGACTGTGACTGTCCAAGAGCAGGTAAGCTCTATTATTAGTCTTACCGGTTCTGATCCGGATGGAACAACGCCGGAACAATTTAAAATTGTTAGCCTACCGTCTAAAGGGGTTCTCTCCGATGATGGTTCTGCGATTGTTTCGGTTCCTCACGTGAGCTCTGGCAGATTAACGTATGAGAGCTCATCTGATTTCGATACGCTTGATAGCTTTACGTTTAAAGTAAATGATGGGGAGTTAGATAGTATTGAAGCCGCAACAGTTTCCATTGTTATCGATGAGGTAAATGATGCTCCAACTGCTGAATCACAATTTATAACCGTCACTGAACAGATTTCTGCTACCGTTAATTTTAATGGATCTGACCCCGATGAGGGGCAATCCTTGCTATTTAAAATAGCCTCTCTTCCTGAAAGTGGCGTACTTAAGAATAACGATGCGGTAATAACATCGTCCCCGTTTCTTATTGATGGTGAACTGACTTATACGAGTTCATCTGATTCTGCTGTAGATGATTCATTCACATTCTTTTCCTTTGATGGTCAGCTAAACAGTGAAATGCCTGGGCAAGTAAATATTACAATAATTCCCGTTAATGACGCACCCAGTTCAATTTCCCAAAGTGTCGTAGTCCCAGAGCAGACATTGTCAAATATTCAGCTTTTTGGTACTGATCCTGATGGAACAACACCAGATATCTTCAATATTTTGACTCTGCCAGCCAACGGTGATTTATTCGATAGCGGCATTGCTATTTCAGTTACTCCGTATAGGCTAGATGGGCAACTTACTTATCAGAGTATGTCAGATTCTGCTTTGGCAGATACTTTTACTTTCAATGTTAGTGACGGCACATTAATCAGCTCCAACATTGGACTAGTGAATCTTTCAATTAGTGGTGTTAATGATGCGCCAATTGCTATTTCCCAAGCGATTACGGTAACTGAACAAACCCAGACGTTTATTTCGCTATCTGGAACTGATCCTGATGGGGCGGCACCAACCATTTTTAAAATTGTTAGTTTACCCAATGAGGGTGTTCTCACTGATGGTGGTGTGACGATAACATCCACGCCCTATACTGTAGTTGGAGCGCTGAGGTATCAGAGTACTGCAGACATTGCCGCTGCCGATAATTTTTCTTTTCTGGCGAATGATGGCGCTTTAGATAGCAACGAACCTGCTCAAGTAACGATTGATGTCATCGATGTTAATGATGCACCTGTAGCCGAAACGTCCACTGTGTTGGCTGTAGAGCAGGAATCTGTTGAATTCAATTTTTTTGGCACTGATGCTGATGGATCGCCACCTGAATTATTTAACATTGTTACTCTACCTACTTATGGAGAGCTCACTTACAACGGTAATATGATCAACAGTGTTCCTTTTACTGTTAGTGGTCCTCTGTTCTATAAGAGCTTTTCAGATTCAGCGACAGCTGATACTTTAACTTTTCAAGCAAATGATGGTGAGTTAAACAGTGACAATATAGGTTTAGTCAATATAAACATTGCTAGTGTGAATGATGCACCCCTAGCCATGCCTGCGTCTTATACTGTTTCCTCTCAAGAATCTGCTCCAGTGACACTAACTGGAACAGATCCTGATGGAACCCTTAGTCTTATTTACCTATTGACCAGTTTGCCTACTTACGGTCAGTTACTTGATGACGATAATGTTGTGACAACCCTACCCCATCAAGTGAACGGTGATTTAGTCTATGTTAGTGGTGCAAATAGTGCTACTGATGACAGCTTTGGTTTTATGGTAAACGATGGTGAATTAGATAGCTTAGAGACAGCATTAATAAGCATTTCGATTCCTGACCAAAATGAAGCGCCAGTTGCTGTCGCGCTTTCTATAAATGTTACCGAGCAAGTGCCATCAACAATTCAGCTTTCTGGAACCGATTCAGATGGTGCTTCCCCGACCATTTTTAAGGTTACAAGTCTGCCGGGAGTTGGGCGGCTAGTTGACGGTAATCTAGTTATTAGTGCCGTACCTCATCTGATCGAGAATAGCCTGGTATATCAAAGTGATTCGGACCAAGCCTTGAATGATAACTTTACATTCAATGTAAATGACGGATTGTTAGATGGTTTAAGTGATGCATTAGTTGCGATTGCCATAGAACCTGTTAATGATGCCCCAGTCGCCTCGGCATTATCTTACGCCGTTGTTGAACAGGTTCCTACAAATTTAGCGTTGTCAGGTACAGATCCCGATGGGACTGTGCCGGCTATTTTTGATATCACAAGCCTCCCCTCTAACGGAAGCCTGAGCGACGGCGATGGGTTAATTTCAGTAGTTCCTCATCGCCTTGTTAACAATCTGTCGTATGTCAGTGAGGTAAACGATATTGTAAGTGATAGCTTCTTTTTCACTGTTAATGATGGTGAATTAGACAGTGAAAATGTTGCGGTTGTGAGTATTTCGGTAACAGATGTAAATGATGCGCCTTTGGCGATATCACAGACAGTTAGTGTTATTGAACAAACAAGGACTAACATATTTTTAGCAGGAACTGATCCGGATGGTGAAGTACCATCGATTTTTAAACTCGTTAGTCTTCCAGTAGCAGGCGTGTTAGAAGACGGCGATAGTCAGATTATTTCTGTCCCGCATATCCTAAGTGACCAACTAACCTACACTAGCACCAGTGATTTAGACGTTCAGGATGTATTTTCTTTTATTGTTAATGATGGCCTTTTAGACAGTATTAACTCGGCAACTGTTAATATTGAGATTATCGGCGAGAATGACGCTCCTGAGCCAATTTCCTCGACGGTTAGTGTAGTGGAACAGGAAGTATCGGATATTACTCTAACGGGTATTGATGTTGATGGCGATGTGCTGACCGCATTCAAGATCATGAGTCTGCCTACTAATGGTGATCTTATTTATCTGAACGCTGTGGTGACTGCTGCGCCACTTTTGACTGAAGGGAAAATCCAATATCTAAGCACATCAGATTCTGCGGTGTCTGATCAATTCCTCTTTTCGGTGAGCGATGGTGAGTTAGAAAGTGCATCTAACGCCGCCCTTAACATCAGCATAATAGGGGTGAATGACGCGCCTATTGCAAACAACCTTGCTTTAACCACTCTGGGGGACGATCCTTTGTTGGTGAGCCTCTCTGGCACAGATCCTGACGGCCCTCCACCCGCCATTAAGATTATTACCTCCTTGCCAACTTATGGTCAGTTGCTTGACAGCAATATAGTTGTTGACACTCTGCCGCATACCGTTTTGGGGCAGCTTTTTTACGATTTTGGGTCTGAGGAATCTTTCTCAGATGAGTTTACGTTTAAGGTTAGCGATGGAGAATTAGACAGCAGTAATGAGGCGCAGGTATTTATTACTATTGCAAGTGATAATCAAGCGCCTGTGGCACTTGAACAGACGGCTACTGTTACTGAGCAAATAATAGCATCTATAGACCTTTTAGGGACCGATTCAAACGGTGCTGCACCTACGTTGTTTAATATTATAAGTCTGCCGTCATATGGTGATTTGCGCGATGATGGGGATGTTATCGAGAATCTTCCACATGCATTGAGCGGCCTGCTTACTTTCACAAGTACATCTGATAGCGCAACTGAAGACAGTTTCAGTTTTAATGCTAGTGATGGTCTTTTGACAAGCGAAGCTGCACTGGTAAATATAGTTATTATTGGCGTAAATGATGCGCCATTCGCTACAGAACAGTCGATAACGGTGCAAGAAAAAGAGACCGTTCCTGTTATTCTTGCAGCGACTGATCCTGATGGCGATGACATCAGTACGTTCAAAATATCTAGCCTTCCAAACCACGGTGAACTCTATGATGGCGGTTTAGTGATTTCTGAGGCAGAGCATACTCTACTTGGTGATCTAAGCTATACAAATACATCAGAGTCAATAAATGCTGATAGTTTTAGCTTTGTAGCCAATGATGGTGAATTAGATAGTGCAAGTCCTGCTGATATTGTAATTGCCATTGCGACGACCAATGATGCGCCGCAAATTATTGGTTCTTTAAGTGCGAGTATTATTGAGGGGCAGATACATTTATTAAATTTCAGTCACTTGGGATACTTAGATGTTGATGACCAAGATGAGGGGATTAATTATTTTATCAGTAGCTTGGAAAATGGAAAGATTCAGGTTAGTGGTGTTGAATCTTTGGTTTTCAGTGCCTTAGAGTTGAGAAGCAATTTAGTTACATTTGTTCATGACGGTGCTGATAGCGAACAAGCTTCCTTCAGCGTGAGTGTTGAAGATGGAGATGAGGATCAAAGTGAGCCAGATAACTACGTTTTTTATTATTCTGTTTCCCTGGTTGATGACCCGCCAGTAATAGTAATCACCGCAAATAACTTTATTGAGGACTCTGGTGTATCAGTAGGCGCACAGGCGGCACAATATACCGTGATCGACGATGAAGGTGACGAGGTTACAGTAAGCTTTAGCTCTGAGAATACATTTTATTCTCTTGATGCTGAGAACAACCAAGTTTTGATTACACAAATAGCGGTTGATGCAATCAATGCTGGTGATGTCATGGAACTATTAGCGTTAACAGCAACTGAAAATAGTGGTTTAAAGCAATTCAGTACTGCATCAGTTACGCCAATGATTACTTTAGTGAACGACGCTCCCGTTCTAACTGTCTCTGCGGGCAGTTTTACTGAGGATGATCCCAGTTTAGTTGCTGAGGTAAGTGTTGCTGGTAGTTATGTAACCTTCGATGAAGAGGATGATGGCTTAATCATTGATTTTACTCCGGGGACGAACGTGCAGGGTCATTATCGTTTGGACAAGGATATGGGGCAGGTGATTTTTTCACAGAGCGGGGTTAATTCGCTCAACTTAGGATTGGGTTTAGATGTCATAGATATTACTGTTAGTCCGACAAACGAAACTGATTTAAAAATTTCAGACCAAGCAACCCCTGAAGTTACTCTTGTTAATGATTTACCAGAAATTGCTATAGCGGTAACTTCCTTTACTGAAGATGATGCCGATATTACTGAGGGTAAAACAGCCGCGACGTATACAACAGAAGATGAGGAAAATGATGTTTTGAGCGTCAGTTTTGTAAAAAATTCGTCTCATTACAGCCTGGATACGGAAACCAATAGTGTGCTCCTCACACAGACGGGGGCAGACATTGCCTTTGCAGGTAAGGACTTAGACTCCCTGTCGTTAATAGTGTCTGAGGTTGATGATCCAAATCAATTTGCTATCTCAACTGATCGACCTACTGTTATTGCTGCTCAAGATCCAGGTAGCATCGAGATCACTGGTATTCCAGCCTTTAGTCAAATCCTCGAAGCAGTTGTATCAGACGATGATGGCGTTAGTACTGAGATCAATTACCAGTGGATAAGAGACGGAGAAATCATCGTAGATGGTGTCAGTGATGTTTATCAATTAATTGCAGATGACGTTGGTTCAAGAATTACTGTGCGAGCAACTTATATTGATAGTATTGGTTTTCAAGAGGACGTTACCAGTCAGCCTACTGAGATTGTGGTGAATCTTCCAATAATGTCTATATCTAGTAGTGATGTTTCAAATGGTGGAGCCTCTGTCGTTTCGACAATAGCTGTGCGTTTTCAGTCGTCCTCACCGACTCGAAGTTTTTTTAGTCCTGATGTTTCTGTAGAGAATGCAATCTTAAGTCAATTTAATAAGCTAAATGACAGTCTCTATTCGGCGACATTGACTGCTCTTAATGACCAACCGGTTGAAGTCAATGTAAAAGCTGGAGTGTTTTATGATTTAGCCTTGACCGACAATATTGCCTCAGCAAGCTTCACATGGACCTATGTTGGAGAAGCCTATGCTGCTATCTTGGAGGATATAGCTGGGAATCTTGATGGTATAGCAGCCACTGCGAACCAAATTAACTCGCTTCCAAGTATTGATGAGGCAATTGAGGGTGTAGACTACTCAGATGCCTTAGCTAATGGATCTTATGTTAGTACGGAAAATCCACAAGTCGAAGAGATTAAAGCGGTTATTTTAACCACTAATGCTCTCGTGGCCATCGGACTCCAGGCGGATAACCCGAATATCTTTATTGCTACTATCACGGTTGCTGAGATTGGCGTCATATCTAATATTGCGCGAGTGATTGATGATAATGAATTAGCTTACCGAGCTTTTATAGACAAGTATCCAGATAACTTTTCAACAGTTGCCCTTGTCGAAGAAGTGCAAAATATGGTTGATATTGTCAATTTGCTTGAGGCATCTCTATCAGAGGATTTAACTGCAGATAAATTGACCGTATTTGAGTCGTTGAGCGATTTAAAATTGGTGTCTGTAGAATTGCTACAAATACAATCATTGATTGTTGAGCAGTATTTGATGTTGTCTACATTAAATGAGCTACAAAACATTATTGATGATGTTCTTATTCCAGTTATAAGTTTGCTTGGATCGCCGATAATAGATCATGAGGCATGCACGGTTTATTCAGATGATGGAGCCACCGCATATGATTTTACGGATGGAGAGATTCCAGTAACTATTTCTGGTGAAGTCGATTCTAACGTCGGTATCTATACATTGACTTATAGCGCTTCCGACGCGGATGGTAATAATGCTGACCCCATTCAGCGAGAAGTAACAGTAGTTGATTCACTAGGACCTGAAATAGTGCTTGTTGGCGATGCCGTCATATCACATCAACAGGGTCAGCAGTATATAGATGCTGGGGTTAGTGCAAGCGATATTTGTGATGGCAATGTTTTGGTTGAAGTAGTGGGGGAGGTAAATGCATTTGTACCAGGTAGTTATGTGCTTACATTTAGGGCTACTGATAGTGTTGGAAATCAAGCCGTATCCGTCACCAGGATAGTGCATGTGGCTGATACTTTGTCGCCAGCCATCACACTTATTGGTAGCACACCAATGTACCATGAACAGGGGACATTGTTTGTTGACCCAGGTGCTTCAGCTGTAGATCTGGCTAATGGCGAATTTTTTGTTAGCGCTATTGGTTTTGTGGACGTTAACACAGCGGGCACATACAGACTTAGTTATCGGGCAGTTGATGTTTCTGGTAATTTATCTGAAACCATCTTCAGAGACGTTATAGTTGAAGATACGATTGCCCCCGTGCTTACGCTAAATCAAGGGTCTGACGTTCAACATGAGCAAGGTACCACCTTCACTGATCCGGGGGCAAAGGCAATAGATTCGGTTGAAGGAGATATATCTCAGTTTATAACAGTAGAAGGTTTGGTCGATGAAAATACCGCAGGTGATTATGAGCTACGCTATCATATAGCGGACTCTCAAAATAATGTATCTTCGGCGATACGGGTGGTAACGGTGTCCGACACTACTGCGCCTGTTATTCAACTCAATGGCGACTCAGTGATTAAATTGCTGGTTGGGGATACCTATGTCGAGCTAGGTGCATCCGCCACAGATACAGTAGATTGCTGTTTAGATGCTGATATAACCATTACTAGTGATGTAAATGTATTGGTAGCAGGTAATTATGTGGTTACTTATACAGTTAGTGACTTGTCCGGGAATGAAAGTCAGGCTACTCGAGCTGTTGTTGTCGATCTAGTGCCGATTAGTATTGCCGCTCCAGAAGATTTGATAATTACTGCTTCAGGTTATAGAACAGCTGTTGACCTCGGAGTGGCATTGGCCGATGACGGTGCCGGTGTTTCTTTGCAGCCTACAGCCAACCAAGTGGGACCATTTAAATCTGGCCGTTATGAAATTGTATGGTCGGTAACTGATAGTAACGGCCGGTATGCTGAAGCTACTCAAAATTTGGACGTAATTCCATTAGTTAATCTGGGGCCAGATACTGTTTCTGCTGAGGGAAATGTTATCGATGTTACTGTCTACTTGAGTGGAGATGCTCCAGAATATCCAGTATCTGTGCCGTATGCACTTTCGGGGTCTGCCGTTTTAGAGGAAGATTTTGAGTTAGATACTAACAGCACCCTTGTTATTGAAGCAGGTAGATCAGGTAGCTTGACTATCACAGTTTTGGAAGATGATATTTTTGAGCCCAATGAGACCGTCGAAATCACCTTGGAATTGCCAACGAATGCAGTCTTGGGCGGAAATTCATCAAAAATAATTACATTAGTAGATGAAAACATCGCACCACATGTAGCGTTCACTGCCGAACAGACTCCAGGGGTTGGCGTACTAATGTCTCAATCGGATGGGCTTGTAACTGTTAAGGCAATAATAAATGATGTAAACCCAATGGATACGCATACTATTGACTGGTCCTCGGCTATCGAAAAACTCGGCGTCGGAGCGGTCGCTGACGACGCTTATTCGTTGATATTTGATCCTTCGATATTACCTCTAGGTGCTATTTATATTTCAGCTACCGTAACGGATAGCGGTAATCCTCCTGAGGATATTACCGCAGGTATTTCTCTTAAGATAATTGATAATTTACCGCAGTTATCTGAAGTCAAAGACGCTGATGGAGATGGTATTTCAGATGCTCAGGAGGGTTTTTTGGATGATGATGGTGATAATATCCCTAATTACTTAGACAATATCCAAGAGAGCTATCTGGCTCCCATCGATGATGAAACTGGCAGTGTAATGGAAGCCAGTGAAGGCGTGTTAATAAGTCTTGGAACAAATGCCCTTGATGAGGGAAATGATATAACTGTATCTGAAGACTCTATTTTGTCCTCTGGAGGTACTGATGATCAAGACTTTATTTTTCCTGATAATCTTGTAGATTTCGTTTTGAGTGGGGAACAAATAGGAAGTGTTTACAGTGTTATTATCCCAGTACCCAATGGCATCCCTGATGATGCGGTATATAGAAAATATCACCCTGAATTGATGATCTGGCAAGAATTTGTGGAGAATTCTGAAAATGAAATTTATTCGGCCACAGGTGCCGACGGAGCATGCCCTAACTTACGGAGTGAGTCTTATAGTGCTGGGTTAACTTACGCTGATCAGTGTATTTTGTTAAAGATTCAAGAAGGCGGCCCCAATGACGCAGATGGTGTTGCTAACGGAAGCCTTTCCGATCCGAGTGGGTTGGCTGTGAGTGTTTATGGAAAGCCTAATGTGGAATCTAGTGAGTTATCTTTTTCTAGGTCATCGTTAGTTGCCAACGGAACTGATACTGCAACGCTAACTGTAATTATTAGATCTACTAATGGCAACCCACTTGATGGGATGAGCTTATCTAGCTCCGTCAACCTGCGTGATGCATCAGTGACTGCGTTTTCTTCACAAGGAAATGGTGTGTATACTGCGTCAGTAAGAGCTGGTACTTTCGCTGGAAATCTTGTGGTTACTGTGGATGTTGCCAATGGAAGTGGTAATAGTGATGACTACATACAATTGAACTCGCCAGTGTTGTCGGTAGTCGCTGATAGCACTGTAACACCACCTCCAAGTAGTGGAGGTGGTGGTTGTACTATTGGAGTAGGCGAGTCCAATGACGCTACACTAGTACTAATTATTATGTGCTTGTGTTTGTACCTATGTCGACGTCGATATACAGCTTACAAATCAGATTAGCTAGGTTTTGCCGTGATGTCTTAACTAAAGTACCGTTGCAATTGTTTTGCCAAAAACTGCTGGGTGGGCTAACCTTTTTTATAGTGTGTAAACGGTGGGTTACCGCCTACTTACATTATTGAAAACTTATAAGACATGACTTTTATATGACACATTTTCAAAGAATTGGATTACTAGGCACCTTAGATCTTCCCGAAGTTAAGGAGTCTCTCCATAAGTTAGAGGCTTTTTTAGTAAGTCAGGGGCGTGCTGTTTTTTATGAGAAAAAAACTGCAGAGATCATAGACTGGTCGGTTGAAAATGTATTACCAATATCCGGGTTTGCCGATTATATTGATTTGGGAATTATTGTGGGCGGTGATGGCAGCATGTTGAGTGCTAGTCGTAAAATGGCGTCTCTGGGCATCCCTCTTTTAGGCATAAATCGTGGCCGATTGGGGTTTTTAACTGATATTTCTCCAGATGAAATTGAGGCCCGCGTATTATCGGTTCTTCAAGGCGAGTACAAACAAACACGACGTTTCATGTTAGAGACGCAGGTTACACGAAACGGCGACGTTATTGGTAATGGTACCGCTGTGAACGACATAGCGATGCACCCGGGTATGTCAGCCAGAATGATGACATTTGAGTTGTATGTAGATAATGAATTTGTTTACAGTCAACGATCTGATGGTCTCATTGTCGCCACTCCCACAGGATCAACAGCCTATGCACTCTCTGCAGGTGGCCCTTTACTGGTGCCCGAGTTAGATGCCATTGTGGTGGTTCCCCTAAATCCTCATACCTTAAGCAGTCGACCTATAGCCCTGCAGGGAAGTGCCCAGATTGAGGTTAGAGTGAGTACTCGAAATGAGTTGCAACCGGTGCTTACCTGTGACGGGCAAAACGATATAGCAACTAAACCAGGTGATGTTATTACTATTAAGAGACACGCAAATGATATTTTGCTTATTCATCCCAAAGACAATAATTTTTACAGTGTTTGTCGCTCAAAACTGGGCTGGGGTAGTCGTTTGGACGTAGAGAAGAAAAATCGTTAGCGAAATTAATTATGAATGCTCCAAACAGTAAGCCTCTAAATCCTGAGTGGTATCGCGCTGCAAAAAACCATCCCGTAGTAAGCCTACTCATTTTACTAAGTGCAACGGGCGGAATGTTGGTTAGTTTTAATACTTCAATAGCATTAGGCTATTTTAGCTATAGTAGTTTTTCTAACAGTCAATATTGGCGAATAGTAACCCCGATCTTTTTGCACTTCGGACTCTTGCACTTTGTGTTTAACAGCTTATGGCTGTCTATGTTGGGTTCTCGAATTGAGCAGCATAATGGAAGTTTGCATCTACTTTTGGTGGTACTAGCCACTGGCGCTATATCTAATACGGCTCAGTTTTGGTGGTCTGGCGAGGTCTTTTTTGGTGGAATGTCCGGTGTCGTCTATGCGTTGATCGGCTACCTTTGGATTGTTGGCATTATTTTTCCTCAGCCGGAAAATCAACTGCCTAAAGGGATTGTTATTTTTATGGTTGGTTGGTTGATATTGTGTATGACACCGGTTGTGACATTCTTTATTGGCGTTGGTATTGCTAATGCGGCGCATTTAGCTGGCTTGGTTTGCGGTATGGTATTGGGTGGTATTTTTGGTTTACTTGGGAAAATAAATCAATATAGGGTTTAGCGCGTGCTCAGACTACAGGATCAGTGGAAAAGACTAAAATGGATATAAAACAGCTTGTAAACAGTATTACCCCTGAGGTTTATGCAAACCTTAAATATAGTATCGAGATAGGTAAATGGCCTGATGGAAAGATAATGAATGAGGAGCAAAAGGCCCTCTCAATTCAGGCAATTATTGCTTATGAGGCGTCTTTGCCTGCTGAGGAGCGGTCAGGTTATGTGCCTCCCAAAAATACACCTTGCGCACCTGAAAATGCAGAACAGAGACCATTGACATGGAAGAGTTGACAATGTTCGAGCAGTCCGGGCACCTGCTTAAAATGGAAACTACGTTGTCTGAAACTGGTACAGTGCAGTACCAGTTGCCATTAGATGAATCTCGTATACCTCTAAATCAATACATCGGCCGGTTCATTAGGATAAAATTTCTTGGCGATATTCATTGTATTGGTTGTGGGCGACGCTCCAAAAAGAGTTTTTCTCAAGGATATTGCTATCGTTGTTTTACCACTCTACCGCAGTGCGATACCTGTATTATGAGCCCAGAAAAATGTCATTATCATGCGGGAACATGTCGTGATGCAAAATGGGGTGAAACTTATTGTTTTACTGATCATTTTGTTTATCTTTCCAATACATCTGGTGTCAAGGTTGGAATTACTCGAGGGAACCAATTACCAACGCGCTGGATTGACCAAGGGGCTACCCAAGGTCTACCCATATTTCGAGTCAAAAATCGGCGGCAAGCCGGACTTCTTGAAGACCGTTTGAGAGCGCATATTGCTGACAGAACTCAATGGCAACGGATGCTAAAGGGTAATAATGAGTTGCTTGATTTACCCACTATAAGAGATGAGCTGGTAGGGAAGTGTCGTGTTGAAATTGCGAAATTAGCACAAGAATATGGCCTGGGGGGAATGCAGTTTTTAGATAAGGTAGACCCCGTTGAAATTGGCTTTCCCATTAGTCAGTTTCCAGAAAAAGTGAAGAGTTTGAACCTTGATAAACAGCCTTTAATCGAGGGCTTTTTACACGGTATTAAGGGCCAGTACCTAATTCTTGATGCTGGTGTAATTAATATAAGAAAGTACACAGCCTATAACGTTGAATTCAGCGTTCAGGCTTCATAGACGGTATAAAAGAGAGTTTTTATGAAAGACGTAGCGCCACAAACTATATATCTCAAAGACTATGAGGTCTCTGCATTTCTCATCGAAAAAACAAATCTGATATTTGATTTACAAAAACATCATACTAGGGTGAATAGTGAGTTGATGGTGGTGCGTAATCCACTGAGTAAAGAGAAATCAAACAATCTTATTTTAGATGGTAGTCCGGGTTTAGACTTGCAGTGGGTAAAAGTCAATGATGTTGCACTAAGTGCCTCTGATTTCCATAAAGAGCCTGAGTCATTAACAATTTACAATCTGCCGGACAACGCTATTGTTAGCGTAGAGGTGTTGATTGAGCCGCATTTAAATACCACCATGATGGGTCTATATCGTTCTCGCACAATGTACTGTACCCAATGCGAGGCCGAAGGCTTTAGAGACATCACTTTTTATCTTGATCGACCTGATGTGATGGCTGAATTCACCACCAAAGTGATCGCCTGTCGTCAGCAGTATCCTATTCTTTTATCCAACGGTAACCCTATTGATCGGGGTGAGCTGGCCAGTGGCAGACACTTTGTTACCTGGCATGACCCCTTTAAAAAGCCCTCTTATCTGTTTGCACTGGTGGCCGGCACTTTGAGTATGGTGGAAGATAGTTTCACCACCTGTTCGGGTCGAGAGGTAAAGCTGCAAATTTTTGTTGAAGAGAAGGATTTGGATAAATGCGATCACGCTATGCTCTCCTTGAAGCGCTCTATGCGTTGGGACGAGGAGGTCTATGGCCGTGAGTATGATCTGGATATCTTCATGATTGTTGCGGTAGACGATTTCAATATGGGAGCCATGGAAAACAAGGGCCTCAATATATTTAATACGTCAGCCGTTTTGGTCAACCCCAAAACCAGCACAGATGCAGCGTTTCAGCGGGTCGAAGCGATTGTCGCCCACGAGTATTTCCACAACTGGTCGGGCAATCGGGTAACCTGCAGAGATTGGTTCCAACTCAGTTTAAAAGAGGGCTTTACTGTGTTTCGTGACTCACAGTTTTCCTCAGATATGAACTCTGCCACGGTGAAACGTATTGAAGATGTGGCTTTTCTCAGAACTCATCAGTTCTCCGAAGATGGCGGACCTATGGCCCACTCGGTGCAGCCAGAGTCCTATATGGAAATCAATAATTTCTACACCGTTACTATCTATGAAAAGGGCGCTGAAGTGGTGCGTATGTATCGCACACTATTGGGTGAGCAAACTTTTCGAGCGGCCAGCGACTTGTATTTCGAACGACACGATGGAGAGGCGGCGACTGTGGAGGATTTTGTTGTGGCCATGGAGGATGCCAGTGGTCGCGACCTATCGCAATTCCGGCGCTGGTATCGTCAGTCTGGAACACCGGTGCTGGATGTAACCTCCAGTTTCGATCCAGAGGGAGCAACCTACACGCTAGAATTTACTCAACATTGCCCAGATACGCCGGGCCAGACCAATAAAAAACCCTTCGTCATTCCCGTTACGTTGGGGCTGGTTGATGCTGCGGGTGAAGATATGGTACTCAATCAGGCTGGCGATGGAGAAATCACTTTGGAGCTCCATGAAGAACACAAACGCATCACATTCGACAATATCAGTGTGGAGCCTGTGCCGTCGCTGCTAAGAGGGTTTTCGGCACCAGTGAAGCTCAACTTTCCCTATACTGATGAGCAGCTGATACATTTGTTGACCTACGACTCTGATGGATTTAACCGATGGGATGCCTGCCAGACTTATTGTCTGTCTGTGCTGAACAAGCTCATTGCCGATCATCAAGCGGGGCGAACTTTGGTGCTGGACCCACTGGCTATCACGGCATTTGGCTCACTGCTGCGCAATCATCATTTAGATCCTGCTATGGTGGCATTGATGCTCCATTTGCCGAGCGAATCACTGCTCCACGAGTTGACAGAGGTTATTCAGCCCGAGGCAATCCATGGCGCCAGAGAGTTTATGCGCAAGGCATTGGCCGTGGCGTTGGCGGAGGAATTCAATGATGTTTATGAGCGTCATAGCGTGGCTGTGGACTATGCGCCGGAGGCTGAGCAAATCGGTGCCAGAAGTTTGAAAAACGCTGCACTGAGCTATTTGATGCACACCGGTGCTGCGGGCATTGAGTTGGCCTGGAAGCAATTTTCTCAAGCAGACAACATGACTGACAAGGCCGCTGCTTTGTCAGCACTGGTCAACTGTTCTGAAGCTCAAAACTATGCCGAAAAAGCGCTTCAGAGCTTTGAGCAGCAGTATGCCGATGAGGCGCTAGTGATGAATCTGTGGTTGCAAATTCAGGCCACCAACAGCCAATCGGAGGGGCTTGCGAGGGTCAAAGCGTTGCTTGAGCACAGCGCCTTCACCATGACTAATCCGAATAAGGTTCGCAGTTTAATAGGCGCCTTCTGTTCAGCAAATTTGATTAATTTTCACACTGCAGACGGATCCGGCTACCAATTTTTAGCTGATCAAATCATCGCTTTAAACCAGGCTAACCCTCAGGTGGCAGCGAGATTGGTAACACCTCTGACCCGTTGGAAGGGTTTTTCTGAGCCCTACGGTGCATTGATGCGCAAACAGTTACAACGCGTTGCTGACCACCCAAATTTGGTTAAAGACGTGTTGGAGATTGCCTCTAAATCACTTTAGCCTGCGGCTTTGCGCAATGTAGTTGCGAGGGTTAACCTCGATTAACTACATTGCTGCTGCATCGGTTGCCATCAGTGCTGCAGCCTCTGCTTCCAGTGCTGCACCCTCATGGGCTTGCTTGACGACGTAGGCTCTGATTGCTTCGGCGTCATCCTCTGAGAGAACATTGTCAAAGGCTACCATGCCGTTGCCTGCCAAAGCGCCACCAAGGACAATAGTCTGCCATGCCACTGCATCCGCCGTTGTCTCAGACCAACGTAAATCCGGTAATACACCTGAGCTGATGGCAAGGGGGCCGTGACAGACGCGACAGTTATAATGATACAGATTAAACCCAGTCTCAATTAACGCATTGTCGCCAAATTGAGCAGTTTTTGGGTTTCTTGGCGGCAAGACGAGTTGGGGGTCAGGAATGTCGGCTTTGCCATTTAATTTAAAGGTCACCACTTTGCCCACGATGGGTGGAACTGGTTGATCGTATGCAGAGCCTCCAGCGAGAGCATAGGCGGATCCCCAGCCGGTGGTGATGGTGATATATTGTTCTCCATCGATGGCATAGGTTCCCGGGCCAGAGGCCGCTCCTGACTTGACATCACGCGACCACAGCTTTTCTCCGGTGGCCGCGTTGTAGGCGGCGAATTCACCCTCTAAACGTCCCTGAAACACGATTCCACCGGCAGTAGAGAGAACACCACCATTCCAAGCATTACTGTGCTCTACTGTCCATCGTGGCGTTTGAGTACTTGGATCCCAAGCGATAAGGCGTCCTTTTAGTGTCGCCCGCAGAGCCATTGCTGTAGCCAAATCAAGATTGATGGGTAGGCCTGCTACCAGGTTTGTTCCCGTGTTCCAGTTTTGTAAACGCTCGCCGAAATTTTCATCCTTGGCGTAGAAGTCAGGAATTTCTTGTGCCGGTATGTAGGCTAACCCTAAATCTGGATTAAATGCCATGGGTTGCCAATTGTGCGCACCCAGAGCACCGGGATTCTGCATGTAGGGTGTTGCGCTGTAACGAGCTTCAGGCTTTTCAATAGGCCGCCCATTTTCGTCTAGTCCTTCCGCCCAATTTTGCGGAACAAAGGCATTTCCCGAGATAAAGTCTCCGCTTGTTGCATCTAGCACGTAAAAGAAACCGTTTTTTGGTGCCTGCATGGCCACTCTGCGAGCAGCGCCATCCTCGCCGAGGGGTAGATCGGCGAGGATAATAGTCTGTGTCGCTGTATAGTCCCAGTTATCACCGGGTGTGGTTTGAAAATGCCATTTATAGATGCCAGTGGTGGCGTCCACAGCGACGATAGAGGATAAAAATAAATTATCTCCCTTACCAGTATCTCGGATATCTCGATTCCACGGTGATCCGTTGCCAACACCAAAGATAATATTGTCGTTCACATTATCATAAACAATAGAGTCCCAAACCGTACCACCGCCGCCATCGGTAGTCCAAGCTCCTTCATCACCCCAGGTAAGATTTCCAACCTCACGCAGTGCATCATCAGAGACAGCTCCATCAGGCTGCTTGTTAGGGTTCGGTACTGTGTAAAATCGCCAAACAAGATCTCCATTGTCAGCCGCATAGGCCGATAAATACCCACGTACGCCTAGCTCTGCGCCTCCATTTCCGATCAGTACATTACCTTTCACAACGCGAGGAGCACCCGTGATGGTATAAGGTTTTGACTGGTCTACCGTGACTTTGCTCCATATTAGAGTGCCAGTTTCTGCATCCAGAGCTTCTAGGCGACCATCGATTACTCCAACATAGATCATACCTTTCCATACAGCGACACCTCGATTAACTACATCACAACAGGCTTTAGCTCCTACCGCTTTATCGACACCGGGGTCATACACCCATAGTTCTTGACCTGTTTTCGCATCCAGTGCATAGACTATTGACCAGGCAGAGGTGACATACATAACGCCATCGACTACTAAAGGTGTTGATTCAACGCCACGCGCAGTGGCTAAATCATAGGTCCAGGCCACCCCTAATTGACTGACATTTGAGATATTAATTTGATCTAGTGCAGAGTGTCTTTGCTCATCATAGGTGCCACCATAACTCAGCCATTCTGCTGGGGTAGCCGCGGCATTTAGCAAGCGTGCGGAATCTACATCTGCAAATTTCAAGGTTTTATTTTCGCAGGATAAAAGAATCAGAGGGACGACTACAGCTAACAAAAAGGCCACGAATTTTTTATATAACATTATAGTACCTCTTAATTTTTTAGTTTTTGTAATCACAAATCTAACACATTCAATACATTTTGGGCATAAATACCCGCAGGGATGCTATTGCATCGACTCATTTTGATTATTAAACATCTGATTAAATTTATTATATTTCGGAGCACTAGATAAACTATGGGTATGTGCATATTGTCTATGATGCTCCTTTGGGCAATAATCTCCCCTCCAATAACATCAATGATTAGGAGTAGCTATGTTTTCCACATCACAACTTATTCGCCGAATTGTGCAGACATCGGGTTCAGAACTGGCGACAGTTGATGGCGAGCGCCAGCAAACGTGGCACCAATACATGGACAAGCTTGCTCGATTTGCCGGCGGGTTGCAGTCCTTAGGCGTAAATGATGGTGACTGTGTTGCGATGATGGCGCTCAATAGTGATCGGTACTTTGAGTTTATGTACGGAGTGCCTTGGGCTGGTGGTGTTTTTCAACCGATAAATACCCGACTTGCTGGACCTGAGGTTGTCTATTGGTTAAATGATTCTGAAGCCAAAGTTCTACTAGTTGACAGTACGTTTGTACCGCTTATTCAACAAATTCGATCCGAGCTTAACTATGTTGAACACTTTATTTTTGTTGATCAAAGCGCAACCCCAGACGGCTACAGCTCCTATGACAGTTTAGTTGATAATACTCCAGTTGCCGATGCAGGACGCAAAAATGACGATATTGCAGCACTATTTTATACTGGCGGCACAACAGGTCGATCTAAGGGAGTCATGCTTACTCATACCAATTTAGTAGCCAATGCACTGCAGTCAGTAGCTGTAATGGATTGTAGTCCGGGAGACAAAATTTTACATGTTGCTCCGATGTTTCACATTGCTGACGCTTTCTATTGCATGACATCGTTAGTGGTGGGTGGAACCAACTATTTTTTGCCAGGATTTGATCCTTTAGCAACTATGGATGGCATTGAAAAATATAAAATTGACCGATTGTTGATGGTCCCTACAATGATCAATATGTTAGTAAATCATCCAGCAGTGGATGACTTTGACATGAGTGGATTACGTGCTGTGGCTTATGGCGCATCACCTATGCCAGAGTCAGTTATTAGAAAGGCTCTTCAAGAACTGCCCAATGCTGGATTTTATCAAGCCTATGGCCAAACCGAGGCTTCCCCAATTATTACCGTACTTGACAAGAGTAGGCATACTTTTGAAGGCCCTTTGGCGGGTAAGATTAAGTCTGCCGGCCAAGCGATACCAGGAGTTGACATCGCAATTTTTGATGACAATGATCAGTCAGTAGCTAACGGCGTAGTTGGAGAAATTTGTGTTCGTGGCGCTAATGTTATGAAGGGCTATCGCAATATGCCTGAACAGACAGGTAAAGCAATTGTTAATCAATGGTTACATACTGGGGATGGTGGATACCTTGATGATGAGGGCTTCGTATTTATCGTTGACCGAGTCAAAGATATGATTATTTCTGGCGGTGAAAATGTGTATTCCTCGGAAGTTGAAAACGCAATCTATCGATACCCCAACGTTAATCAGTGTGCTGTTATTGGTATTCCTAGTGAAAAATGGGGAGAGCAGGTGCATGCTGTGGTGGTGATGAACGAAAATATGACTGCAACTGAAGACGATATAATGACTCACTGTAGAACACAGATTGCAGGTTTCAAGTGCCCTCGCTCTATTTCCTTTAGACAGGACCCCTTACCACTTTCTGGCGCTGGTAAAATTCTTAAAACAGAACTGCGAGCGCCATTTTGGGCCAAAGGCACAAGAAACGTTAATTAAATGTGCAAATATTACACAATGTCGACGTGGAAAAACTGTAGTATTGCGTGGCGTATCTCAGTCTGAATAAAAGAGAATTAAGGTGTTTAACTCATTGGAATCTGAATATGAAACATTTAACTAAACTCGTTAATGAGGACGCAATTGACGCTATTACAGAAGATCTTGATGGTTGGCGAGTGGTAGATGGCCATCCCACAATGAAAACATGGATTTTACATACATCCAATGATGGTTCCATGATTTCCGGCATGTGGACAGCAACGGAAGGGACTTATCATGCAGTATATGCGGAATACGAATTTATTCATCTTATTAAAGGACGGATTATCATAACTCCCGATGGCGGAGAGCCTATGCATGTTGGCCCTGGCGATGCTTTTGTGATTGATGTAGGCTTCAGTGGCACCTGGGAAATTACCGAAGCTGTGGTTAAGCACTTTGATATTAAGCTGTAACTGAAGTGTTGCGAATAAGATAAAAAACTTTGCTTATTGCACTGCGACCAGAGAAACGCTGTCTTTACCACCCAACACATAGGGCTTGGTTTGTTAAACAGTTGACACTTCTAGGACCTAGTTTCTAGCACCTAGCACCTAGCACCTAGCACCTCGCTCAAAGACTCTTGGTTGCAAAGCGTGCAATTATTTCAATGAAATCGGCACCATATTTTTCTAATTTACTCTTTCCGACACCATTTATTGTTAGTAACTCAGATTCTGATATTGGCATTATCTCTAACATTTGTTTTAAGCTGGCATCATGAAAGATTAAATAGGGTGGAACATTGTGTTCTTCGGCGAGATATTTACGACATTCTCGCAACTCATCCCAGAGTTCTTGATTCTCTGGAGATATTTGAGTTTTTTGGTAAGAGGTTATCCCTGAGGTCTTTTTTAAGGATGCTTTTATATCTTCCTTGCGTAAGTGCAAACACTGTTCGCCGCGAAGTACTGGCCGGCAAAGATCGGTCAGTTGCAAGGCGCTATAGCCTTCGATGTCAACACGCAAAAACCCGAGGATAACTAGTTGCCGAATAATTGAGCGCCATTGATTTTCATGGATGTCACTGCCAATACCAAAGGTACTTAATTGCTGATGACCATGCTGTAAAACTTTCTCATTGTTTTTGCCCTGTAAAACATCCATTACGTGTACTACCCCAAATCTCTGTCCAGTACGATAAACGCACGACAAAACTTTTTGTGCCGCTTCGGTAGCATCCCAAGTGATCGGGGGGATTTGGCAATTATCACAGTTTCCACATCGATTTGACCCCTGGTCAGAAAAATAATTTAACAGCACCTGACGACGGCAGCTAGTGACCTCACAAAGACCCAACATAGCATCTAATTTGTGCTTTTCAGCGCGTTTAAATTGTTCAGAACTCTCTGATCCTTGGGCCATTTGTTGTAGTCGGACAACATCCTGCAAACCATATACCATCCATGCATCTGCGGGTTGTCCATCACGACCTGCACGCCCTGTCTCTTGATAGTATGCTTCTATACTTTTTGGCAAATCCAGATGCACGACAAAGCGTACGTCTGGTTTATCTATGCCCATACCAAAGGCTATGGTAGCCACGATAATCACAGAGTCATCTCTAAGAAATCTATTTTGATGCGTCTGACGAAGTTGAGCTGGCAGTCCCGCATGATAGGGAAGTGCAGTAAAGCCTTGCTGTGTTAGCCATTGTGCGGTGTCTTCAACTTTTTTACGCGATAAACAATATACAATGCCTGCCTCTTGTTGACGGCCATGCAAAAAAGCTAACAGCTGTTTTTTTGGATTAGTTTTGTTAGCGATCGCGTAGCGGATATTAGGGCGATCAAAGCCACTAATGTAGGCTTTCGCATCTGACAATGACAAACGCTCAACGATTTCTCGGCGCGTGTGAACATCCGCAGTAGCGGTAAGTGCAATTCGTGGTATTTCTGCAAATTGTTCAGCCAGTACACCCAATGCTAAATAATCCGCACGAAAGTCATGTCCCCACTGAGATACACAGTGCGCTTCGTCAATTGCAAACAAGGCTAATCTACAGTCACTCAATAGGTCTAAGGTACTTGGTTGTATAAGTCTTTCTGGTGCAATGTAGAGTAGGTCTAAGCTGCCATTGAGTAGATCATGTTCAACATTTTTTTGTTCAGTGACAGAAAGTGTTGAGTTCAAAAAGGCAGCTTTAACACCAAGCTGTTGCATGGCATTTACCTGATCTTGCATTAGCGCGATGAGAGGCGAGATAATAATACCAACCCCGTCTCTTACGAGAGAGGGAATTTGATAACAAAGTGATTTTCCGCCCCCGGTTGGCATAAGCACTAACGCATTGTGACCTGTACAGAGATTTTCAATGATCTCTGCTTGATGCCCACGAAAACTATCATAGCCGAATAGGTTATTGAGGATTGCCGCTGCTTTTTTCATGGTTTAGCTCTGTTATCTTGCGTTTAATAAGCTCACAAGTGAGCCAGACCGTTCACCTAGGGCGTAGGGGTTCCCTGTAAATAGTCTAAAGCACCGCAAATAGCCGCCACTTGCGCCAAAACACAATTTTCATCATTAACGTGTGGACTATCTGGATACACCTCAGTGGTACTTACATAAGGCGCATCAGAGATAGCTGCACAGAGGCCTAACGCTTTAATCGGATAATTTATAACCCCGTGTTGTTCTATTTTTGTACCTATAAGACAGTTGTTTTCATCGCAAGGTGCGATGTGTGTGACTTTTGCAACAGCATCAATAATGGCTTTTTGAAATGCAGGTTGGGGTTTTTCGGTGTTACCTACGCCGTAGAAACCATCTGGTATTTCCCATAAATCTTGAGCAATTGCGTCTCTTGCTTCAAGGGCAGGTCTAAATTCCAAGTTATCGGTATCGGTTGTTTCATGTAAATCCATATGGCAGTGAAATTCTATGTTGAGTTCTTTGACATAAGTCATTAGATGACGACATTCTTCCACCGCAGTACCCCCCGTAAAAGAACGATTTGGATCAATAGCCTGGGATGTCCAACGGTTAATCGTTTCATAACTCCAAGGGCTAATGCAGGGGATGACAACAAAATTATACAGGTCTTTATAGGCTGTTAAGGTACTCTCCACAAAGCGCAAAGCGCCTTGTACTCCACTAGTCTCATAGCCATGAACACCGCCAGTTATTAAAATTGAGGGCCGTAGTTCTTGCCAATGCTTAGATTTAAAGGCCCAAAGACTATATCTGTCAGGATCAGAGGAAAGTGCACCATATTGTTCGATGGTAAGAATAGACGACAGCTGCTGTTCAATCTTCTCTATCCTAGCAATTACCTGATCTTGGTACGAGCGTTTGATTGTTTGTTGACTTAACCAAATTTTTCTTTCGTGAGGTCCCCAAGGAATACCTGGAATGCCTATGATACTCTTTCTAGTTATTGTCATTTAGTTTAACTCGATTAATGTTCTTGAAAAATTTGCACGAAAGACTTGCCATGTTTATCTATACCAGCGCGATACATACCTAAGGAATTAAACGAAAATGCAATATTTGCATCCTTATCAACACCAACAACTCCACCAGATGCATTCATATTTACCAACTTTATTTGAATCACCTCATCTTGGGCAGCTTGTAATGAAATTCCTTTGTATGCGACACGAGCACAGATGTCATGAGCCACAGCCGCTCTAATAAAGTATTCACCATGCCCTGTAGCGGATATTCCACAAGAGTTATTATCAGCGTAGGTGCCTGCTCCTATAACAGGAGCGTCACCAATTCGCCCAAAACGTTTGTTTGTCATACCACCAGTGGATGTGCCTGCAGTAATGTTGCCTTGTTGATCGATGGCTACAGCACCTACTGTACCCAACTTTTTTTCGTCAAATTGATATTTCACTAATAATGGATGCACAGGTTTAGGCAGATGGTTGCTAGATGTTTGCTGATTAATAATACGTTCCAGCTGAAGACGTCTGCGCTCAGTTTTAAAATACTCATTAGAGACCAGACTAAATCCTTGTTGTTGTGCAAATAGCTCAGCACCTGACCCGGCAAGCATCACATGTGGTGATGCTTTCATTACACTACGGGCAAGCTTTATAGGATTTTTGATACGTCTCACCGAGGCTACGGCTCCGGCATTAAGATCACTTCCTTGCATGATAGAGGCATCTAATTCAATGTCGCCCTGGTGATTAAACACAGCGCCATACCCGGCATTGAACAGAGGAGAATCTTCCATTAATGAAATAGCAGCGACCACTGCCTCTGAGCTAGAGCCTCCTTTACGTAGAATAGTATGACCGCGAGTGATAGCTTCCTTTAATATCGCACGATATTCACTCTCAATCTCATCGCTCATTAACTCCCGTTTAATTGTCCCGGCGCCACCATGAATTATGATAGCTACAGGTTGATTTGAGATTTCTGGAGCGGCTGAGACAAGCACAGTATCAAAAACGATTAGCATTATCAGTAGGCTTTTAATCAGTAGTGCCATGCTTCTGTAGGTTGAATTCATAAACTAAATCTCGCGGGTTGTCAGAACTGACTCGAATTTACTAATGATGATTGGCAACAGCAGCACCACTGGGAATTCGGATATTATCAACTAATTTTTGAATCGATTCTGGAGGTTTTGCGGTAAGGCTACTGACAATAATAGCGACGCCAAAATTTAATAGCATTCCCAATGTGCCAATGCCTTCAGGTGATATACCCCACAGCCAATAGTCTGATGTATTTAGCGTTGGTGCTAGAAACTTAAAATAAGCGATATAACTAAATGTAAAGAATAACCCAACAAGCATGCCGCTAATAGCACCCTGTTTATTTGCCCGTTTAGAAAAGATCCCCAATAGTAGCGCAGGGAAAAGCGATGCCGCTGCTAGGCCGAATGCAAATGCCACTACTTGGGCGACAAATGCGGGCGGGTATATGCCAAACAGGCCGGCAATACAGACTGCAACAGCGGCGGCTACGCGTGCATAAAGCAATTCTTGTTTTTCAGTTATCTTAGGTAACAGTGTTTGTTTGAGTAAGTCATGGGAAATAGCACTTGAAATTACTAGAAGTAATCCGGCCGCTGTAGACAGAGCAGCTGCCACACCGCCTGCTGCGACCAATGCGATAACCCAGCCAGGTAAATTAGCAATTTCAGGATTAGCTAGCACCATAATATCACGGTCAATATAAACTTCATTATCTGACTCTGTAGGCGAGTTGTTGAGTAAACGCTGACCATGAGGCCCAGTATTACCATCAAATGATGGTTTGGCTGGAAACATGACTGGCCCAGCACCGTACTGCATGATTCCGTCATTATTTTTATCTTGCCAAGCGATTAATCCGGTATTTTCCCAATTGCCAAACCATTCTGGTGCATTTGCATAGGGAGTGTTGTGCACAGTATCGACGAGATTAAGCCTAGCAAAGGAGGCAACTGCTGGTGCTGTGGTATACAGAATAGCGATAAATACCAAGGCATAACCAGCTGAAAGACGAGCATCTGAAACCTTAGGTACCGTAAAAAAACGGACCAACACATGAGGTAGACCGGCAGTGCCGAACATCAGCGCAGCGGTAATCGCAAACACATCGATAATCGACTTTGTGCCGGCGGTATAGGCGCTAAACCCTAATTCCAATAAAACTCCATCAAGTTTTTGTAGTACAGAAAGCCCTGATCCATCATTTATTTCAGAGCCAAATCCAAGCTGCGGTATTGGATTGTCAGTGATCATTAGTGAGATAAAAATAGCAGGTACCATGTAAGCAAAAATAAGCACACAATACTGCGCTACTTGGGTATATGTTATTCCCTTCATCCCTCCCAGTACGGCATACATAAATACTACAGCCATGCCTATGATGACCCCAGTGCTTACCTCAACCTCTAAAAAACGTGAAAAAACAATGCCAACACCTCGCATTTGGCCTGCAACATAGGTAAAAGACACAAAAATCAAGCAGATAACCGCAACTATTCGTGCTGTATTCGAGTAGTAGCGCTCACCGATAAAGTCGGGCACAGTGAAACGTCCAAACTTACGTAAGTAGGGCGCCAACAACAGCGCCAAAAGCACATACCCACCAGTCCAGCCGAGGAGATAGACTGAGCCATCACGACCGATAAAGGAAATGATGCCAGCCATGGAGATGAACGAAGCAGCACTCATCCAATCAGCAGCAGTTGCCATGCCATTGACCACTGGATGAACACCACCACCGGCGACATAGAAGTCTTTTGTTGAGCCTGCACGAGACCACACTGCAATACCGATATAAAGAGCGAAGGATGCTCCTACAAACAGGTACGTTAGCATCTGAGTACTCAATTTTCTATCTCCTGTGAACCTGTTTGCGCTTCTTCATCGCTAACACCAAACTGTTTATCAAGAGATTTCATTTGTCGAGCGTAAACAAAAATCAAGATTACGAATATATAAATGGCACCTTGCTGGGCGAACCAAAAGCCTAGCTTAAATCCCGCAATAGAAAATTGGTCGAGCCAGTCAGCAAGGATAATACCAAAGCCAAATGACACTACAAACCAAACCGCTAGAAGCTTCCCCAATAATCGTAGATTAGCCTGCCAGTATCGCTGTTGTTGGTTTGAATTTTGAGTTGGGTCAGGTTGAGGGTTTTTATGGTTATTCATGCACTTATGACCTACTTTTATTTTTGCCTATGGTACCTTATTTAGGATATAAATCTCGCAGTTCATGGCCTCTTTGACTAAATGTCCGTCGTTCTTTGCCGAATGATGAGTGTTTTTTGAGTCGATCAAGTAAAAGATTTATATCCAGATCGCTATTAGATACTTCCCCAGTGCGGTAAAGGTGGCGATCGAGTTGCTCAAATTGCAAAGCAATATCACGATCCTGTAAACAGATTGCCAGTGAGCGTAATGTGCTTGGGTTTTGGTCAGCAAACAAGGTTCCACCCCATATGATTATGGCCTTGCGCATAGCCACCAGGTTGTCTTCTTTGGCGGTGGCATGTATGTTCTTCAGCTGCTGCTTGAGAGTTAGCAGTGCCGGCGTTTTATCTGTTGATAGATCCTGATGCCGATGTGCCAAATAGTTTTTCTTGCGGTAAACAAAAACTAACACCAAGGCAATGATAAGAAATGCATTGAGTGAAAGCGACAACGAGTTAAGCAGCATCTGCTTTTGAATATTCTCCGTTTGCGGAAGAGCAGATGTAGTGTTAATAGTCATATCGGGCGCTAACAGCTCATTGCTCGAGAAATCAGCCGTGACATTGCTGGGTTTTACTTCCAAGGTTACAGCCGCTAAGCGAGCAATTTCTCGACGTCCTGTATCCGTATTCCACCAGGGTAACTCTATGGCAGGTAATACTATTTTTCCAGGACTGTTAGGAACTATTGCCAAAGCTTCTATACGAGTGGAAATTAAATCACTGTTAGTGATTTGCTGGTTAAGTTGTGGCTGATCTGGATAGCTGCGGTAATTGTCGCTTTGCAGATCGTCTAAGGGTGTTATTTGCGAGGCACTCAACCCTGTTGCGGTGATTGTTATGGTGCGAGTGATTGGTTCACCGACAGTAACGTTTTCAAGGCTACCGCTCCAACGCTGTTTGAGTGAAACATTTTTACTCGGCATCCATCCTTTAACTGAAACACCTGATGGTTGTGGTAAAACGTTAACAGATTTTGCTTGGGTGTCACGTATTACTTGGTTGCCGCGATTATTAAAGACACCAAATTGACTCTGATTATTAACTTCGAAGGCGCCAAAGCGAAGCGCTGGAATTGTTAGCTGTCCAACAGATTCTGGGAAAATGGCGTATTTTACTTCTAGGACTAGGTATGTCCTATTGTTGATGACCTTCTGATAAGTAGTATCGCCGAGACGGTGCAGTAGGACATTATCAATCTTTAGCTCAGATAGGCTAAAGTCACGTAAATTTATCGACGTGTAGAGTCTGTGAGTCAAAATAAGCTGTTGGTTGACAAATATTGACTCAGAATCCACGGCTGTTTCAGTATAGATTGGCTGACTTCCCGGATTAGCTGCTGTGGGGTTTGCTGGTGCCGCTCGAACACGCAATTCTAGGGCATTACTGATGTCGCCCTTAAAGCTAAGTGAGGGTATCAGCAAAATACCAACACGTTTTGGCCTCAACTGAAGTGTCCAGGCAGTGAACGACTGCGTTTTCCCGTTAACAGAGCTATAGCTTTGCTGACGATTATTAGAGAGCACCTCAAAATCTGATGACAAAACACTAAAGTTTGGTTCACCTCTAAACACTTGTGAATCATAGCGCAGCTCAAGTCGAACGGTTTCATTGCTGTCTATTACCGAACGATCTACTTTAGCCACCAATTCAGCGCTGGCTGCGCAACTAAATAGCAAAAGCGTCAGTAGAGTAGTTAGTTTTTGAAGATTTTTAAGCATTCGAGTCATTTACCAGCGCTCTTGGGTTGGTGGTGGTCTATTGTTTTTTTGTTGCCTAGATTGGTAGCGAAATTTGGCACGCAGAAGCCCACCTGGGTCGTCTGGTACTCGGCGCAACATTTTCTCAATAGCTTGCTGTTCTCGTTTTTCTTCTTCGGTCATAGCGTCAGTTTGCGTTGAATCTTGAGTATCAGGTGGCTGCTTATCTTGGTTTTGTTGATCTTGGCTTTGCTGATCCTGGTTTTGCTGATC
>JAQWYJ010000039.1 GCA_029254005.1 Porticoccaceae bacterium | reverse complement strand
TGCCCATTACTAGTCCTAATATACTTTTTGCTTTTGAAAATGGTGATACTAGTAATCCGCCTAAGTTCGCCGCTGGTGCAATGCTTCATTGGACACTTTTAATGCTGAATTACACTCATAGTCGCTTTTACTTTTTTGCCGCAGGTACCGGCGAGACGATTATTCAGCCACTCTATGAAGTGTTAAAAAAGCGCGGTGTAAAATTTGAATTTTTTCATAAAGTTCAAAACATTGCTCAGACTGACAGCGCCATAAGCCATGTGGATTTCGAAGTGCAATGCACCTTGAAATCACCCAGTCAGGGTTATCAACCACTTCAGCTCCATCCGGTAAAGGGATTAACTGGATGGCCAGATTTTCCCCTGTGTGACCAGTTAGTGGAAGGAGATCTTTTACAGCAGCCGGACAGTCATGGTCGCCGCTATAATCTGGAAAGCTACTGGTCCAGCTGGGCGCCGGCGAGCACCAAAACAATTCGTCAAGGCGAAGACTTCGATGTCGCTGTTTGTGCTCTATCCATTGGCGCTCTGCCATCGGTTGCCTCTGATTTGATCGACAATAATCCGTCCTGGAAAGACATGGTGGACAAGGTAAAAGCCATCCAAACCCAGGCCTTTCAGATGTGGTTTACTAAAGAAAAAGGTGACTTGCTGTCTGATAACGCCTCAAAAAACAAGGGTGTTTTTGTCAGTGGTAATTATTTGAGTCCAACATCTGACGCTGCTGAATTAGGTCACCTTGTGAAATTTGAAGACTGGCGCGGACAAAAAAATCCGGCAAAATCCGTGATGTACTTTTGTGGACCCATGGCTGAGGATGAGCCGGTACCTGCTTTCTCGGATATCGATTATCCCCATCGACAGCACGAGCGAGTAAAAAACCAGGCAATTCAGTTGATGCAAGCTGCGACCAACCCATTGATGCCAAAAGCAACTGTGCGCAGTGCTAAGGGAATCGGAGATGCTCAGGGACTGAATTTTAAGCTTCTCGCAGTGGCTGATGAGGATAGTGTCTCTACACCGCACAATCGTGCACACCAACAATTCTTTCGCGCCAATATCGATCCCACAGAACGCTATGTTTTGTCTCTTCCTGGATCGGCGAAATATCGTCTTAAACCCTCTGAATCCGGCTATCGCCATTTGTATCTTGCTGGAGACTGGACGGATAATCACTATAATTTTGGATCGGTTGAAAGCACAATGATCAGTGGCAATTTGGCCGCATCTGCAATCGCGGGTAAACCTGCCAAGGTCATAGGATTTGCTCTAAGTGGTGTCGGTCGAAAAGATTTTAAAATGACATCAACATAAGAGGCCGGTTATTTTAAGCTTCATAGTTGTGAATCCACTGACGATCGCTGCATTTAACGATGGTTAAGTGAACGGCTTCAGAGGCAGTGGAGCATTGATGAAATAGGATTCGCCACACGTTAGTCTAAACAGACGTTTTTTATTTAGCTAAAGAGATGTAAATGTTGGCCGTTATTATTGAGTTCGATGTGATTGAAGGGAAAGAGACGCAGTTTAGACAGGCATGGATTGAAACAACTGAAATAATCTACTGAAATTTTGCTAGTTTAGGATCTAGATTGCACTAGTCTGACAATGGAAAATTTATTGCCTATGCGCAATGGCCTGATGCAGATGCTTATGAAGCTCACTATCATTGGCCTGACGATTCAGCCCATGTTAGAGAAAAAATGAGGGCATGTCTGAAAAATGCTATGCCCACTGTGCTACACAAACTAACGCTGGACACTGACTTGCTTAAATAAAAAGGTTATGTTGATTAGCAGGTAGATGACAAAATTCACGGGATACAGATAAAGCTCATAATTGTGTCTTTCGGCGACAAACTTTATAGCTGCGCTGTGACTACATTGGTGGCAATTTTCCATGAGTGACTTTTGATTGAGTTTATCTTTTCATATCAATTTTGATGGCCGTTGTGCCGAGGCTTTTCGATTTCATGAAAGTAACTTAGGTGGCGTAATTGGTTCTCTACTGACCTATAGAGATTCACCTACATCGGCCAACGTATCTGACGATTGGCAAGAAAAAATCTTCCATGGCAATATTTCCATCGACAATATTGAACTCGCCGGAACAGACCTTAGCGCGGACGAGTATATAAAACCGGCAGGATTCTGTTTATTGCTTAGGTTGCCATCCGAAGATAGGGTAACGTCACTTTTCTAACAATTCAAACAACACGGCGAGGTGATTTTGCCGCCGCAACAAACCTTTTGGTCTCCCGTCCATGCAATTGTTAATCATCGCTTCCGCGTGCCTTGGAAGTTTACTAGTCCGGCAGCAAGATAACCTACGTTTAATTATCTATTGTACATGACACCATAAAGTGGCCAGGCCTTGACATCATAAGTTGACCGGAAATGACAAAAAGGGCCTGCTTTGAGACAAAACTCTTATGTATGGAACGATAAAATTGTGTATGGCACCATAAAGTGACCAAATATTGTAACTATAAGTTGGCCTTTCTTTAACAGG
>JAQWYJ010000038.1 GCA_029254005.1 Porticoccaceae bacterium | reverse complement strand
GCCACGAATGTTAATGAGTGGCACCGGTTGGTGGTTTTCATACAGGCTATTAATCCATAACGGATGGTTTACGCCAACGACAACGGTGTCATTTGTTGTGGTCACAGCAGTGATAGCCTGATGGCCTTCTTTTGTGCTTTTGGTAACTTCGCTTATGAAGAAAGGGGCTACATCCACAGTAATTTGCCACTTTTCTATCGGACTGACTAAAAAGTAATTTTCTTCTTCTTGCTTTAGGATTGTTGAAAATAATTTTACCAACGCCGGTCTTGTTATTTCGCGCCCCTCGTGAATCCAGCGGCCTTCACGATCAATGGTTAGATCCATAACACCGGTTAAATCGGGGTTCCATAAATGCACAGGAGGCAAACCAGTCTTTGAACTTTTTTCAGCCGACAGCGCGCTCTCAAATAACGTCTCTAAAGCGGTAATATCCATCTCTATGAAGTTTTTGGCTTGTGGTCACCCGCTTGATGATATTGACCGCGATTGCCCATAGTGACCCCGATACTGGTGATAAAACCCATTAGGGAGGCAGTATCTTGTATGTCACCCCAAGATTTATTAAAGCAAAGGTCAACTGCCCCCTGCGCAAGTGCCCAACACGAAAGGTAGTGGTAATGCGGAGGAACATCCTCGAGGATACCCTCACCGATTAATTTAGTAATCATAGTACCAAGGGCATCTTCATGAGACCTACGAATTTGTGAAAACTCATCAAGTTGTGATTTGACGTCCTCGGCATCAACCAACCGATCCTCTAGCTTTTGCACAAGTCTATCAAGCTGAGGCCTGGCTAGTCTTGATTCAAAGTACGCCTTACTAACTGCGCCAGGGTCGCCTTCTTGCGCCTTTTCAATACCACCCGCAAGCCGACGAGCAATCCCGCGTTCGTAGTCCAGCATTATTCTGACTAAGATTTCATTTTTCGTCAGAAAATGCTTGTATACAGTGCCTTTGCCAATACCGGCTTTTGATGCTATTTTCGAGACAGTTACGCGATCGATGTTCTCACTAATAAGTAACTCCATTGCTGCATCAACAATCTTCTGCTCCCTAGCCAGAAAAACTTTCTTTTTCTGTCTAATTCGATCAGCGCTTGAAGCCTTTTCGAGTGCCAAATTTATTTCCTCCCCTTGAATATCAGTTTAACAAATACTTTAGTAATTTGATAAACAGTACCTTTACCATTCTACGACGGCTGGCTTACAAAGGTAACGTTTTTCTAATGATTAACTAAATACTACACTTTATCATTCAAATCTGTGTAATCAATGGTTAATAGATTCAGTACTGAACGTATAAGTCGGAACATTTAAATTATTGAAATACTCACTTTGAGCTTCTTTACAACTCAACATCATCACCTCTTGAACTACAGCGCGGGTTAAGTGTGGTGCAAAAGCTTCAATAAAATCATACATATAACTGCGCAAATAAGTACCACGACGAACACCAATACTAGTAACGCTAGCTTCGAACAAATGAGATGCTTCAATAGCGACCAAATCTGAATCCTCAGTGGGTTCAAACGCCATATGAGCAACAATACCGACCCCAAGACCAAGCCTGACATACGTCTTAATTACCTCTGCATCTGTCGCTGTAAACACCACCTGGGGGTTTAGGTTTTTGTCATTAAATGCCTGTTTTCGTTTCGATCGACCAGAAAAACCAAATGGATAGGTTACGATAGGATGCTCCACAAGATCACTTAAGCTGATTTTTTCAATCAAAGTCAATGGATGATCCTTGGGGACTAAAATACAGCGATTCCAGTGATAACAAGGCATCATCGCAAGATCACCAAATAATTCCAAATCTTCATAAGCAATGGCAAAATCAACCGCCCCGCCGGCAGCTTCCTCCGAGATATGAGACGGTGAACCCTGTACCATATTCATAGATACTGCTGGGTATTTTGCAATAAAGTCCTTTATAACATTAGGCAGAATATAGCGAGCCTGGGTATGTGTTGTAGCAATTGATAAAGACCCTAAATGCGGGTCGTTATGATCTCTAGACAGTTGTTTTATTGAAGCAACTTTAATCATAACTTCCTTAGCGATATCAATAATTTCCTTACCAGCAGGCGTTATTCGTGTTAAATGTTTGCCGCTACGGGAAAAAATTTCTAACCCTAACTCATCTTCAAGCAAACGAATTTGTTTACTAATCCCAGGCTGCGAGGTGTACAAACTAAGAGCAGTCGCGGACACATTTAGATCGTGCTTGGCTACTTCGCAAATATAACGTAATTGCTGCAATTTCATTATAACTACCGCCTTGAATTAACTTCACACTAGAAACTATGATATACCATTAAAAAAGCGCTGTAAGCTGCAAATAGTATAGTGAAAATAAAAACTCTTACCATGTTAGCGATCAAATAAAGGACTTTTTTACTTGTGCTAACCTAAACCAGTAATAAACCGACCTACAAAAAGCGCGAAAAGCAGAGCATAAAAAATATAGTACCATTTAGAGTGCCGATTTGTTAACCGTTGTTGCTCAGCTCGATACAGACTATCAACGCCTAACTTTCTGTAGTCGACTTCAACGTCCAAAAAAAATTTATCTTCTCCCTTGGGATGATCAGCTAAGCGACGCAATATTTGTTGATCAGACATCTGTTTAAATTTTTTGGAACGAATTAACTCAGGCATGAGCAAATCGGACTGTGGTGACAATTATTACTCATTAGCAACGCCATGAGGCACATGGCCTGTAGCCACAAAGCGACTCGCCGAGGAACAATGCGCTTGCTGATCATCAAAAAACACATCAGCGCCGAAAGAGCTTAAAAAATCGCCTTTACTCAATCCACCCAAGAACAGACTTTCATCAATACGTACGTTCCAATCTCTCAGTGTACGAACGACTCTCTCGTGTGAAGGCGCTGCCCTAGCGGTTACCAATGCGGTTCGAATAGGACATGAATCTTGATCAAATTCCGACTGTAAAGACTGCAATGCTTGCAAAAAACTTTTAAAAGGGCCGCCATCAAGAGGAGTCCGAGCAGATGCTTTTTCATTGTCTGTAAAAGCTTTTAAGCCTCTCTCTTTAAAAATACGCTCAGAGGCATCAGAAAAGAGAACCGCATCACCATCAAATGCAAATCGCAATTCTTCGTTATCTGAGGGCCCTGCTCTTGAGGGCAAAAGAGTTGCGGCAGCTACGCCATTGCTCAAGGCACTGCGCACATCATCTGCATTGGTGGATAAAAATAGATCACAACCAAAGGCTGATACATACCTATAGGGCGACTCACCACCAGAAAAAGCTGCTCTTGATATAGCGAGATTATGATCAGCTATTGAATTGAATACTCGTAAACCTGAATCTGCCGAATTACGCGATAGCAGTATAATCTCTACCCGAGGATCACCCTCGAGTTTGTCATTGATTCGCAATAATTTCTTGGCTAAAGGAAAGGCTTCGCCAGGCGCTAAAACGTCATCTTCATGTTCACGTTGATACCGTGCATAAGCAGCTAACCCCTGCTGCTCATAAATACTATGACTCTCTGTCATATCAAACAGAGCTGTAGAAGATATAGCAATCACTAGCTTGGGTTTAACATTCACAGTACAGACCTAATTAGCATATTTATGATCACTTTTTCTCTGTTCTTCAAAATAGTCCCTAGTCAACTTAAATACAACAGGAGACAGCAGTATTAAGGCAATAAGGTTAGGAATTGCCATCAATCCGTTTAGGGCATCAGACATCTTCCAGACTACCCCAAGACTCATCTGAGTGCCCATGTATATTCCAACTACCCAAAGTATCCGAAACGGGGTAACAATTTTGGGCCCGAGTAAAAACTCAGCGCATCGCTCTCCATAATAACTCCACCCTAGCATCGTGGTGAAAGCAAATAAAACTAAGCACAGGGTGAGAATTGTATCTCCAAAAGGTAATTCAGCACTAAAGGCTGATAACGTCATAGCTGCGCCCTGAGGTACACCATCCCAAACTCCAGTGACAATGAGCACTAAACCGGTCATCGTGCATATTATCAACGTATCAATAAACGTACCGAGCATCGCAATAGTACCCTGCCGAACTGGGCTATTGGTTTCTGCAGCCGCATGGGCTATCGGCGCTGAACCAAGGCCAGCTTCATTAGAGAAAATACCCCTCGCAACACCAGCGCGAAGAGCTAACATCACCGCTGCGCCGGCAAAGCCTCCAGAGGCCGCAGCTCCATTAAACGCACTATCAACAATAAGAACAATTGCCCCTGGTATATCAGCCACGTTAATAATCAGAATTGTGAACGTCGAGGTAAAATAAATAATGGTCATTAGCGGAACCAATTTACCAGCCACCTCAGCTATTCGCTTAATACCCCCAAGTAGGACAGCCGCAACAAGCACAGACATAATGATGCCACTAACATGAGTAGATACATTATAAGTTTCTAACATGACCTGTGATACCGCATTGGATTGAACTGTATTAGCTAAACCAAACCCAGCTAAAGATCCAAACAACGCAAACATCACACCTAACCATTTCCATTTTTCACCAAGACCGTTCTTAATATAGTACATAGGGCCACCTATCTTCCTACCTTCTGAATTAGTCTCTCTAAAATTGACTGCCAGAACTGCCTCAGCAAACTTAGTCGCTAGGCCAAGCAAAGCTGTGCACCACATCCAAAACAGAGCACCTGGTCCACCTAAAGCTATAGCTGTAGCTACACCAGCTATATTACCTGTACCCACTGTAGAAGAGAGTGCCGTCATCAATGCATTAAAGGGGCTGATTTCACCTTCACCGCTACCTTTGCGGCCTTTAAATAGTTGTTTGAACGCATAAGGTATATGGCTAATAGTCATACCCTTTAAACCAATACTAAGATAAATACCTGTCCCCAGTAGTAACGTCAACATGACAGGACCCCAGACAAAACTATTTACTTGATCCACAAATTGCTCAAACATAATTACCCCTAATGTTAAAATATTATTTGATTATGCTCGGCTAACAAGCCGAATATTCCACCAGTGTGGATGAACACGATATCCGAATGATTTTTATAACGACCCGCCTTTATTTCTTCCAGCATGCCATAAAAAGCTTTGCCTGAATACACAGGGTCAAGTACCACTCCTTCTAAGGATGCTAGCAGCTTTATTGTGTCGTATATCTCTTTACTTGCTTTGCCATAACCAGCACCAATATAATTATCATTAGTACTAATTATCAGTTGATTCAAATCGATGGAAACCTGAAAGTCTTTCTTCCAATTATGAAGATCTGAAAGAACTTTTGAGTCAAAATAGCTAGCACTGTCACAGACAGCATAGCTATGGATCGCGCAGTCTAATTCATAGAGTTGTTTACCAGCGATGAGTCCGGCTTGGGTGCCTCCTGAACCGGTGGCATGAATAATTGCGCTAGGCATAATTCCGGCATCACTAAAATCTTTAATCAATTCTGAAATTGCAGAAATATAACCCCAAACACCAAAACTGTTACTACCGCCAATAGGAATTGCGTGGGGCTTACGACCTTGCTCAATATAATGGCTGGACCATGTGTCAAATAAAGTGTCGAGCTGTTTGAATGCTGCCGGAGAGTAATGATCAATTTCGGCGCCAGTCAGATGATCTAAGAATAGATTACCCACTGGTCTAACAATGCCGTCTCTCCTGAGAAGAAGGTGAACTTTGAGGCCCAGATGGGCCCCTAAAACAGCCACAGCACGACAGTGATTTGACTGGGTACCTCCAGCCGTAATCAGTGTATCCCCACCATTGGCAATGATGTTAGAAAGAATAAACTCTAGTTTACGGACTTTATTACCCGTTACTGCACAGCCTGTGAGGTCATCTCGTTTGATCCAAATTTTAGGTCCCCCAATATGCGCCGACAGACGAGATAAACATTGTAAAGGCGTCGGCGTAATGGCGAGAGATAATTTTTGCGGATATTTAATCATCAACCAAGATCACCTCAGATACTGGCAATTTTGCACCAAGCCCCACAAGTAACCAAAAAATCTTAAATAGCTTTGATAGTACCTTTAGGCAGCACAGCATGCACTGCTACTTTTTGGAACTTAAGCGTCAGGTTGTTATTAACCTCCAAAACTACATAATCGCCCTCTAATTTAGTAATCTTGCCAAGCATGCCACTGGTCATGACAACTTCATCACCCTTACCTAAGGCTCCTACTAAATCTGAATGATCCTTTTGACGTTTTCGCTGCGGACGAATAATCAAAAAATACATAAACGCAAATAAACCCACAAACATCAAAATTGTTACCATTGGGTCAGCCTGATTGGGGCCTGCAGACTGTGCATAAGCATTAGAGACAAAGAACATTGTTGTTTCCTTTATAAAAGTAATTGTTTATTTGATTAGTTTACTGCTCACACTAACCACTAAATTGCATTGCAACTATTCGTTAAGCAAGATTATCACTAACCCAACTAAGCACATCTTCATGATGAGATTTAGTTTTAACCTTATCCATTACATGCACAATGGTGCCCTGTTTGTTGATAACAAATGTTGATCGAAGTACTCCCATGAACTCTCTACCCATGAACTTTTTCAAGTCCCACGCACCAAAACTATCAATAACACTGTGGTCTTCATCCGAAAGCAGCGTAAAGTTCAATTCTTGTTTATCTTCAAACTTGACAAGTTTGGCAACAGAATCAGGACTTACTCCAAGTACAACTGTATCTAAGGCACTGAACTGACTATTAGTATCACGAATGCCACAGGCTTGCACTGTGCACCCAGGAGTCATCGCTTTTGGATAAAAGTATATGACTATGTTTTTGCTACCTATAAAATCATCAAGACTAACAACATCTCCACGCTGATTGCTTAAAGAGAACTTAGGAGATGGATCACCTACTTCTAAAAATGCCACAAAAATACCTTTCTACTCTGATTGCTGAGGATAAAAAACCACCTACCATGCGCCATAATATAATCCTAATAGCGCACAGCAAAGACAGTCACATAAAATCGACTATGGTAAAAGATGTTGAACTGCATCTCGCTCTTCAGTTAATTCTTGCTCGGTTGCCAACATTTTTTCTCTAGAGAACGAATTGATATCTATACCTTGGACAATAGACCAATCACCCTCTTTACAAACACAAGGAAATGAATAAATCAAACCTTTGGCAATACCATAACTCCCGTCACTATAAACGCCCATACTGACCCAATCATTTTCTGGGGATCCCAAAGCCCAGCTGCGCATATGTGCAATTGCTGCATTTGCAGCAGAGGCTGCACTTGAGGCACCCCTAGCAGCAATAATCGCAGCACCACGCTGTTGAACCTTGGGAATGAAATTATCTTCATACCAAGTTTGATCGACACTACCGATAGCTGACTCTCCAGCGACTTTGGTCTCATGAATATCTGGATACTGAGTTGCTGAATGATTACCCCAAATAGTCATGTGAGTAACGTCATTTATGGTAACACCAGTTTTTTCCGCGATCTGGCTCATAGCACGATTGTGATCAAGTCGGGTCATTGCTGTAAACTGTCTCGGGTCGATATTTGGTGCATTACGCTGCGCTATGAGAGCATTAGTATTCGCAGGATTGCCTACGACCAAAACCTTTACATCGCCGGAAGCATTGTCATTTAGCGCCTTACCTTGTGCAGAAAAGATAGCGGCATTAGCTTCGAGTAAATCTTTACGTTCCATGCCCGGGCCTCGCGGACGGGCGCCAACCAATAACGCATAATCGGCGTCTTTAAATGCTACGTTGGCATCATCTGTACAGACCATACCGGCGAGTAATGGAAACGCGCAATCTTCAAGTTCCATAGCCACACCTTGCAAGGCTTGTAACGCCGGCGTAATTTCAAGCATTTGCAAAATAATAGGTTGGTCAGGTCCAAGCATTTCACCAGAGGCGATGCGGAACAAAAGGGAATAACTAATCTGGCCAGCGGCACCAGTAACAGTAACACGAACGGGTGAAGTCACAATCTATCTCCGAATATTGTTGTTAGGGAATTTGAACTACCGCCATTATAAGGCTGAGTAAAAAAATTGCATCACCAGAAGTGCTAATGAGTAAAACTGATAACAAAATATACCAAACCATTAGCCTATTTACATAGTTTAGAGTAGAGCTGATCCATCCTTGTATACAACACCTCACTAAAATCCGCTGCTGACGTATCAAGCTCGGAAACTATATTGATGAGGTGTTCGTTATCTTCAACGCCATCCCACTGCTTTTTATAAGTACCCTCTTGATAGCCATTGTCTTGACGGAAAAAATTAAGTACATTTTTGCCCACATAACCAACATGCAGCGTATCAAAGTCCATGTTAATACCTATCATCAGGCTGCCAAATCCGGTGATATCAAACCCTTTAGTGGCCAGAGTCTGTTCGGTAAACTTCTCCAGATCACCGGCAAAATCATCACTTGATTGAGCATTAGAAATTGCGTCACTGATACGCGCCACAATGGTCTCATCGGAATCTCCAGACATGAGCATTAAACTCAGACCGAAATGCCAGATATCGACAAGTTCTAGGGCAATTTGATCGACATCTGGAGTCTGTTTTTTCCACCACTTCCAACCATAATGGTCTAACAGCTCTGCACACTCGACCCAAATAGCCCGATACCATTCAAATTCCTGGTCACGCCAATTAGCATGGACTTTAGAATTCATTCTATCTTGCAATTCCAGCATGCTAATAATTTTTTGTTTCATATTGTTTTCCTTAAACGTTAGAGTAGAGTTGGACTTATCCTCTTACAAAACCATTATTGATTTTTTCGTTACCGATAACGGTATTAGGCCCATGACCTGTGACAACTAGAGCCTCGTCATCCAAGCAATAAATACGCTCTTTTATTGAAGTAATAATTTGATCAAAATTACCGCCAGGTAGATCTGTCCGGCCAATACTTCCCTGAAACAAGGTATCACCAGCAATCAGAGTTTTATACTCCTCAAACCAAAAACTAACGGAGCCAGGAGTATGTCCTGGCGTATGTATTGCGACACCACCACAACAATTCAGAGCCTGATCATCATGAATAAATTGATCTGGTTCTGGTAACTGGACTGCAGGCACCCCAAACATAGCACATTGCTGTTCTACCATATCCCAGAGAAATTTATCATCCTCATGAAGATAGATAGGTGCTCCGGTGGCCTCTTTAATGATGCCCGAAGCTAATATATGATCTAAATGCGCATGAGTATGAATAATTCCAACCACTGTTAGTTCGAGCTCTTTAATCAGCCTTAAAATATGATCTGCATCTCCACCTGGATCAACTATTAATGCTTTAGAGGATAATCTATCGCCAATGATGGAACAATTACACTGTAAAGGCCCCACAGGGAAGGTTTTAATAATAAATTGTGATGACGACTCCGATTGTTGATTATCAATGATCATCAAACACTCCATTGGTCAGATTCATTTGAGGTAGCGGTAATTTAAACAGCCGCTGAAAATTTTGTGTAGTTATTTTTGCTAATTCGGCTAACTCAATTTTATGGATATCCGCCAAACATTGCGCAACTTCAATTACATACTGAGGTTCATTTTTTATTCCGCGGTAAGGAACCGGTGCAAGCCAGGGCGAATCTGTTTCAATAAGCAGACGATCTAACGGGACCTTTGCTGCAACATCTCTAAGTTCAGCTGCACTTTTAAACGTTAAAATCCCAGAGAATGAAATATAAAAGCCTAATGCTAGGGCTGACTTTGCCATTTCCCATGACTCAGTAAAACAATGCATTACTCCAGCGGCCTTTGAGGGATATTCGGTCAAAAGCCGGATAGTATCATCCACCGCATCGCGAGTATGAATAATCAGAGGTTTACCCGTATGCTGACTGGCCTTTAGATGAGCAACAAAACTCTCCATTTGCCAATCAATTGTATCTAAACTGTAAAACTTATCTAATCCGGTTTCGCCAATAGCGATCACCCCTGGCAAATCAGACAAGTCGACTAATTCTTCAACACTAACAGATAAACCTGAATCTTTGTGTAATGGATGAACACCGACAGAGGTAAAAATTTCAGGAAAACCTGCGGTTAAACTTGGCAATGATCGGGAAGATTCAAGATCAACTGCTACGCTCAGCATGTACTCGACACCACGCCTTTTAGCATCAGTTACCACACCTTCCAAACCACCTACTCGGGCGTGCAAATCAATTTGATCGAGATGACAGTGGGAGTCGATGAACATAATAATTATCCTTTACAAATTGCTGTTTTAGGCCAAACCGAACACTACCGATGGCTAAATACTTGCCGCCAGCTCATGAAGAGCTCTTCCCACAGTAACTGTTGATTAACTGTACTGCCAGAGAGAACCATTCTATGGGTATGGTTGAGGCGATCAAAAAACAAATAAACATTTTGATTAGACTGTAAACTTTGATCTTTAACCACTATGGCATGAAGATAAGCGATAAACCATTCTAACGCATTAACCATATTCAACTTGGACACCTGTTCAGCCGCGTAGATACCTGACTGACTTCCCTCCTGAAGACCACGGAGCAATTCTTCAAATAATTGTTGATCTTTTAAAACCCCTGCTTGAAGATACTCTAGAGCCAAAAGCGGTCGCCCTGTGGCTACATCCAGCGCCTTACCAGCCCGTGGATCTTGTCCTGACACCTCACTTAGCCACTGCCGAGCTTCTAGTCTATCAGGGTGTGGCACTAAGATTTTCTGGCAACGACTTCGTATAGTGGCGGGTAATAAACTAGGACGATGCGAGACAAGGATTAACAGCGTTTTGTCCTGAGGTTCCTCTAGGCTTTTTAGTAACGCATTTGCAGCGCTAATATTCATAGACTCCGCTGGCGCTATAATCGCAATTTTCCAACCTCCTTGCTGAGATGTCTTCGATAAGGTGGTACACAAGGTCCTAACTTCGTTAATAATAATGTCTTTACCAGTATCAGCGGGCTGCACAATAGTCAGATCGGGATGGAATCCGCTTGCAAGCAATTGACACCCTTTACAGACCCCGCAAGCAATGCCGTTTAGTGTATCCAAACACAGTAGGCGTTGCGCCAGACCAGTAGCAAGACGCATTTTACCCATACCATTAGGTCCAGAAATCAAAAGCGCATGAGGTACACGACCAACATCAGCGGTCTGATTAAAATCATCCCAGATTTTGGTGTGCCAAGGCAGTGGTAATGAAATTAATGAAAGACTCAATCAATTTTCCTCTGAGATTGAAGATAAAAATCTTCCAATGCGCTGTGAATTGCCGCTTGAACTTCGTCAAGCGTCTTTGAAGCGTCTATTACTGCATATCGATCCAAATTCTCTGCAGCCCGGCATAGATACCCTTCTCGAACTCGATCAAAAAAGGACACTTGTTCTTGCTCAAAACGGTCAGGGGTACTGCGTTTACTTGCTCTGTGAAGGCCAATTTCCACAGGTATATCAAGTATTAGTGTTAAGTCAGGACGTAGTTCTTTTTGGACTAACTGCTCAAGATGAGCAATAAGCGTTTTATCCATACCGCGGCCAAAGCCCTGATAGGCATAGGTTGCATCGGTAAAGCGGTCACACACTACCCATTGCCCTGCGTCAAGAGCAGGAATAACAACCTTATCCAAATGCTGAGCACGACCCGCAAACATTAACAATAATTCAGTAGTATCACAGACAGTTTCAGTTCTGGGCATTAACAATAATGATCTTATTTCTTCTGCCAAAGGCGTACCACCAGGCTCTCTTGTTGATAAAAATCCTATATTCTTATCTGACAACCAATCTTGAATAAACGCGATGTTAGTAGTCTTACCTACTCCTTCGGTGCCCTCAATTGTTATGAATTTACCTTGCATTTAATGTTCGCTTTTTATCTGAATTACTTAGGTGATGACTGATAGTTTTTATTACGTTGCCGAATTTGATACCTTTGAACCGCCTCATTATGCTCCTCAAGTGTACTTGAAAAATAATGTCCGCCATCACCTCTAGCCACAAAGTAGAGGCTAGAGCCTTGCTCTGGATGAAGTGCTGCACGAATTGCATTTGCACTTGGCATTGCAATTGGTGTTGGCGGTAAGCCGTCAATAGTATAAGTGTTGTAGGCGGTTGGCCTTCTAAGATCAGCACGGGTGATATTACCATGATAACGATCTGCCATACCATAAATCACCGATGGGTCAGTTTGTAACCGCATTCCCAAAGCCAGACGTCGAACAAAAACCCCCGCAATAACAGGCATTTCGCTAACCAGCCCAGTCTCTTTTTCAATAATTGATGCCATAATAAGCGCATCATATTGGGAATTATAGGGCAGACCCACAGCCCTTAATGCCCACTCTTGGGACAGCGTAGACTGCATCTTGAGATAAGCTTGCTTGATTATGTCTACCACCGAGCTTGCGGATGTATAGCTATAGGTATCTGGAAACAGCCACCCTTCTGGATTGACCTGAGTCACCCCGGCCCGTCGCAAAAGTTCCACAGGCCCCATTGCTATATCCTTCTCAAATTGCGCAATCTGACTAAGATGACTTATCCACATTTGAAAAGACCAACCTTCAGGAAAGGTAATACTGTGCTGCATTACCTCTCCACGATTAAATTTTTGTAATAATGTCTTTGGGGTATCACTGGTTTCGATCGAATATTCTCCGGCTATAACCGTAGTTTTTTGGAACAATATGGCATAGAGAGAGATTAACTGTGGGTACCTGATGATACCTTTTGCGTGCAACTGTCGATTAATATCGCCAAGCCGACCGCCGGCTGGCACGTCCCATAAAACTGATTGATCATCTGAAGCTGACAAATTAACAGGACTGTTGAGTGCAACCATAGATAAGCCATACAACCAACCACCGGCAATGAATCCTAGTAATGCCGCCCGTGCTAAAAAACTTAAAATAAGTCGTTTCATTAGAAACAAGGGAATGCTTTGCTAAGCGCGCACTGGAGCGATCTTGTCATTTTGCCTATCTTATAGTCTTTTGCGACACCATTGTCTTCACTAATACCAACCACAGGAACGATACCTCTAATTGAGTTACAAATAAATAATTCTTCGGCACTTGATAGATCATTTTGAGACACTGGTGCCTCGGTAACAAGTATGTTCTGCTCAGCAAAAAATATTTTGATTAACAAGGAACGCATAACACCAGTAACACCAACAAATTCGAGATCTGGGGTCACCCAACCAAGAGCGCTGCTATAAAGGAATACATTAGCTGAGGTAGTCTCAATAAGACAGTCGTGGTCATCAAACATAAGTCCATCTGAACAGTCTGGCGGGTGCGGCTCATTGCGCCCGATTACCTGATCCAATCTGTTCAGGTGTTTGATTCCTGCCAACACTTTATTGCGAGGCAGTCTGTGTTGGCAACGCCATAATTTTACACCGACATCTCTTTGCCGTAGTACACTAATGGGCAACTCATTTTTTATGACCACAATTTGACTTTTACAGTTAGTGGGATTTTCATAGCCAATCCCACCTACACCGGCAGTCACTATAAGCTTTAACACACAACTCTCTGACTGCTGGCTAAGTAAAATAGTACAGGCTTTGCTAACAGCGAGAGTCAATTCTTGTGTGTTAATCGGTATCTGAAGTCGCACAGCCCCGATACTTAGACGTCTGATATGCCAGTCAATAAGTGGTACTGAACCATTACTATACAGCATAGTTTCAAACATACCCTGGCCAAATGCCAGACCGCGGTCGGACGCCAACAATGGATCACTAGCGCCGAGGTTTACAAAAATAGGATCAATTGCCATAGGTCTATTAAACAAAAATTTGGGGCAAAAAAAAACCGCCCCAAAAGAGCGGTTTTTTCAATCGCTAAAATTAGCCATTTGAATTAATGTAAGAAATCGCATCGTGAACGGTAGCAATTTTCTCAGCTTCCTCATCAGGAATCTCAGCGTCAAATTCTTCCTCTAACGCCATGATTAACTCTACAGTATCTAATGAGTCGGCACCAAGATCTTCAACAAAAGATGACGTTACCTTGACATCTTCTTCTTTAACACCAAGCTGCTCTGCTACCATCTTTATTACGCGTTCTTCTATATCACTCATCGTACGTCCACTCCGTTTAAGGGATCTGATGCCTTATAGTTGCCCGTACTGCATAATGGGCATACTACAACCACTGTTTGAGGTCGGCATTTTACCTTACAAAAATGAAAATGCTAGTGCCTTCGTGAAAAAAAACCGCCTAAAAACGTCAAATTTATGCCTTATGACATATGCATGCCACCATTTACATGAATTGTCTCCCCAGTAATATAGCCTCCGGCATCACTTATCAAGAAAGAAACCACAGCAGCGATTTCACTAGGAACGCCTAAACGGGCAAGAGGAATCTGCTCCAGAAGCTTGGATTTACTGCCCTCTGGTAATTCTTTGGTCATATCCGTTTCAATAAACCCCGGGGCCACCGCATTAACTGTTATACCTCTAGAACCCAATTCTTTAGCCAAAGATCTACTAAAACCCTCAACCCCCGCTTTGGTCGCAGAATAATTACTTTGCCCTCCATTACCCATAGAGCCAACAACAGAACTTATTGTTATAATTCGTCCCCACCTGGCCTTAGTCATTGCTCGAACACACGCTTTTGTAACTCTATAGACAGAAGTTAAGTTGGTATTTACGACATCTAACCATTCTTGTTCTTTCATTCTTAACAAAAGATTATCTTTTGTAATCCCAGCGTTATTAACTAAAACGGTAGGAGATCCAAACTCATCACTTACACTGGATAGCAATCCCTCAATGGACAGAGGGTCTGTAACATTTAATAGCCTCCCCGCACCAATTATACCGGCACCTAAGAATCGCTCACTGATCTTATCTGCACCTACTTGAGATGTAGCTGTCCCAACAACAGTGAAGCCAGCCATTCCAAGCGCATCAGCAATTGCAGCACCAATGCCTCGGCTTGCCCCAGTAACTAACGCTACTTTTGATACATCATCCATATTACTCACCTGTATTTAACTCTAAAGCTGCCATTGTCAAATCCATGCTAGAGGGCAGATCTAATCCATAGCATTTGATTTCTTTATCTATCCGTTTAGTCAACCCAGACAAAACCTTACCTGGACCACACTCTACCAAATTCTGAGCACCTTGTGCCTTCAGTGCCAACACACAATCAACCCATAACACTGGTTTATAAATCTGTTCCAGCATCAACGACTTAATTAACTCAGCATTAGATTCAGCCGCTCCGTGTACATTGTGCACCACTGGGATCTCAGGAGATTCAAAAGAGGTACCGCTGACCATCGCGGCAAGCTCGTCCGCGGCAGGTTTCATTAATGAAGTATGGAAAGGAGCACTTACAGGCAACGCAAGTGCACGTTTGGCACCGGCAGCCTTACACGCATTTATCGCTGTATCAACTGCACTAGCATGACCAGCAATGACCACCTGACCTGGCGCATTATAGTTTACTGCGTCAACTACACCATCACTACTTGCCACCAAGCATGCTGCTCTAACAGCACTATCATCTAGACCAATTATGGCTGCCATAGCGCCCTCACCTGAAGGCACAGCCCTCTGCATGGCCGCACCTCTTGCTCTTACTATAGCCACAGCGTCAGAGAATTCCACCACATTGGCGCACACTAACGCAGACCATTCACCCAGACTGTGACCTGATAGTTGCGAAGGAATTGATCCATTCAGTGATTGCCATACACGCCATATAGCAATGCTAGCGGTTAAAAGAAGTGGTTGAGTTTGTTCTGTCAGATTCAGCTCTTCTTGAGCGCCCTGCTGACTCAATGCCCATAAATCATACCTCAATACATCAGAGGCTTCGGCAAATGTGTCTTGAATGATAGGGTGTTGTGCAGCTAGTTCGCTTAGCATACCCACTTTTTGAGATCCCTGCCCTGGAAAAACAAAAGCTAAATTATTATTCATAAATTATACCGACTCCTTATTGTTAGTTATAAATTTATCTGTCAATAGAGGCGCTAGAGCTTTTGGTAGATTATGTCTAGCGGCCTCTATTGCGACTTCCAATGCGTTTTCAAAGGCTTTCTTCGACGCGCTTCCATGACTTTTAATGACGATGCCATGCAGACCCAGCAAATACGCCCCATTGTAAAGAGCGGGATCTAGTCTATCCTTGAGGTCTTCAAAAGAGCGACTCATGACCCCCAAAGTAACACGTGCTAACCAGCTATTACGAAGCAAGTCTTCGAGAATCGTGGCGATCATCATGGCAAAACCTTCGGTAGCTTTAAGCGCTATATTTCCTGCAAAGCCATCACATACCACAACATTTGCCAAACCCTTAAAAATACCATTGCCTTCCACGAATCCACAGTAGTTAACTTGAGGATCAGCACTAAGCAGATGAGCGGTGCGCTGAAGTTGATTGCTGCCTTTACCTTCCTCGACTCCAACATTAAGCAACCTAACACTTGGTTGTTTGATATCATCTAGTAAGTAGGCTGTTAGACTACCAAGAACAGAAAACTGATGCAGTTGCTCTGGAGAACACTCGACATTGGCGCCAAGATCCAGCACGTAGGATCTGCCACTGACAGTAGGAAGTGTGGTGCAGATCGCCGGTCTTGAAATACCCGGCAAGGTTCGTAGCTTAATTAGTCCAAGACCCATTAGAGCCCCAGTGTTACCTGCGCTGATACAGGCATCAGCATATTTCTTGGCGACGGCTGACACTGCTAAACTCATTGATGAATTCGTTTTAGCGCGAATCACATCGGAAGGTTTGTCGGTATCAAGCACTTCGCCTTCACAGTGAATGATCTTAACACGTGAAAGCAAAGCTTGATCGTTGCACAAAGATAGATACGGAGCGACCTTTTGCAGATCGCCGTACAAAATGGCCTCAACGCTTTGGTGCTTACCTAAACAATTTAAAAGTGCTGGTACAGTTACCCCCGGGCCTGACTCACCGCCCATGGCGTCTACTGCAATACGCGTCACACTAACCAAAAGGGTTTGCTAGTCTGTGCTAGCCTCAACAACTTTCTGGCCCCGATAAAACCCATCGGCTGTAACATGATGGCGTAGGTGCCTCTCACCGGTAACAGAATCAGTTGATACAGTGGCAACAGTGAGTGCATCATGCGAACGACGCATGCCTCTTTTTGAACGGGTTTTACGACTTTTTTGAACAGCCATGAACTACTCCTAGTAAAAGTTTTACAGCTCTATTTTTTCTTAAGCTGCGCTAGTATACCAAATGGACTATCGGAAATAGAACCATCGGTTTCTAAATCAGCATCTGCAATAAACGCATCGCCAGTGCAAGTGCCTTCGGCATGGTAATTAACCAACGGCAACTCTAATAAAATTTCGTCTTCAAGCAATTCACTAAGATTTGCCATTTTATCCACCACAAGCCAGGGCTCATAGTTTTTCGCCACCCTATTTTCGTGCTCCTCAGACCATATCACCTGAACAGCAAACTCAGCATGAACGTCCACCGAAACAATATCAAGACAACGTTGACATATGACTTCCACCGTAACGTCAACAGAACCGTGAGCAACCTTTGCTCTAGATTCATCTAATTCGAACTGCACAACTGCCCGTAGGGGCTTGCTGATACTCTCAACCGCCGAAGTTAATCGTGATAAGCTCTCTGAGGCAACGTCACCTTCTAAAAGATAACCTTGGAGAGCGAGTTTCCGCGGGTCAATGTATGTCGGCAGTGCCATAAAATAAGGTCGATCTTGTCTAGGCGCGCATGATAGGCACTAGAGGCTGCTCTGTCAAAGAAATTTGACTATATTCAAGCCTTTATGATGTCGAGTAATAAGTAAATGATCCTTACGCTTTATCTTTAGTAACCAGTATACTAAATTCATTAGTAAATTCGGAAACCCCACAACCATGAAACAAATTGTGCTAGCGTCGTCCTCACCGTATAAACAACGTCTTCTGCAGCGCCTTGGTATACCTTTCGTAGTAGATGCTGCAAATGTAGATGAAACAACTAATACTAAGCTATCACCTGAACAGACTGCTAGATTTCTGTCGCTAAAAAAAGCCAACCATATCGCGCCAAAATATCCTAACTCGGTAATTATTGGAGCCGATCAGGTTGCCGATCTAAACGGTTCGCCGATCAACAAACCTTATACATACGAACAGGCAGTAGCTCAGTTGCTAGAACAATCAGGTAAGAGCGTATATTTTCATACAGCACTTACTGTACTGTGCACAGATTCCACTGGAGCGATGACTAAATACACTGGTGTTACTAGTACAGAGGTACATTTTAGAGAGTTATCTATCGCCCAAATCGATGCCTACCTCAATCATGAAAAGCCCTATGACTGTGCTGGAAGCTTTAAATCAGAGGGCCTAGGAATTAGACTTTTTCATCGTATTGATAGTGCCGACCCCACCGCTTTGATCGGTTTGCCACTAATTGATTTATGTTCTCAACTCCTTTATGTTGGAATCAAAATCCCTCACAACTGAGTCTTAGCAATCAACACAACATTTTCTTGTACTTATAGGTAGTTTTTGATCTGTGGAAAACTATCAATGCAGGCTATAGGGTCACAAGATGTCAGACGCTTCAATGAATGGGCTCCATAGGTTAAACCTATTGACCTTATTCCAGCTCCACGAGCCATCTCAAGATCAAATTCAGTATCCCCAACCATTATTGCATCAGTGGGAGCTACTGATAATTCAGAAAGCAGTTGATTCAACATCAACGGGTTAGGCTTGGATAATGTTTCATCAGCGCATCGTGTCGCATGAAAAAACGTGGCTAAGTCAAGTCCATCCAACACCCTATTTAAGCCTGCTCTACTTTTCCCTGTAGCTACAGCAAGTAGATATCCTTCAATTTTTAACGTTTGTAATGTTTCTAGCACACCGTCAAACAATGCACATGGATCATTGTCATGTTGTCTAAAACGAGCTGAATAGCTTGCTGTAAACTCTGCACTCTGCTGGTCATTAAGCGCCGGAAAAAGATATCGAGTTGCTTCAGGTAAACCCAGACCTATAATGTGAGACGCTTCTTTACGCGATGGAATAGTCAGATCATTATCAGCAGCAGCTAATTGAATACAGTGAGCTATCCTCGCCACCGAATCACAAAGAGTTCCATCCCAATCAAAAATAACAAGCTGTGGTTTATTTAAAATAATAGATATCCTGTTTTATAACGTAGGTTGTTTTAGCACATCCATTAGATCCTGAGGAACTGGAGCCTCAACATCAACCCAATCTCCAGACAATGGATGTTTGAAGCGTAAACTTTTTGCGTGCAAAAATAGACGCTTACAACCCAAATTTCGCATAGTTTGATTAAATGGCTTATCACCATACTTTTCATCCCCAGCGATCGGGGTACCGGAGAATTGGCAATGCACTCGAATCTGATGGGTTCTCCCCGTTTCTAAAGTAACATCAAGCAACGTTGCAGAGCGATAACGAGTAGCTACTGCAAAATGCGTCACAGAGGCTTTGCCGTCAACATCAACGCGGACAAATCTTTCGCCAGAGGACAGTTGATTTTTCTTTAATGGCGCATTGACTGTCATTTTTCCTTTTGGCCAAGCTCCTTGTACTAGAGTTTGATAGCGTTTAGTGATTTGATTTTTTTGAAGAGCATTCTGTAATTCAATCAACACACTACGCTTTTTAGCGAACATAAGACAACCGGAGGTTTCTCGATCCAAACGATGCACTAATTCTAAAAAACGCTGATCAGGGCGTTCAACCCTAAATGCTTCAATAGCACCCAAAGATACGCCACTACCACCATGCACTGCAAGACCACTCGGTTTATTAAAAATAAGCAGCCCGTCATCTTCAAATAAAATATTCTCATCTAAATAACGTCTAAGATGTGCGCTCACCAAGGCGGGAGCCCCTCTGCTGGCAACCCTAATTGGAGCTATTCTTAGCATGTCCCCAACGTTAACTCTGGTATCAGGTTTAACACGGCCCTTGTTAATTCGAACCTCACCTTTCCGTAGCAAATTGTAGATTCTTGACTTGGGAACACCCTTTAGATGGCGTATGAGAAAGTTATCTAAACGCTGTCCCGCATGCTCTTCGGTTATCTCAACAAAAGATACTTTATCAAACTTGGATTCTTGCACAACAATTGGTCTCAAAAAACATTTGAGCCTGCATTGTAACTACCTGAAAGACATAAACATATCTAATTAATCGCTTTATTTGTAGGTACAGCGATTTGTTGGTATATTGGCACTCCTCATGCGGCTCATGAAACGAGTACTGCTGAGTTTACAAAGATAAATTAGAACAAATACATGGTGATTTGCTTACAAAAACAGCAAGTCGCTAATATCAGCTGAGTGAACTCAGCCAGTAAGAGTCTGGAAAAGACGACGGTTTTTAAGCCAAACACTTCCGCTGCGATCGTTATATTTATGCCACAATCAAAGCGTTGATTTAAAGTGTTTTGCATAACAAGTTTAAAAGATTAGATGAGCCACCTTTAGTATTAAACTACAATAGTGGCGAGTAGTGTCGGACTGCAAAAATGGCAATTATACGCCATGTCTTAGAGGCCTTCGTAGGCAAAAAGACAAATTTTCGTCCGGCTCCAAAATCATCTAAATTATGGTAATAGTGATTTAAATCAGCAGCCACATCCAACAGCAACTCATGAGTTGCCCTGAGATGCCGCTGATATAGTCATCGGAGCTAACGACCAAATAATAATTTTGTCGCTCTGCTGGCGGCTTTTGCCCAATCTTTTTTCGCCCTCAACACTCCTCCCCTCTCACTCTGGTGCTCGCTCAAATCAACGAGTAAAGGTGAAATATGAAACGTATGTTAATTAATGCATCACACACTGAAGAAGTGCGTGTTGCTATGGTAGATGGCCAGCGGCTATATGATCTAGATATAGAAAACAGAACCAGAGAA
>JAQWYJ010000033.1 GCA_029254005.1 Porticoccaceae bacterium | reverse complement strand
CCATGCCACTCATATAAACAAACAAGAAACTAAAGCGCTGGCACATTCAGGCGCGACGGTTGGACTCTGTCCCACCACTGAGGCCAATCTAGGTGATGGCCTGTTTCCTCTTCGAGACTTTCTTGATCTTGGCGGGCATATTGCCATTGGCTCTGATGGTAATACCTGCACTAGTCCTTTGGAGGAAATGCGACTTCTCGAATACGGGCAACGACTGATTAGTCACCGTCGCAACATTTCTTCGGACAAATATCAGCGTCATACAGGTATGAGCCTATTCTCCCGCTGTCGCCAAGGAGGTGCTCGGTCTATTGGTCAGCCCACAGGAATGCTCCAAGAGGGTTGTCGCGCCGACCTGTTAGTGCTCGATGACAGGGCTGCAGACCTTAGGGCACTTCCCCCTCAATTTATCATTGACACTCTGATATTTGCACCAAATCAATTGCTTATTAAAGATGTTATGGCAAATGGAAAATGGTATGTAAAAGACTTTCAGAGTATTAATCAGGTTCCTATCAACACAAGATATATGGACACAATAAGCAAGTTGCGAAGTTAATACGTAACGTCTTAGATACCCTTATATTAACTTATTAATAGCCATTTGGCGGTCCGACAATCAAAAATAGAACTATTGTTCTTCACTCAAGGAGCCTTGCAGATTAAGCATCAAATTGTTCGTTGCCAGTGGTTTATTGGCAATCATGAATCAACTGGTCTATGTAATGATTAACATGTGCGCTATCCTAACAAAGCAGTGTTTTTACTGAAAATTAAAAAAAGTCATCCAATGAATAACCAAACCAACATTCTATTATTATCCTCTATGCTCTTTTGGTAGCTGCTTGCGCTGGCAGTGGCGGATTATATGAGCCAATCGTCGATAGTCCTAAAGCGGTGAAATATACTGACGATCTATCCAGTTGCCAGCCTCTGTCAGACGAACGGGAATATATCAATGGGGACGTAAAATCTCAGCTATTGGCTGGCGCTGAAGTTGGCGCTATCGCTGGAAGTATTGCAGGTTTAGAGAGTGCAGTAGTTGGCGCCATAGTCGCCTCAGCGGCAAGGGACGGTAGTCGAGCATTGGAAGAATATAATGAGACAAAAAGCATTGTAATAAAGTGTGTGAAGGGACGAGGCCATAATGTTGTGGGTTAACCCGCCAATTGCCTTAATTAACCTGATGGTGCTAGATTAATATTCAGTAGGCCAAATAGATCCGGTACGGTTTAGTTGTATCTATATGGCATACAATTGAGATCTCTTAGCTAGGTAACAACGCTTATGTCGAGTGCTGCCCAATAGAATTTTTTTGGATGGTAGTTGCTTTGGTTATATTGGTATAAAGGCAGGTGGATGTTGATTAATTAACTCGCAAGTTCCTGACTATACCTTTGTATCTTGTCTCAATGCACGATTACTTAAAAATCTGAGGTCAGCTCATTATCAAGAAATCGGGGCGCTGGGAAGGGGATGTCCAGTGACCACTGGAACCGCAGCACGGTGAAATATATCACCTAAATATTTGAGTATCTTGGATTATCTGAGGCGGCCAACATGTCCCTACAAGAAGAAAGCTTTGGCCTATGGCTATGTTTACAAGGAGTGCTCCATAGAAACGGGTTACCGAGCTTGTCTGTTAATTCTAGATCACCAATCAGCAGATCTATCGATAACGGATAACGAGTTTGTTACAGGCAGCTTGTTGCTATTCGCTCCCAATCAGACACCAGTGAGAAGTACCATGGCTACTGGAGCGTGGCATCTGAGAGATTTAAAGTACAAAGAGGATACGTTAACTCACCCAAGCATTTATCAAAATGATCAATCGTCTGTACTAACAATTCATTTGTAAGCACACTCTGCAAACTACAATGCGGAGACACCTGATTCGGCATCACCGGCATTTATTGCATCTACATTGAGGCCCGCGGTTCTCGCTCGCAATCGCCATAATTCTCTTGCCCGCTCCTGCATGTCGACATGACTGTCGGACTCATCAACAATCTCCATACCAAGCAGAGTTTCCACCAGATCTTCCATCGTGGCGATACCCAGTGGGTCACCGTATTCATTCACCACCAAACTCATTGAGGTACGCTCTGCAACCATCTCCTGCATCAGATCAGGAAGTGATTTTGTTTCAAGGACACTGAGCAAGTCGCGCTGTAAGTCCGCTAGTTCAATATCGGCCTTACCCTCCACCACCGAGCGATAAATATCATCCTTGCGGGCAAATCCAATAATGTCATCTTCGTCACTTAAAAACAGGGGAATGCGAGAAAAAGCAAGCGCGGGATCTGTTGGTGACAGTTCAGCAATAGTGATGTGTGCGGATAGAGACGCTATTACTGTGCGCGGTGTCATAATATCCCTCGCGGTCAAACCTCTGAATGCAAACAGTGCTTCAATCGCTTTGGCTTCACCCGCATCAATAACTCCCTCTTGCCGACCCACAGTAGCCAACACATTAAAGTCGTCTCTAGTGAGAGTGGGCCCTTTCTCGTCAGGTGCCAACCAACCAGTGAGGCCCTTAGCGCCCACAACTAAAGGGTACATAAACCACTGCACCCAGCGCAGGGAGTAGCCACATAGAGGTGCCAGTTCACGCCAATATCGTGCACCCAGGGTTTTTGGCACAATTTCTGAAAAAACTAAGATGAGTAAGGTGAGCACCGCCGAAATAATGCCAAAATATAACTCACCAAAAAGCTGCGTCGCTTGCGCTCCAGCGCCCGCCGCACCCACAGTATGGGCAATAGTATTAAGTGACAGGATCGCCGCTAATGGCTTATCAATATCAGATTTAAAATTTCGCCAGAGAGCTCCCAGCTCAGGCTTGTCAGCTTCCAGACGAGCCAGATAGGTTGGCGTCAGCGATAACAGCGTCGCTTCCAGAAGTGAACAAATAAAGGAAACCCCGAGGGCTAAGCCTATGTAAAGCGCTAGAAGAACCACTCTTTTCTCTCCATTTAAACACGGCTCCTATTTATACAATCACGCACAGAGAAAAGCATTCAGCTATCAAGCGATCGGTTTGTCAGAACTAAAGCACATAGAATATTAACAAAATATCCATAGGATAATGTTAAGACCAAAGTAGCAACCGCGAGCCCCAGGCTCAACGTATCAGTCACCTGAGACACAACATGAATAAGCCCGACTAGACCTCCAATCCATGCCGCTGCTCCGATGGAAAAATTTTCCAGTCGCAACTGCAGTCCATTTTCTCTAGTAATCAAAAAAGCTAGTCCCCACTGAGTACAACCACAAATGTCTTAAGATCAATTATTAAACTGAGGTCTTTTACAGCCAATGACAGAACTGTCGATAAAATCACAAGAGAAAAAGTACCTTCATAATGACCTCAACAGTGCTTGTAAATAAAAAAACATAAACTTAATTACGCTATCAATAGTCACAAAGCTATCAGATCAACTCATTAATCACAATAGGTTTAAATTTTTCAAAGGTCATCATCAATAAATACTGAGGGTAAAAAGGGTTTGTCCACAGGGCTCGTTGTCACAGGCAAGTTTAGGTACAGCCCCATGGGATCAGGAAATCGTTCATCGGTCTGCGCGGCCAAACGACCTTTGTACACAAGGTAATCTGTCTCCAAAGTGGACCCTATTAGGCCCTCTCGATAAACCACAGATATTAGATTTTCAAAGGCTACATCGAGCCCGTGTAGTGCGGTTCTGAAACCTCGCAGCGAACCATCGAACACGCCACACTTAACATCATTGATATACAGGGGGTATAGATGAGATATCATTCGCGACACCGAAAGCTATAATAAGCGCTGTAAAAGGTGTGACCAAAGCCTGCCGTTACGACGCCTAGATACACGAAATATAAGAGAATTGGTACGACCGAGTGGACTCGAACCACCGACCCCCACCATGTCAAGGTGGTGCTCTAACCAGCTGAGCTACGGTCGTACTATGTACAAACGGGTTGTTAATGCCCCCGAAAAACTGCGTTGCTATTCTAACGACCTTAATCTGTTACTGCAAAGCATTTATGACCATCCGTGAAATTGTCTGAGTGAATCACACGCCGCGCCTTCATAATATTGGCTTAGAAATTATCTTTACCCTCAACCAACAGATTTGGCTGGCCATGACGTTTTTCCAGTGTAAATTGGTCGTATAATTGGCCCGTTGCCATGAATGCTCGGTATCGCAGATTGTTGTTATCAATATCAATTATCTGGTACAACTGGGTATCCTCTGCACTTCTTCTAGCATAGTCACCCTTAGTTATCTTGTACATCTTAGGACCACTTACAGATACGACATGAACAGTTCCAATCTCAGGATCATAGGCGTGTTCATAACCTTCTGGTATATTTTTTAAATCAACTGAATCCACTTCACCGGTGCGAGCATAGGTATGATCGTGACCACTTAACACTAAATCTACTTTAAACTCGTCTAAAATCGGCTTCCATAGATTCCTCAGCTCTGGATTATCTCTGTCTGATGCAGGGGAGAAAACCGGATGATGAAAAGTCACCACGGTCCATCGGTTAGGATTTTTTTCGAGGACGTTCCTCAACCAAGCCACCTGTGACCGCTTGGATTTATTTGAATCAAGGGAGATAAATCGAACACCCTGATAATCTATGTAATAAACAGTCTCAGCCAAACTATCATCTGGAATATCTTGAATCGGAAAAGCAAACTGAGGACGCCAGTGGGTCGTCACCATAGGAATACCAGGATTACGTTGTCGATCGTATAGAGGAGCGCCGAAGAAACTTCGACCAAGCAAGTCGTCTCTTATAAATCCCGTCACCAATTCCATGTTTTCATCAACCAGTGTAATAATTCCTGAATCATTGAATTCCATCGAGGTACTGACGCCTCTAGGTCCAGAAAATTCCACTTTATATGTAGCACCTTTTTCACTGGATTGTTTATCGAATGAGGTCATTTCAACATTAATATCCTCGCCGGATTCAGTTTTCCAATAACGCTCTGATTTCGATCCCTGCTGAATATAGCGGTATTCATGGTTGCCTGGCGTAGCAATAACAGGAATAGTGCCGTTGACCCAATCGGGCCCCTGATGCCAATCTCCCCACTCAGCATCACTGTAATTTTCGTCCACTAAATCGCCCGCATGCAAGGTAAAGGCTGCGCGGGGTGCGTCACGAAACGCTTCTCTGAATACCCGAGACCAATGCGTGCGGACCTCATTTTGGGCATCACCAAAATATATAAAACTAAATGGCCGAGGCTCATTGCTTGCGGTTTTAAAATGGTAGTACTCAGAAAAATTTACTCCATCGCCAACGCGATAAGTGTAGAGCGTATCTGGGTCGAGTTCTCTGAATGTCACCGTATGATAATGAGCTTCATTGATATCACTTGTGAAGACTGAAGTTTTTGCGTTATAAGGAGTGATTTCCAATGCTCTTCCATTAGCATTTGCAATAGCCAAATGAGCGATGCCTTTCTTTACCGAAACGTCGGTGCGCCACGTAACTGATTGGGTTTTAGTGGGATCATCCTCCCAAGTCAACACTACTCGATCTGGCATTGGCGTCGGTGCATGAATCTTGGTGTGCGAATAGGCAGTTGCCTGCCAACCATCATGAGCTGCGGATAACTCGATAAGCAAAAAACTCATGCAGAGGGATACTATATATCTATAAAAATTGATCGACATAAATCTGTTCTCTATTGATAGGAGAGTTTGTTTACATTGAAGCACGAGCATGCTGTCCACCTGTATAAACATCAAAGCAATGATGCGACATTATTTTTATGTGCATGTAGACCCAACTAATCAGACAGACACTATAAGAGTTACAAAATTACGCACTATCACAGGTCGTTATCTAGTAAACGACCCACTTAATTAAACACTGTATGGTGACATAGTTCGCAGGGGGAAAAAAAGTCTTTTTAGCTCCACACTTTCCAACAATATCAGCTGTCGAGGTTATTGGACAGACTTCGATGAAAATTGACAATAGCTTTTCCAAAATAACCAAAGGTTAAATGATTATTGGCTTGAGCTGTGACAGTTTTTTGAATTGAACAAGCCGCTGCACGATCTTCATTTTACCCAGACTCTGTTACAAACTGGGCGTCTCGCTCTGCATCTTCAAGAATGATCGACTTACCTTCAACAGAAGGATTGGTCATTAGATAAGTCACCATCTTTGTGCTACCGGGTGTCAAAGGCGCCATGATGGTCAAATTTGAGTGTGTAGACAAAACAGAAACATTAGCATTGGAAAATAAATGATACACAGACGTAAGCATACCATTAGCTTTGCGCTCGTCACAGGGCTTGTGTCTTAGCTCCTCAATTCGCCTAAAAGGGAAAGTGACCCCAGTTGGCACCTTAAGTCTCGATCAAATTAACATTATCTAAGCAAAAGGGGGTAGAAGGTCGTCTGGTGCAGAGACTTAATATGATGACTCTCCAGCAGATTTTCGGTGCGGTAAGAAGCTTCCAATTCGTTGGTTCAGACACCTCACCTTGGCGGAACATGGTCTGCTCAGAGGTGAAATAATGTAGATTATCTGCCAGCATTTCAGGAATTATCTCCCCCTCCTGCATAACATAAACAATACCACCTTTCTCCTCTGCAGATACCTCCACTAAGCCATGTTCTTCACTCGCTAGACCTGGAAACGCCCCTTGCCCACGTATGGCGTAAAGCTAGCCCTCAAGATCGCAAGTCCATGCACGATAAGGATAAAAAAGGCACGATAGCTACCGCTACCGCTGGCTACCTGCATGCCAAGGTGACGACAAATTGATAAAGGCTGGCACCTTGCCATCCCCGCCACAGACAACTATTAATGGTGTTCCCCGCTGCTTTACGAGCTATGCAGCTGCCAGTTTCGGGCAATCCCGCTGAGGGGCAAAAAGGCACGGGTTTTGACCGCAGCAAAGGGATCTCCGTATCGAATCGTTCTTGAGAATGATAATTATCCGCCAGCTCTTGCCCAACAGTATCGCCCAAATCAGTTGTACCATTGTCGATCTGAGCAAAAATACAGTCGATCACCTGTTGGTCGTATAACAGAAGACTAACAGACTTATCAAGATGAGCATTTGAGCACACCATAGAGCGGGGTGGCCTTAATAATTTCTATCGCAACTAAGTAGACGATCCTTGATCAATTTTCAACCTCTGTGCCAAAGGTAAATTTGTGTTTATGGTGGTAAAAACTCATTCAATATTGACGTATGTTGCGCTGAATATTATTCATACATCCCTGTAAAGAATTGGTCGTTTAAATGACAATTAGCAGATTGTTATCAAGAAACCTGAACTACAGAGACATTTACAACTCGCTATGCGTACCGGACAAAAAAATGCCTGAAAATACAGTTGAAGTGCAAAAAGCCGGTAGAGAGGTAAAGAGGTAAAGAGGTAAAAAAATATTGATTTTCTTAGTATACGGTCGAACTCATTTGAAACTGCTACTAGCCTCACACCCAAATTTAGGCTTTGCCTGAGGGCCCGGGGTGCAGGAGAGCGGATCGTCCAGATTATCTACTTACTTTACATCATCCTTGATATCACTCTCCTGGGTTAAAGCTTTCAACAAAGAACGCTAGATCTGCAGCCCCGTAATCCATTACAGGCTATCATCCTTGATAGTTTTCTTATAAAGCACCAAACCCCGAAACTTGATTAATAATAGACAGTTAAATTAATAAATAAAATAGTGTAAAAGAGTTAATACTAAAGTATTAGGCTGAAAATGAAGCTTTATACTCACTTTTTTAAGGCCAAGAGCACGAAGGCGGCAACTAAAAGTTAAGAGGCTAAACTTTTTTCCCTCAATTTACCGAGCAAATCGCGAGTTTGCGCAGCTTCTTCAAATTCTAGATTGCGCGCATGTTGATACATTTTATCCTCTAAGCGCTTAATTTCTTTGGCTATATTTTTTACCGGTTCCGCCCCAATAACATCATAGGCCGCATTCGCCTCTGCTGCCTGCCTATCGCGACGATTCTGACCTGTAGCTGCATAAGCACCCTCCATAATATCTTTCACATCTTTGACGATACTAGTGGGAGTGATGCCATGTCGTTCATTATGCTCTATCTGCATAGCACGACGTCTTTCTGTCTCATCCATAGACCGCTGCATGGAACCTGTAATCTTATCCGCATACAAAATAGCTTTACCATTGAGATTTCTCGCCGCCCGGCCAATAGTCTGAATCAAGGATTGCTCTGAACGTAAAAAACCTTCTTTGTCAGCGTCAAAAATTGCTACTAGTGACACCTCAGGCATATCTAAACCCTCGCGCAACAGATTAATGCCTACTAAGACATCAAACTCTCCTAAGCGAAGGTCACGAATAATTTCCACACGCTCCACCGTATCCACATCTGAATGTAAATAACGCACTCTTACGCCATGTTCATCCAAGTACTCGGTTAAATCCTCAGCCATGCGTTTAGTCAAAACAGTGATCAAAATACGTTCGTTATTCGCAGTGCGCGCGCGAATTTCAGACAGGGCGTCGTCCACTTGAGAAAGCGCTGGTCGCACCTCAATAATTGGGTCTAGCAACCCAGTTGGACGAACCACCTGTTGCACAATTTGACCAGCATTGGCCTCTTCATAGCGGCTGGGGGTGGCTGACACAAAAATCATTTGTGGGGCCAAACCCTCCCATTCATCAAAACGTAGGGGCCTATTATCTAGAGCAGAAGGCAGCCTAAATCCATATTCCACCAGTGTCTCTTTGCGCGATCGATCACCCTTATACATGGCGCCTAACTGCGGCACAGTGACATGAGACTCATCAATCACCAACAAAGCATTGTCAGGCAAAAAATCAAACAGTGTCGGCGGTGGCTCGCCCGGTTGTCGACCTGACAAATATCTAGAGTAGTTTTCAATACCATTACAGTAACCCAGTTCGCGCATCATCTCGGTATCATAACGAACGCGCTCCCCCAGACGCTGAGCCTCAACTAGCTTATCAACTGAACGCAACTGCTCTAATCGCTCTGCCAACTCTTCTTGAATCAGGTCTGCTGCTTCTATCACTGTTTCTCGCGGGGTCACATAGTGCGTCTTTGGGTAAATAGTAAACCGTGGGACCTTGCGTAATACTTCGCCAGTAAGAGGATCGAACAGGGTGATATTTTCAACTTCATCATCAAACAACTCTATCCGCACCGCCTCATAGTCAGAGTCAGCGGGATAGACGTCAATTACATCTCCACGCACGCGGTAGGATGACCGGTCGAAAACCGCATCATTGCGCTTGTACTGCAACTCAGCGAGTCGCCGCAAGATATCTCGCTGCCCAATTTGCTCACCCCGAGACAGGTGTAAAACCATTTTCAAATAAGAATCAGGAGAGCCCAACCCATAAATCGAAGATACAGTAGCTACCACAATGACATCTTTTCGCTCAATTAATGATTTAGTCGCAGATAAACGCATTTGCTCAATATGAGCATTAACCGACGAATCTTTTTCAATAAACGTGTCTGACGAGGGAACATAGGCCTCGGGCTGAAAATAATCAAAGTAAGACACAAAGTATTCCACAGCATTGTTTGGAAAGAAGCTTTTAAACTCTCCATAAAGTTGCGCCGCTAGGGTTTTATTGTGCACTAGTACGATTGTTGGTCGCTGTACTTTTTGAATAACATTAGCAATGGTAAAGGTCTTTCCAGACCCCGTAACACCCAACAGCGTTTGACCTGCTAGGCCATTCTCAAGACCTTCCACCAAACCAGCAATCGCCGCTGGTTGGTCACCGGCAGGGGCATAGTCGCTGACCACAGAAAAGGGTCGAATAGCGGAAATTTTAGCTTTACTCAACACGGTTTACGGCCCATCTGTTTAGGATCCATTAGGTTTTTACATAACACCATAAAATGCGCTTTATTTTTATCGGCAAGGCTCTGGACAAGCGCATTGAGCCCCTGCTCTTTTAATAAATTTCGATACTGATATTTTTTGACTTTCACATAGGTTATCCCTTTTACACGCACGTCTACCGCCCGCCAATGTCCCTGTTCGTTACGTTTAATCAACAAATCCAGATTTATATCAGGCAGTAAAGGTGACTCCATAACTACCTGTACCCAACCTCTGCCAACATCAACATTAACTACAACATCTGCTACCTTAAATACCTGTCCCGAATAATTTTCAAGTCCCTCATAGGCGTAGCGAATCAGCGTTTGTTCCACAGCATTTATCATTGCGCTGCGCTGCGCCTGATCTAACTCAAGAAATGCCTGCTTTCCTAATAGAGCGCGACTAGTGGATGCACTATCCCAATGATTAACCACCGAAGTTACCAAAAAATCATAATAGGCAACCGGATCATTCAGATACGCTGACCGTCCAGTTGATAATTGCTCAGTAACATCAGCTAATACAGCTACAAATTGATCTTGCACCAAAGTCTTTTGCTGTTTTTCCTGTGACACTTTTTCACCAACAGACATCGTAACTACTTGATCATCCGCAAAGCTTGGCATACTGATTAACCATAACGACAACAAAACTGCGATTAATGGGTCAATTAAAAGTCTAGTTAGTGAAAAAATTTTTATCATTATTACGGTTTCCTTGATAAGGATATTCAATAGATCAGGACGTTATAACCCCGTGTTGACTGGGACTTACAAGCTATTCGTTATCAGTCGATCCTATAACGAACTCAATTCTCTATTCTAGTCTTTTTTAGCATGAGCTGTAAGTAACAACAACTTAAAAATCTGACTAAAAACAACGAAGGAAATTGTTGACTCCTTTATGCGGGGTGCTAAAATGCGCGCCTCCTTGAGAGATTTACAATTCCGCCTTAGCTCAGTTGGTAGAGCAAATGACTGTTAATCATTGGGTCGCTGGTTCGAGCCCAGCAGGCGGAGCCAAGTCTTTTACAATATTCGGACACGGAGTACCGAACCTTGGTGCACTATTGCCATCGCTTGCCGGAGTTGCAGGTCTCAGTGTTCTAATCACCAGAATGCTGATGCCTATGTCCTACCTGATGGGGCTCCTAGACAGGCACTCAGACAGCAAAGGACATATGGGAATTGTTCCGCTGACCAGCCGCATAACTATTAATTTATCCGTAGTTACCAGCTCTGTTGCCGTGCTAGATTTACCTGAGACCTATATCGGCATTGCTCTTATCTGCGGCGTTGTCACCTTTATAGGCGCTCTGGATGACCGCATCTCTATGCATACAGTCTACCGATTTAGTAGTTCAGTTGATTGCCTGGCTGGCCATCACCAGCATAGGGGTGAAAGTCACCAATCTAGGTAACCTATTTGCTCTAGGTAGTCTCCACCTTGTCCTGCTCGCTATACCTTTTACCGCTCTATTACCATTACCGGCCTATGCTATGCCTACAATATGGTGGACGGCATTGATGGGCTGGCTGTCGGCCTGACACTAGTGATCGTGGGCAGCCTGATATTCCAGACTCTAGGTAAGGCACCAGATAATGAAACCACCCTTCTGGCCTTTTTGTGCACCTCTATCCTGACATTTATGGTGTTTAATTTAACGCTGCGGTCAAAAATAAAGGTTTTTATAGGCGATGCAGGCAGCGCATTCCTTGGCTGTGCTATTGCCATAGCAATAATCTATTTCTCCCAGATCGGGCGAAATATTATCAACCTAGCCACCGCATTGTGGCTGGTTGCAATTCCTATGATGGATATAGTGAGCACCATGTTACGCAGAATGGGGAAGGGGAAATCCCATTATTGGGCGGATCGCACTCACCTACATCATATGTTGATGCGCGTGGGGCTTAGTCAGCGACAAACGGTGCTCTGCATGCTGCTGATGGCATTGGGCTGTGCTTTGGTGGGGATGTTTATGGACCGGATATAGCCTCAACATCAGGCAGTTTTGTTTGGGCCGTGGTTGATAGGGTTTGTCGTTTATTTTAACTTTGTGGTGAATCATGGGTTTAGGCTGGCGAAGATGATTCGGCGGAGAGGTAGTCCGGTTATGCAGGTTGCTGATTGTTGGTGATTTTTAAGGTTCTACCTCGCGGGTTTGGTTTGCCCCCGATAAGCCTAAATATCGTGCTAGAAGACATATTAGGTATGTACATTACCGCCAGGCGAAGCCATTGAGCAAGATCAGCCTCATCAACCTTGGATTGCGACAGCAACACCATTTTGCGCCCCATCACCTCTCAATCCCAAATGACGTTAATCCCATCTAAATCGAGAATGAGGTCCATCGCCTGAAATGCTGTTCATTTATTTCCGGCGCTAAAGCAATGGGCCTAAGAAATAGCCGTTGCGTAGAGCGCTGCAAGCGAATTTATACCATCTATGAGGTCATACTTGATCCGATTATCTACTTTTGGTAACGCGTCTGCAAGTGACTTATCACAAGACATTCCTTGAAGCTTGTTGAGCTCTAACACCTAATCATGAATCGTAATTTTAAGGACAACTGCAAGGGGCCAACGAAAAACCGGCTATCCGGCTTAACTTCTCTAAAATGGATCAATCGTGTACAGGAAAGCTACTACTAATCAGCCAAGAACTGTTCGATGTATTAGAAAAATGGAGGAGTATGATCAGCGATGAAGGCAATATTCTAAGGTCAATTAGTAGGCATGGGCATATTGGGAGCAACCTACACCCAGCAAGTATAAGCACCATATTAAAAGCACTGCAAAAGGACTTGAGAATGAACTCCGATGAACAACCGCTAAGTGGTCATTCATTTAGAGTGGGCGCAGCACTAGATCTATTAGAGCAAGGTGAGCCGCTTGAAAGGATAATGCTCAGAGGGGGCTGGCAGACGGATTCGACTGCCATGACATATTTACGAAATTGGGAACACTAAACTAACGTTAGCCTTGCAACCTATCGATCACGGTTTTAATACCCTCTCGCCAACTAGAGCTAGTTACGTCAAAACAACTTTGAATCTTAGTGCAATCTAAT
>JAQWYJ010000032.1 GCA_029254005.1 Porticoccaceae bacterium | reverse complement strand
TAATGCAGAAACTAATTGATCTCCGCTAGCCGCCGCTATGGTGTGACCAACATAAGATTTAACCGCCGTTACTGGCCAATGATCAATTTCAAAGGTTGCAGCAACTTTACTAATAATTTCAGATTCCGTAACTCGGTTTGCCGGCGTACTTGAACCATGAGCATGAACAAAACTACGCCTTTGCACTCCCTCTATGCCCACAATTCTTACCGCAGCTGCCACCGCTTTAGCAAAAGAAATGTAGTTACCCACCCCCGGCGATGAAATTGATTTTTTTACCCCATCTGCATTGATAAACACCTCAGGAACGGCGCCGTGGATATCAGCGCCTAACTCCATAGCTAGCTGGTCATCCATAAGCACAATGTACTGTGTGCCCTCCGATAACGTAAAACCACAATTGTCACCAAAAGGTCGACTCGCTTTGCGCAAATCTGCTTCGGCAGTACCCTCAATACGCGCAAGGTTTTCATCACTACCTAAGGCACCCATATTAGAGAATCCCTCAGACATCTCAGGAGAAATTGGGGCTTCAGCATTTCCAACAATCGCAATACGACGACGCCCACTGCGAAGATCCCTTACCGCTGACTGAAGACAATACAGAAAACTGGCGCATGCTCCGGTAGTGGCCTCGGTGTGACCGACACTGCCAAGCACATAAGCATTCACAAAGTCAGCTGGCATAGAATTAAGACTAAGGGCATTTTGTTTCGCTGTGGTTCGCTCACCCTTTAATTTAGCTTGTAACAGGCCTAACATACTTTCTTCATCAATTTGACCATATACACTGGATGAATAAACTCCCACTTGATCTGGCATAACCTTAGAAGCAGCAATTTCCCATGGAATACCCATGGAATGAATTGCATCACTTGCCCCCAATAATGCCAGTTGAAGGCCTCTGGGGTGAAATCGAGCATTATATTGCTTGGGCAACTCGAAACCTCTAGGTAGTTGACCAGCAGCCTTTGCAGCTAACTCGTGTTTACTACCAACAAAAAATTGATTATCTCCAGATAAAACAACATCTACATCACCATCTTCTCTGTCTAGAACCTGCCAGTCTGGCGGCAGTATTTTAGGCACATCACGCTTTGCTAATATAAACGCTGTAGAGGTTTGGTCAGAAAATCTGATCTTACGATTACCCCCTACACTAGAGGCATCGAAGTGTTCAATTTCGCGCACTAGGGTTCCCTCAAGCACAGCTTTTCGATACTTATCGGCAACCCCAACGAAGGTTAGCTCACTTCCAAGCAAATCAATGTAAACGTCTTTCTCAGGTCTCACCAAACCCATTAAACAGGCAAGTCCGACAATAGTTTTATGCTGTTCAGTAGCAGAGAGCGATGCCAACACCATACGACGAAAAGCTTGATGGGATGAACTACGCCCAGCGGCATTAAATCCTCCGAAACCGACGATGACAGGCAATGACTGAAGCATAAATAAGTCTCTAGATAACGAAGAATGTATATTTTAACTCTTTTACCAGCTTTATTCTTTAATTAATAAGCCAAAAAGTATTGCATACTAGCCAATTAATCTATTACAGTAAAAGTATGGCGCTAAAACTCACACTGCTACTATGCAATAACATGCTAGTCTCTAGTAGCACACTGGCTGCGGAAATCTTCCATTTTGCTCAGGCAATGGCTGCCGGCAACCGCTCGGCAATCCAACCCCTGGAGATTAGACGTGTTAGCGCAGATGGTTTACCTGTCAGCACATCCTCAGGATTTGATATATTACCGACACATCTTCTAGAAGAATGCACCGACAACAACCTTATTCACATACCTGCGCTGTGGCGAAATCCCAGACCGGCGGTACGTAAACACTGGCAGTATCTTCCATGGCTACAACAACAACATCAATCAAACTGTACCATTACCGCTGTGGGAACAGGCGTCTGTTTCTTAGCGGAAGCCGGCCTTCTCAATCATAAATTAGCCACTACGCATTGGCACTATTTCGACGCCTTACAAAAGGACTATCCAACGGTAAATCTTGACCGTCAACGTTTTACAACACAGGACAGCAACATCTATTGCGCCGCCAGTATCAATGCAATGGCTGAGGTAATGATGCATCAAATCGAAAGATACTTTGGAAGGATTATTTCGCGTCAAGCACAGCGAAACTTTTTCCATGAAATACGCAACCTATCTAATACCTCTGGAAATACTGGCCTAACTCATGATACCCACACTGACGAGGCCATTGCCCAAGCGCAAGTATGGATACAAGACAACTTAAACAAATCACTGGCCATCACCGCCATAGCTCGCCAATTTGGTATGACAACGCGCACCTTTAATCGCCGTTTTAAAGATGCCCTTGGATGCACTCCTAATTCTTATATTACCGAGACCCGAATGACATTTGCTTGTGACCTCTTAAAAAACACTGATTTATCCATAGTTGACATAGCTAATATGAGTGGATTTTCTGAGGCCAGCTGGTTTTCATCGCGTTTTCGTATGTGGTATGGCAATAGCCCAAGCGCGTATAGACAGACTGTTCGTAGCAAACTATTTGGCTCATCTTCCGGTCTAAATAAATCATAATCTAAATAAGGCGCACGCGCATAACACCTTCAACCGCAACGATCTGCGCTTTCAAGTTGCTATCAATATCGCCTTCAATATCAATAATATTGTAGGCAATTTCACCACGGCTTTTGTTGACCATATCAACAACATTGAGATTAGCCTCGGCTAAAATAGATAACACACTGCCAAGAACTTTGGGAACGTTTTTATTACTAAAAGTAACTCTTGAACCACCGTTACGGCCCATTTTGGTAGGCGGATAATTAACAGAATTATAAATATTTCCATTTTCAAGAAAATCTTTAAGCTGATCCGCCGCCATAACTGCACAATTTTCCTCAGCTTCGGCCGTACTTGCGCCAATATGTGGCATTAATAGTACATCTTTTCTACCAATCAGTTCAGGCGCCGGGAAGTCACTGATGTAACCAGCTATAACCCCAGAATCCAACGCTATTACCATATCTTGAGTACTGACAATCTCTTCACGAGCAAAATTAAGAACTTTGGCAGTTTTCTTCATACCGCCTAACGTCTTAGCGTTTACAAGATTTTTTGTTGCTGGTATTGCCGGCACATGTAAGGTGACAAAATCTGCTCGCGCTAAAAGCGCTTCAAGATTCTCCATTCGCTCTACCCGACTGGACAACTGCCAAGCTGCTTCGACCGAAATAGCCGGATCGAAACCCACTACGTTCATACCTAACTCTAACCCTAAGTTAGCTATTATAGAACCGATAGCACCAAGCCCAACAACCCCAAGTGTTTTGCCAGTAATTTCAGTACCAGCAAAGCGCTTTTTTTCTTTCTCCAAGAGCTTTCCCATTTCACTGCTATCATCCATCTCAGACAATTGTTGAACATAATTCATCCCGCCATAGATATCTCTAGACCCCAACAGCAAGCCTGCAACAATGAGCTCTTTCACCGCATTAGCGTTAGCACCTGGTGTATTAAAAACCACAATACCTTGGTCTGTATAATCTGCTACTGGAATATTGTTGACACCGGCTCCTGCGCGAGCAACGGCCAGCAGAGAGTCCGGAACTCTCTCTGTATGGAGCTTTTGGCTACGCAACATATAAGCATCAGGAGCCAAACAATCTTCACTAACATCATACTTGTCAGTTGAAAATCTTGATAATCCCTTGGCTGAAAGGGCGTTGTAGGTACGAATATTATGCATGGGAGATTCTCTTTAAGATATTTATCAGATTTTAGACTATCGATGGAATTATATTTTATTAAACATTTACCTGAGCATATGCCCATTCTAACCAGGGCATTAATGCCACAAGATCGGAAGATTCAACCGTAGCTCCGCACCAAATTCTCAACCCAGCTGGAGCATCTCTGTATGCACCTATGTCAAAGGCAACTTGCTCATCATCCAAAAGCTTAATCAGCTGCTTAACTTTTTTAGCATCAAGATCCAGCGTGAGACAAACGCTAGTATTTGAAGTCTGACTTGGCTGTTGTGATAAAAAATTAATCCATGGGTGCACATCAACAAAACGTTTAATCACTGCCAGATTTGCTTTTGATTTAGCGACCGCCGCATCAAGACCACCAAGTGACCTAATCCAATCTAAACTATCTAGATAGTCTGCTACACACAGCATCGAGGGGGTATTGATGGTCTCACCTCTAAAAATACCTTCAATGAGTTTCCCACCTTTAGTTAGCCTAAAAATTTTTGGCATAGGCCAATTAGGAACATAGCTTTCAAGTCGTTCAATAGCCCTAGGACTCAGAATTAACATACCATGGGCACCTTCTCCACCAACAACTTTCTGCCAGCTAAAAGTTACCACATCAAGCTTTTCCCAAGGAAGATGCATCGCAAATACCGCAGAAGTTGCATCGCAAATCGTTAACCCACTGCGCTCATCGCTAATCCAATCTGCATCAGACACCATTACTCCCGATGTAGTACCATTCCAAGTAAATACAATATCATTATCTGGGTTGGTTTGGGAAAGATCAGGTAACAAACCATAATCAGCAACATGGGTCACCACATCCTTCAATTTGAGCTGTTTAGTAACATCAGTTAACCAACCACTGCCAAAGGACTCCCATGCACATACATCTACAGGCCGTTCACCCAATAGAGACCACATAATCATTTCAACCGCACCTGTATCTGAAGCAGGTACAACACCGACACGATAACCGACGGGCAACCCCAATAGCTCCGCGGTGTCGGCACAAGCACGCCCAAGGGCCGCCTTACCAACGGCTGACCTATGCGACCGCCCCAACGTGGAAACATCTAAATTAGCAACATCATAACCCGGCCTTTTAGCACAAGGACCGGAAGAAAAATTAGGGTTAGATGGCTTTAAAACGGGCTTGGCATTCATATCCATAATCATTTCAATTGTCAGCGGTTAGGAGGTAGGCGCGCATTTTACTATTTAGGTCGCTAACTGGAAAGTTGTTTAAGCTATACCGCTACACATGTAGGTTATAACTGTTCCTTATGCAGAGGTTACAGGCATGTCAGGAGGCTGTAGAGCCGCCCATTATTTATCATTTAATCGCTACCTACAGCAGGGCCTGGCGTTCTTTGTTGATTAAAAATCGAGCAACGCGTAGCATTCCATTAGTGCTTTTTGCAAGGCGCGTGGTAATTCTATACTTACCGTTAATAACAATTTCAGGTGTTCCTTGGGTACGATAACCAACGGCCCGTGCTTTTGCTTGATTTACCTGACTTGTGACACCAAAAGAACCATATACTTTATTGAAACGCTCAATGTCCACACCTTCTCCTGAAAAGAAGGTCGCTAAATCCTCTTGAGAACGAATACGCTGCTTTTTGACATGGATAGCCTCAAATAGAGGCACGTGAGTTTTGTCTAAAATATTAAGCGCATTGGCCACATAATAGGCTCTTGCATAGGGCTCTAGAGCTGTCTGCCAGATAGCTGGAGTGCGCTGAAAATCGACATCCTCTGGAAGTGCCTCAACCCAAGGAGAAATAGTGTTTTCGAAGTTATAGCAGTGAATACACGCATAATGAAAAACTTCGTTGACCTCAATTTTATTTGGGTTTGCTGTCCTAATTACCTGCGGCAGTACTTCATAGTCAACACCGGCAACAAACTCCTCAGTTTGTGCTTGGCACATTGCCATGGTTGAAGCGAGGGTTATAAACAGTATTCGTTTTACCCATTGAGACATAACCTACTCCTTTATTTTAGTCCACGCACTCTATGCGCGTTTTCAGATTAGTTTAGACCAGAAATATAATTGGCAACGGCGGTGATCTCTTTATCACTCAAATGTTCTGCTACACCCTGCATAATCGCCGCGTTGGCTCCGCTGACTCTCTCGCCACGACGATAAGCTAGCAATTGTTTTTCTATATAATCTGCATGTTGTCCACCAAGACCGGGATAGCCGGCGGGACCATTGCCATTACCCGCAGGTGAATGACAGCCAGTGCAGGCTGCAACGCCCGTTTTTAAATTACCCGCGCGATAAATTTTTTCACCAAAATAAAGCGCTTCCTCTGGTTCTGAAATACCTACCAACGTGATCTCTTGTGCTCCTGATATCGTGCGATTTTGACTATCATAAAATGCTGCCATATCTTGCAGATCTTGGTCCGATGAAAAATCAAGAATCCCCATCATTTCCATAATCACCCTGTCACCGGACTTTATAAGGCGCAATTGCTCAGTCATATACTTTTCACCTAAACCAGCAAGCTTAGGGAAGGAAGGGACCATACTATTGCCATCATTTCCATGACAACCAGCGCAAGCCATCACTTTATTTTTACCTGCAGCTGCATCGCCCGCAGCCAAAGCATAGCTGCCAACTAACAGGAGCAGTAGAGAAGAAATAATCAAAATACTTTTTTTCATGTTTAATCCGTGTCTCAATATTCTGTAGAAAGACCGCGCTGCGAAAATTAAACGCCGCGAATAATAGCCTTATTCTTAAAGCCCGTGCATTATATACCAATAGTTTAAATTTCTTAAGTCAGTAGCGTCGATTTTCCTATGGATATACCAGCAATAAATTTTCAATCAGCCGAATTCACCACTAGCGCACCCTCGTTGAAGCAATGTCCGGAAGACATAGGCTGTGAAGTAGCCTTTGCTGGACGCTCTAATGCTGGTAAATCTAGCGCTATTAACACCCTTACTCGGAAAAAAAGTCTTGCTCGGACAAGTAAAACTCCTGGACGAACGCAAATGATTAATTTTTTTCAATTAAACACAAACCAGAGGTTAGTTGATTTACCTGGCTATGGATACGCTAAAGTACCGATCGCTATGAAAGCTCAATGGGACCGACATTTAGCAGAATATTTACAGCAACGTAAGAGCTTAGGAGGCTTGATCTTGCTCATGGATATTCGCCACCCATTGCAAGATTATGATCGTCAAATGCTCAACTGGGCCGCTGAAGCCGGGCTACCAGTGCATATACTTCTAACCAAGTCAGACAAACTTAAACGTGGTCCCGCGCAAAGCACGTTATTGAAGGTAGATAATTTCCTTCGTGAAATGGACCCTGGAGTAACCTTGCTGACGGTGCAGACATTTTCTTCATTGAAAAAACAAGGACTAACAGAACTTGAGACACATCTCGCTCATTGGCTGACTACTGAACCTATCGAACAAGGGTAAATTCTCATGTATTCGGTTTTTATACTCAAGGCAGAATATTAAATGGTCGTCTCAGAGAAAAACTTGTGCAATCGTTGCCTACAAACTACATGACGGCAGTGGATCAAGTCGCTCAATTTATCTTAACCATTCTTGCTGTATTGTTTATTGTGTATAGATAAGTGGGTGTTTTCAGCCAATTAATGTGCCTCATCCCAATTATTACCAATGCCAACATCCACCACCAGTGGTACCTTTAAAAATACGGCATTTTCCATCCGTTCAACTAACCCTGCTGTCAACGTGGGCAATTCAACTTCTGGGACCTCTAAAACTAGCTCATCATGCACCTGCATGATCATCAAGCTGTTTAGATTACTCTTTTGCAACCATTCATCTACTGAGATCATCGCCAGCTTTATAATATCCGCAGCTGTGCCTTGCATTGGTGCGTTAATAGCGGTTCGTTCAGCCGCCTGACGCCTCATACCATTACGCGAGTTTATTTCAGGCAAGTATAGCCTTCTGCCAAAATAAGTTTCAACATAGGTACGCTCAGCAGCACTTGTACGAATATTATTCATATAGTTCAAAACGCCAGGGTAACGTTCAAAGTAGGTATCTATGTAATCTGCAGCTTGCTTGCGACTAATGTTTAATTGCTTAGCCAAACCAAAGGCTGACATACCATAGATCAAACCAAAATTAATCGCTTTAGCACTACGTCGCTGATCAACAGTTACCTCCTCAGCAGGAGTTGAGAATACCTCTGCCGCGGTTGCTCTATGAATATCTTGCCCGCCAGAAAACGCTTTCAACAAATTTGAGTCTTCTGATAAATGCGCCATTATTCGCAACTCAATTTGTGAATAATCGGCTGCTACGACTTTACAACCGGGTCTTGCTATAAACGCTTGTCGTACTCGACGCCCCTCGGCACTGCGTACGGGGATATTCTGTAAATTTGGATCAGATGAAGATAACCTTCCTGTTGCAGTGCCCGATTGATGATAAGACGTATGTATACGACCTGTGCTTTTGTTTATCATGGTCGGCAATTTATCAGTATAGGTCGACTTTAGTTTTGCTAAGCTCCTATGTTCAAGTAAAACTTTGGGCAAGGGGTAGTCTAAGGCTAGCTCTTGAAGCACCTCTTCTTTAGTGGAAGGCGCTCCCTTTGCGGTCTTTTTTACAACAGGAATTTCAAGTTTGGTAAAGAGAATTTCACCCAATTGCTTTGGCGAAGCCAGATTGAATTGTTGCCCTGCCAGTTCCCAGGCTTCTCTTTCCAAAGATTGAATCCGCTCGCCCAATTCTGTACTTTGTTGGAACAAAAGTGTGTCATCTACCATAGCACCTGATCTTTCGATACGAGAGAGCACTGAAATGAGTGGTATTTCAATATTCTCAAACACGCTTTTCAGCATTGGTTGCGCGGCAACCTTGGGCCAAAGCGCTTGGTGAAGACGCAACGTGATGTCAGCATCCTCAGCAGCATAAGGCCCAGCTTCTTCTAGAGCAATCTGATTAAATGTAATCTGATTTGTACCTTTACCTGCAATATCAGTAAATTTAATCGTCTTCTCGCCCAAATACTTCTCAGCTAAGCTGTCCATATCATGGCGAGTTGCTACCGAATCAAGGACATAGGATTCAAGCATCGTATCAAATTCAATTCCCTGTAAAGTGATTCCGTGCTGAGTAAAAATGCTCAAATCATATTTAAGATTTTGACCCACTTTTTTGATTGACGGATCTTCTAAAATCGGTTTCAAAAAAGACATTACTACAGCTTCGTCTAACTGATCAGACACACCTAAATAATCATGACCAAAAGGAATGTAAGCTGCCCTCCCGGGCTCTACAGCCACAGAGATACCAACCAATCTAGCATCCATATAGTTCAAGCTAGTAGTTTCTGTGTCCACAGCCATGAGGCTAGACGCTTTTATTTTATCAATCCAAAGAGTGAGGCTTTCCTTGGTAAGAATGGTTTCATATTGCTTATTTAACAGCGGTGTTACAGGAACAACAGCTGAATCTAAGGTATTCTCTGATACGTCAGGTAGCGCAGTCGTGACGCTGGAGTCCTCCAGCTCGGCTATCCATGTCTTAAATTCCTGATCAGCAAATAATAATTTAAGCGCCTGCTGATCTGGTGCTTGATTATGTAACTCTGTAATAGCTAGAGGCATTACTACATCAGTTTTTATGGTCGCTAATTGATAGGATAGGTAAGCCAGATCCTTATGCTGCTCAAGCTTTGGAGCTAAATTTTTAGCGCCTCGGAAATCCAGGCTAGCTACTTCATTGAGCCTAGAATAAATGGCATCTAGACCGCCGATACCTTGCAGTAATCCAAGGGCAGTTTTCTCACCCACGCCTGGCACACCGGGAATATTGTCAGACTTGTCTCCCAATAAGGCTAAATAATCAATAATTAATTCTGGCGGTACTCCAAATTTTGCAATCACTCCGTCATAATCTAGAACGGTATTGTTCATCGTATTGACCAAAGTAATATGCTCATTGACTAATTGCGCAATGTCTTTGTCTCCTGTAGATACCACCACCGGTATCGCCAGCGCAGCAGCTTCAATAGCCAAGCTTCCTATTACATCGTCAGCCTCCACACCTTCAATAACTAACACCGGTAGTCCCATTGCTCTTATAATCTGATGAATGGGCTCAATTTGTACCCGCAAATCATCCGGCATAGGAGGCCGATTTGCCTTATAGTCAGCGTACATGTCGTCTCGGAAGGTCTTTCCTTTAGCGTCAAAAACAACGACTAAGGTACTTTGAGGATAATCTTTTTGTAATCTGCGCATCATGTTAATAACGCCTTTTACCGCCCCCGTAGGGATACCCTTGCTGTTAGTCAGTGGTGGTAGGGCGTGGAATGCGCGGTAGAGATAAGAGGATCCATCAACAAGGATAATCGGTTGGACTGAAGTCATTGTGTACCTATGTTTAACTGCTTATTAATTATTACAAGAATACAGTATTTAAACGAAGCAGGCCTTAAATTGCATAACTAGCGTATCAATAAATTTACGGTAACCGGATTTATTTAAAGGCTGAGCAGCACCTAAGGGGTCTAACATCACAATAGGTAGGTTAAGGGCTTTCGCCATAACAGCTGCATCTTTATCTGCATACTGCGGCTCAACAAAGACACAATAGGCTTGGCCTTTGCTCGTATCTTTGCGCAATTTATACTGACTTTTTGCGCCTTTTTGATTACCGGCACCATCGCGGATAGAATTTCCCGTGGAAAGTTGAAATGCCTCCGTAAAATGTCCAAGGACGTCATGATGAGAGATAAATGCATACTGACTTACCGACTTTAGCTCTTCTGCTAGTTTTTTAATCTCGGCTTGGCTGATAATATCCTGAGCAGAAACGCCTACAGAACCTTGGATAGCATTTGCTAAAGAATTAGCATGCCTGGGATTTAACCATACATGTGGATCGATACGAAACTGCTGGCCGCCTAATAAAAGATGTTTAGGTGTAGCTTTTCTGACCACATCAATTAATTTTAGCGTCTTGTGAGACGCAATTTTCTGTACGATTTTATTTATATTTGGCTCGAAATCATCGCCCACCAAAATAATCAAATCAGCCTGATCAAGCCGGTCTATATCAGACAGAGACAAATTAAAACTATGGCTAGGCTTGTTAGCCGGTTGTAAATAAGCCACATCAGCACGTTTACCCAAGGCCGCTTTAGCTATTAAAGCCAGCGGTTTAATACTTGTTACAACTTGTAAAGGCCTATGCTCCATATTCATAGTATTGCCTTGGTGATTACCCAGGCTAACAGAACAAAGCATAAAATTAATCAAGATGGCAGGAAATAGCAGAACCAAATTTTTGTTACTAGATAACATTTTCAAACACATCCCCAAACCAAATAGCTAATGCAAGGTAAAAATTTTTATTATAACATGCTGGGCAGTCGGCAGTGATTCTTGCTGGCAAATTTTCGTCTGGCTCATTAACGTTGGGTGAGTGCCACGCTGACAAGAGTGAAAGGTATATGCCACTAATCCTTGGAGCCTTCGAGTTGCAAAAACAGTTTACCAAGATAATCCATAGTCCTTTTACTTCTCACAATGAGCATATCGAGCTCTTGAATGTTTGTTAAATCTAGGGCAGTTATATCGGCTGCCCTTTTTCAAACAATGGGTAAAATAATATATTTACGATCTGCAATGTCCGCGGTGACACGACTGAAGTTACGCACATGGCGGTGAACGAGTTGTTAAGACAAGTAAGCGATGGGCCAAGTTTTAATGCAAACATCTCAAGGCATTGGGCTGTTTGGATTCCGCCCACAATGCGCAAAGCAAGATACCGGATAACAGTCCTATGGCTAGATTAATTTTACAACTTGACAGCATTTATAAGTCGTTTAATAAAAAACAGGTCCTTAATGATGTATCCGTAAGCTTATATCAAGGTCAAATAACGACACTTATAGGGCCCAATGGCGCAGGAAAGTCAACACTTGCTAAAATAATTCTCGGGCTGGTAAAGCCTGACTCAGGTGCACGAATAAGTCCTGTTCCACTAAAAATTGGATATATGCCGCAAAAAATTAAAATTGATCCGACATTACCAATTTCAACCTACCGATTCTTACAACTGGCCAACACCTCCCAGAGCGCCTGTAATGAAGCCCTAGAAACCGTCGGAATAAGCCATTTAACAGCGACGCCAATACAAAACTTATCTGGCGGTGAACTACAGCGAGCTCTATTAGCTCGGGCTATTTTACGACAGCCCAATCTACTGGTACTAGATGAGCCGGTACAGGGTGTCGATGTTAATGGCCAAAACGAGTTGTATAAAATGATTAATAGTCTGGCAAAGACCTTAGATTGTGGCGTCCTAATGGTATCGCATGACTTACATCTCGTCATGTCAGCTACAGATCAAGTGATTTGTTTGAATGGTCATATTTGCTGTCATGGACGCCCTGAGCACATTACCCAAGACCCTGCTTTCCTAAATATTTTTGGTCAAACTACTGCCATTTATACCCACCGTCACGATCACAGCTTACATGAAGAACGATTAAACGCTGGACCTCATCAACCTGGAAATTGCCGTAACCATGATTGACTTCTTACTATACGCACTCTTAGCCGGGCTTGGCGTAGGCTTGGTTGCTGGTCCTTTGGGCTGCTTTGTAGTCTGGAGACGCATGGCTTATTTCGGTGACACCTTGGCCCACAGCGCTCTTCTGGGAGTTTCTTTAGGCGTAATGCTTGACATAAACCTTAACATAACTGTTACCGCGATACCGCTTATGATGGCACTAGGCTTAGTATTTTTGGAACAACGTGGATTACTTTCATTAGATACTTTACTTGGAATACTCTCACATTCTGCCCTTGCAGCAGGCCTGATTGTCATCTCATTACTTCCCGATGTGCGAGTTGACTTGATGTCATTATTATTTGGAGATTTGTTGGCGGTAACCAAAAGTGATTTAGGGGTTATCTATTCGGTAAGCGCCGTTGTTCTGATATTGCTAGCGATACTTTGGAAGCAATTAATTAACATAACTGTAAATCCAGAGTTAGCCGCCATTGAGGGCACCAATGTTACTGTAGTAAGCACTGCATTAATGTTAATAACAGCGTTGGTGATAGCCCTAGCAATGAAAGTAGTCGGTGTTTTACTGATAACAGCATTGTTAATTATTCCCGCGGCTACCGCTCGGCGGCTAAGCCACACTCCTGAGAAAATGGCCGTGGTGGCAAGTATCATTGCCATGACAACTGTCGTTATGGGATTAGCTATGTCCTGGTTCATTGATACTCCGGCTGGCCCCTCAGTGGTTGTCAGCGCAGCACTTCTGTTTTGTCTTTCGTTACTCTACCGCAGACAACTTAATTAAAGGTCGCGTAAATAGACCGCCAAGTTTGTCGCAGCATAACTTCTGAGTGTGGCGCTTTAAAAAAGCCGTGATAGTCCCCCTTAGGATTAATTAAAACAATTTGCGAGCTATGATCTATTGTGTACTCATTTTCGCCGAGCGGTACCTTACTGTACGCAATATTTATTTCAGCGGTGAGGCGTCTAATCAAATGTTTATTGCCAGTAACGCCGATGAAATTTTGGTTGAAATAAGGTACGTAATCTGCAAGTTTTTCGACGGAATCTCGTTCTGGATCTAGTGTGAGCAAGACAATTTGCAAGTTTTCCTTTTCAGCATCCTTCAGTTTACTGTACGTTTCATTTAAGGTCGCCATAGTCGTTGGGCAAACATCAGGGCACTGCGTAAAACCAAAGAAAATCATCGTCCAAACACCCTTCAGCTGTTCTTTAGAAAAGTCATTACCGTGGTGGTCGAGCAAGTTAAAGTCACTGAATATTCGAGGTGGTTTAAGGACAACAGCGCCATTAACCCTCAACTGTTGGTCTGTCATGATTACCGGCTGGTTCATTTTCCAGGCAAAACCAGATATAACAAGAATTATAAAACATACAAGAACCAGAACAGTTTTAACAATGCCGTCTTTTTGATTTGTCATAGCTTAGCCCTTAAACCGACGGTAAATAAATGATGGTTTCAATAAAAAAGTGATCGATCAGCATGATCACAAAAAGTAGCATTAAATAGACAATAGAATACTGAAATGTTTTCATGCCTGAATCGCCGCCGACGCTACGAAACATAACAATTGCCCAATAAAGAAAACCGAAACCGAGCAACAAGGATCCCGCTAAATATAGCCATCCGAACATACCTGTTAAGTAGGGCATTGTAGTCACAATTATAAGTAACAGGGTATACAGAAGAATATTAATTTTGGTGTACTTTTCTCCATGAGTAACCGGCAACATAGGAATGTTCGCCTTGGCATACTCATCTTTACGATGCACGGCCAAGGCCCAAAAGTGAGGGGGCGTCCAAGCAAAAATAATCAACACTAGTAAGAGCGCATTGTAATGTACCTCACCAGTGACTGCGGTCCATCCAAGCAGAGGGGGAGCCGCACCAGCAAGCCCCCCAATAACAATATTTTGAGGTGTTGCACGCTTCAGAAACATTGTATAAATAAACGCATAACCAACGAGAGATGCCAGTGTTAACCAAGCAGTCAACACATTAGTAAATACCAGTAAAAAGGCCATACCCACGGTACCGGTAATCAACGCAAACCACACCGCCTGCTGAAATGTTAAGCGCCCTTGAGCCAAGGGTCGATTAATTGTACGAGCCATTTTATCATCAACGTGTCGATCAACAATGTGATTAACCGCCGCTGCAGAACCTGCGCAAAAAGCGATGCCAAGGTTGCCAAAAATCAATATAGACAAAGGGACCCACTGATCGGTAGCCAAAACCATACCGATGATGGACGTTAGTATCATTAAGGCTACAACATTTGGTTTACATAGCTCTAAGTAGTCACGCCAGCTCGAGTCTGCAACATTAATTTCAGTTTGAGACATCAGCTGGCACTCCGTTTAGTTGGCAGGTTTTCATAAACAATAACCTATCTGTCAGGGGAATATTTTAACAGATGTTTGAGATCATCGAGCAATCCGTTTCCATCATGATCAGCGGTGTAATAAAGTATGGCTTTATGATCTGGACTAATCACAAAATGTCGTGGCTTTTGCATATCCCATTGAGCAGAGCTATCATTGAGAATGGCCGATAATTCGCTATTAATAACCGGCATTATTGCCAAGAAAGGATGAACTTGCTTAATACTTTCAAGTTGATCTGGTGAAGTACTCTCTATGTCATAGAGGTAGACACGTTGAACTCTGCGCGTTGACTTACCCAACAGCATGTGAACTTGTCTAGTATCAAACAACATCGCTTCACAGGTGGCATCGCAACCAACACCGCCAGTGGTTGCTATAATCCACTTGGGCTTTTCAGTGGGCTCAAGACCGGTAAGTACTGAACTAAAATCAAGAGTTGGCTTAACGAGTTCGCCCACATTAGTGGTACCCAATCTTGATATCATTTCTTGTCGCTGCTCTTCAGTCTTGGGTACCATCAGAAATCCAGCTAAAATAACGCCACCAACGATGATCAACATTAACCAAATTTGATATTGGAAACCTTTTTGCTTGGCATTTAATTCACTTGCTTTTCCCATCACTCAAATCCTTCAATAATTCAGGCTCTAGCCTGATATTTACTTTTTAACCAATAGACAATATTAGAATTAGCCGTCAACGTCATTATCAGTAAAACTACTGCCATTGCAAACCACTGAACAGCATAACCAGTGTGCTTTTGTGGTTGGACCGAAACTGTCGGCCACCCAGTATCAAGAGCGCCGACTGAATCTGCATCAAGGCGCAATTGATAATCATAAAAGGGCTCATCAAATAGCGTTGAACTTCGCTCTGCTGATATCCAACCCACTCTACTGGGCCACTGTGTAACTTTCTTGATACCATCATCTAACCGATAACCCCCACGTAACTGACGATACAAACTTCCTCTGAACACAGCTTCGACATCCACTGATTCAATTGTTGGTAACTGCAGTCTATCTAGAGACGCCGGCACCCAGCCTCGATTTACAAGAATGCGCTGTTGTTGACCATTCCGGCCTAAAGCATCAATTAATAAGGCTTCAAGTACCTCGTATCCTGGACGACCGTATTTCACCCGATTATCCAAAAATATCCGACGCGTTCCGTCTAGACTACCGCGCAAAATGGCAGATCGGTACTGATAGTTTCTACCTTGAACGAGCTGCCTAGCTCGCAAAGGTGCGGCTTGCTGATTAGCGATAAAGTCATTAACAATATCGCGCTTCTGCTCAGCACGATCAAGCTGCCAAAATCCTAGAGCTAAAAGTACAGGGAATAAAAGCAATGAAGAGACAATGATCTTAGTATTAAGCTGCCATTCAAATTTTTCACTAGAAAATTGGGGGTCACTGCTCATTTGTGTTTAAATCCCTCTCTTTGTTCAGAGACTTAACATTATGCTATTAAAATCAATTATTGTAGTGCTCTTTATCGCTATTCTCATCAGTCTATTTACAGGCCTACGGTTTTTGGTAAAAGACTTGGGCGACTCTAAGCGCCGTTTATTACATAGTCTTGGCACCAGGGTAACGTTAGCAGCACTGCTCATAATCACCATAGTGTATGGTGCTTTGACAGGGCAAATTGGTAGCAAAGCACCTTGGGACAAGCAATTACACCCTGATGCAGCTCAAAGCACACCGGCAACCACTAACAAACCATAAACGTCGCCATACAGATAAAAACGGCCAGGAATATCCTAGCCGTTGGTCTGCGTCACCGCAGGTCTAGCCAAGAACATACACAATTATGAACAGCCCAATCCAAATCACGTCAACGAAGTGCCAATACCATGCTGCAGCCTCAAAGCCGAAATGATCTGTTTCGCTAAAGTGTCCTTTCACCCCACGAAGAAATGCAATAAATAACATTATCGTACCGAGAGTAACGTGAGCACCGTGGAAGCCTGTTAATAAGAAGAAGGTAGTACCATAGATACCTGATTCCAAGGTTAACCCAAGCTCCTGGTATGCATGAATATACTCTTCCGCTTGCAGGAATAAGAAGATCACACCTAGGGCTACGGTAAGACCCAACCAACGGACAAATTTCTTCCGATTGCCTTCTTTTAGAGCATGGTGGGCAACGTGGACGGTACCACTAGAGGCAATCAAAACGATGGTATTCCAAAGTGGCAGCCAGCTTAAAATTTGGGTCAAACCAGGCCAACTCATGGCTTCTTGAGGGCCAATAAATTTAGCTGCATCTGCATTGACCGCTTGATCTGGAGTAACTAATGGTGGCCAAGTAGCATCGTAGCCGGTCCACAAGTGCGTAGCATTAGCTACAGCTGCATCTGTTGGCGTATCGTCAAAAACACCGATAGCAGCTTCGCCACCGATCCAAGGCCCAACTAACACTCTTACATAAAATAAAGATCCAAAGAAACACACAAAAAACATCAATTCAGAGAAAATAAACCAATACATCCCAAGTACATAAGAATACTTAAGCTGTTCGCTAACCATGCCCTGAGTGTTTTCCTCAATAACCAGACTCCACCACTTATACATAACTACAGCCATAATCACTAGACCGATCATGAATACTGTGGAGGTACCTCCTTCAATCACCCAGGCACCGGCACCAAAAGCCATCACTCCCATCCCAAGGGCCGCGGCCAAAGGGAGTTTACTTTGCTCAGGTACGTAATAACTACCTTCAGTTGACATTGTTACTCTCCGTTTACTGTAATTGTGAGACCTGCGTAGACACGCGATCTGTTATATCAAATATTGTGTAAGACAAGGTTACCGTATTAACGCTTGCAGGAAGGTCAGGATCAATAATAAATACCACGGCAAGATCAGCTTCGTCGCCTGCCGCTAAGGGCTGATTATTAAAGCAAAAACATTCTGTTTTATGAAAGTAGTCAGCGGCATTATTGGGTAACACATTTGGAATAGCTTGACCTACCATATCTTTGCCGGTCAAGTTCTTGGCGTAGAAGACAATCTCTCTTGATTCTCCTGGGTGCACCAAAACTTTATGCTCAACAGGATAAAAATCCCATGGCATAGTAGCGTTGTTAGTCGCTACAAACTGAACTTCAACTTGACGCGACGTATCCACTTTAATATCCGTCGCTGTGTAGGCACCTGCCGTTTTGCCACCAATACCTGTGATTTCACAAAACAAGTCATACAACGGTGGCAGGACAAAAATAGCAAACATGAACATCAGTACAGCGCCAATTAGCGACTTGACTAAGACCCCTCGATGAACTGTAGATTCACCCATGCTCTACAATCCTTTTATTTAACAACAGGTGGTGTAGAAAATGTGTGGAACGGCGCTGGAGTTGGCAAAGTCCACTCTAATCCTTCCGCACCATCCCATACTTTTGGATCGTCAATAGGTTTTCCCCATCCAATGGTACGGATCACGTTGTACAAAAACAGCAACTGCGCTCCGCCATACAGGAACGCTCCAATACTGGACACCATATTCCAATCGGCAAATTGCAGACCATAATCCGAGTAACGACGAGGCATTCCAGCTAGACCCAAAAAGTGCTGAGGCATAAAAGTGATATTGAAGGCAATGAAGGCAATCCAAAACTGAACTTTACCCATGGTTTCGTCATACATCCGCCCACACCATTTAGGCAACCAGTAATATACCGCAGCTGTGCCACTAAATACCGCGCCAGCAACCATCACGTAATGGAAGTGAGCGACAACGAAATATGTATCGTGGTATTGGGTGTCTGCCGCCGCAATAGACAGCATCATTCCAGTGAACCCGCCAAAGGTGAACAAAATCACAAAGGCTATGCTGAAAAGCATAGGCGTTTCAAACGTAAGCGCACCCTTATACATAGTAGTCACCCAGTTGAAAACCTTAACCCCAGTGGGCACAGCAATCAGCATCGTTGCGTACATAAAGTACAACTCACCAGCAATCGGCATACCAACTGTGAACATGTGGTGCGCCCAAACAATGAAGGATAAAAAGGCTATTGACGCAGTGGCGTAGACCATCGATGAATAACCAAACAATGGCTTGCGGCTAAATGTTGGAATAATCTGAGAGACCACACCAAAAGCTGGAAGGATAATAATGTAAACTTCAGGGTGCCCAAAGAACCAGAAGACATGCTGGAATAGTACTGGATCGCCGCCACCAGCCGCGTCAAAGAAACTTGTACCGAAATTAATGTCCATCAGCATCATCGTTACTGCACCAGCCAACACAGGCATAACAGCCACCAGCAAAAACGCAGTGATTACCCACGTCCACACAAACAACGGCATTTTCATGTACGTCATACCAGGAGCCCGCATATTCATTACCGTAGCGATAATGTTGATCGAGCCCATAATTGACGACGCTCCCATAATATGTACGCCAAAGATGAAGTAATTGACGGTATCAGGCGCATAGGTAGTTGATAGCGGTGCATAAAAAGTCCACCCGAAATTAGGTCCACCGCCTTCCATGAACAATGTTGAAACCAAAATGGCAAAAGCGAAAGGAAGAATCCAGAAACTTAGGTTGTTCATTCTTGGTAACGCCATATCAGGCGCACCAATCATCATGGGAATCATCCAGTTCGCGAGTCCAACAAATGCTGGCATAATTGCCCCAAAGACCATCACCAAGCCGTGCATAGTGGTCATTTGGTTAAAAAATTCCGGTTTAATAAGCTGCATTCCGGGCTGGAATAACTCCGCGCGGATAACCATTGCGAAAGCACCACCAAGTAGGAACATAGCAAAACTAAACCATAAATAAAGTGTACCTATATCTTTATGATTGGTGCTGAAAAGCCAGCGGCTAAAAAAGTTTTCTGAAGGTCCGTGAGCCATTTAAGATCTTCCTCTATTGGTTTTGTTTATAATTTAAAATATCAATCGGCTGCACCATATCACCGACATCGTTACCCCACGAGTTACGCTTGTAATGAATAACGGCGGCGATATCAACTTCAGAGAGCTGGTCAGCGAAAGACTGCATTGCTGATCCAGCAACGCCATTGATCAGAATGCCAATATGGTCTTCTATCGGTCCAGTGACAATTGAGCTACCTACAAGCGCAGGGAATACACCAGCAATACCTTCGCCTGCAGACTGGTGACAACCTGCGCAGGATACGCCATAAACAGCCTCACCCTTGGCCATCAACTCTTCATTAGTCCACTGCTTACCGATCGTTGACTTATATAGAACAGCTTCTTCTTTTTTCCCAGCAAGCCATGCTGCATATTCTGCTTCTTCTTTCACCTCAACGACAACAGGCATTCTTGAGTGGTCCTTACCGCACAACTCCGTACAAGCCCCTACATAGACTCCAGGCTGGTCGGTTTTAGCCCAAGCGGCAGTGAAGAGCCCTGGAATAGCATCTCTCTTGACCGCGAAATCAGGCACCCACCAACTGTGAATTACGTCATTACCCGTGATTAAAAACCTTACCTTCTTATTCACCGGAATTACTAAGGGTTGAGTCACCTCGCGAAGGTAGTGCTCTCCTTTCGGGGAGCGGCCATATTGCTCATCCTGTGATGTTCGTAGTTCACTCATGAATTTTACATCTTCACCAATGTACTCATACTGCCATTTCCATTGGTATCCAGTGACTTTTATATCGATATCAGGATTGTCTGTGTCATACACTTTCAATAATGCCGTAGTCGCTGGGACTGCCATTACAATGAGAATCAGCGCAGGAACGACTGTCCATAGAATCTCAACCGTTAGATTTTCATGAAAATTAGCCGCCGTAACGCCACGGGACTTGCGATGCGCGAACATCACATAGAACATGAAGCCAAACACAAGAACGCCAATTACCGTACAAATCCACATCATGATCATGTGAATATCGTAAGCTGCTTGACTGACTTCGGTAACGCCTCGCGGCATATTGAGATTCCAAGTCGACTCGTCAGCGCCAGCAGTACCAGTCACTAGCAGCAAAGTAGCAGCACTCAGGAAACTCAGGAAAAGCGCTTTCGCTCTTTTCGACATCGCTTTTTACTCCATGGTAATTCAAAAAATTATTATTAGTCTCGCGACTCAATGGTAGGACCCCGATAGATCGCGGCGAGAGTGTATCAAAAACCTATACGTTTCACTAGCAACAAAACGATCAAATTCAACGATCTTTGCCAATTTAGTGAAGAATTATCTCAAAGCGTCTTTATCTAAGATCTTATCCCTTAGGATCAATTATTCTCACCGCACTGGTCTGCATAGCAATTTGTTCTGCGGTGGTGTTAACGCGGGTCTGAACTTCTTTTGGCATAGATGAAACGCGCATCTGGTCCTTAAAACCACAAGAAACACACTCTCTATAATCAACACCACCTTCGGAATAAGCCTGCAATTTGTCCATTACAGCGCATTTTGGGCAGGTTACTCCCGCAATAAATCGTTTTTTAGTTGAAAAAACCATATCAATATCACCACAATAGGACTCTCTATTATATATGGCTTTAAAGATTATGGATCACTCTATTCGCACTCATGGTGGAATTTCTCCGCAAATTAGTTCCAGGGTATATGTTGACCCAGCAGCAACGGTTATTGGCGATGTCAGATTAGGTGAAGATTCCTCTGTATGGCCCGGCGCAGTAATTAGAGGCGACATGCACAGCATTACCATTGGCGCTAGAACCAGCGTTCAAGACAATGCTGTGCTACACATAACCCATGCATCTGACTTTAACCCTAATGGCTGGCCTCTGACCATTGGCAATGACGTCATTATAGGACATGGTGCAATACTACACGGATGTACGATTAATGACCGTGTTCTAATCGGTAATGGCGCCATTGTTAACGACGGTGCAGTGATTGAATCTCACGTTATTATCGGTGCCGGCTGCGTTGTGCCGCCAGGAAAAACAGTTAAAAGCGGTGCGGTTTATGTTGGGAACCCCTGCAAGTGCTTGCGCTCCGTAACCGACAAAGAGCGACATTTTTTTACTTATTCACCCGCTAACTACGTTAAGTTAAAAAATCAGTATTTAGCTGAGACATGAGGCCCACAAAAAACACCAAGTTGCGTGCCCTAGAGAGTGCGTCGCAATGCGTCAATAACACCTTGGGTTGAAGGCTTAACACCACGCCAAAGATAAAAAGATTCGGCAGCTTGCTCTACCAGCATCCCCAGACCATCAGATACTTGGGCACCTCGACGAGCTGCCCAGATGAGGAATTCACTGGGATCCGCTCCATACATCAAATCATAGCAACTGCTGTGTGGCGACAATAAAGTGTCTGGCAAGTCTAGATTGCCGCCGCTTAGCGCGATACTGGTACCATTAATGACGAGGTCAAATTCCTGCCCCGCCAACATATCAAGACCACAACCCAAGACATAACCGGATTCTGCAAACTGCTTTGACAGACTAAGCGCCTTATTCACGGATCGATTTGCGATAACAATATGCTGCGGGTGATGTGCCAAAAGTGACTGCAAAATCCCACGAACTGCACCGCCAGCACCCAGCACTAACAGTCTCTTTGCTTTAATTTGCCACCCTAAATTATTCAGAAGATCATTGGTCAACCCAACTCCGTCAGTATTATCTCCAACAATATTGCCTTTTTTATCAACTAACAGTGTATTAACTGCACCAGCAATAGTGGCACGCTCCGTGGTTATATCAGCATACTCAAAAGCTGCCTGTTTAAACGGTAAAGTAATATTAAGACCTCGACCGCCAGTTTCGAAAAATTGCTTTGCTGCTAGGAAAAAACCGCCTTCCTCAACGTATTGACCGGTATAACTCAAACTTTGTTTGGCATGCTCTGCAAACCAGGTGTGGATTAGTGGCGACTTACTGTGCGCAATAGGGTTCCCAAAAACCGCGTAACGATCATTCATTTGATCCAGTCCTTAGGTTTTAAAAAGTAATCATACAACTCTGCTTCTCGGCTATTTTTGGCTGGTTCCCATTGATACTCCCAGCGAACAAGCGGTGGAAGGGACATCAGAATAGATTCCGTTCGACCATTGCTTTGCAAACCAAATAAAGTACCGCGATCATGTACCAAGTTGAACTCTACATAGCGACCTCGGCGGTACAGTTGAAACTGACGCTCTTTTTCACCATAGGGCTGCGCATGTCGTGCTCTTAAAATAGGCAAATATGCAGGCATGAAACTGTCCCCAATACTGCGCATAAATGCAAAACTACTATCAAACTCTAGAGCATTGAAATCATCAAAAAATACACCACCGACACCTCTTGCTTCGTTGCGATGAGGCAGATAAAAATAGCTATCGCAATTGGTCTTTAGCTGTGGATAGAGGTCTTTTCCAAAGGGATCACAAGCGGCTTTAGCGGTCCGATGCCAGTGCTGGCAGTCCTGCACGTTTCCATAAAAAGGAGTGAGATCATAACCGCCACCAAACCACCAGACAGGCTCTGCGTTTTCTCGCTGGGCAATAAAAAACCGAACGTTTGCATGGGCAGTGGGCACAAAGGGATTTAGCGGGTGAATGACCACCGACACTCCAAAAGCCTCCCAACTACAGCCCACAAGTTCAGGTCTAGCTTTGGTGGCAGCATCAGGTAGCTGGTCGCCAAACACATGGGAAAAATTGACGCCTGCTTTTTCTAACAGAGGCCCATCAGAAAACGTACGACTTCGTCCACCGCCACCTTGATCCCTCTGCCAACTGTCTTCTTGCCAAATACTGCCGTCCTCGCCCTCTAGATCTGAACATATCCGATCTTGAAGGTGAAGAAGGTAATCTTTTACCTCTAGTTTATCGATCAGGTTGCTTTTAGCCAGAACGAAGAACCTCTCCGGTAAGTAAATTTTTAATTTCACTGACAGATAAAATACCCGCGACACAGCCAGTTACTTGGTAGTCCAAAGCCTCCGCAAAATAGGCCTCGACATCTGCAGCCTTAATAGCCGCAGGCATGCCTTGTGGGTTTGCAGAGGTAGATACAATCGGCCCACCAAAAACATCACACAGCGCCTTAGCAACAGGATGGTCTGTAATTCGCAAAGCAACAGTGTCGTGCTCACCGACCACCCACTGCGATGACGTGCCATTATCAGGCACAAGCCATGTCGTTGGTCGGCTCTGTAGAGTTTTAAACAATTCTTTCTGGGACTTATCAAGCCCTTGGACATGTTTAGAGAACTGATCAGCGTTACTGCCAATTAAAATAAGCCCTTTATCCACCGATCGTTTTTTCAGTCCGAGAACTTTTTCAATCGCTTGAGTATTGTTGGGATCACAACCCAACCCCCAAACAGCCTCAGTAGGATAGGCTATAACTCCTCCCCTCTTTAGAACTGCAACGGCTCGGTTTATCTCTGGCTGATCATTCACAGTGATCAATCACTTATTTATTATTTTTCAGACTTTCCTGAAGCGCCGCATCTTTAGCAATAATAGCTTCAGCGTTAGCTCGGCGCTCATCAACTAACTTCTGATGCATATCAGGATCTGAAACGCCAATGATTTGTGCTGCCAAATAAGCTGCATTCTTCGCGCCAGCCTTGCCAATAGCAACAGTAGCCACAGGAATGCCGCCAGGCATTTGAACTGTTGAAAGCAAAGCATCAAGACCATCTAGCGACCCATTGATAGGAACACCTATTACAGGCTTTAGTGTTGTTGCAGAGACCGCTCCAGCCAAATGAGCAGCCATTCCGGCAGCGCAAATAAAAGCTGCACAACCCCGGGCATCTGCATCTGTCACAAAACTGTGCGTCGCAGCAGGCGTACGATGTGCCGAGGTGACTTTAACTTCAAAAGGAATATCAAATTTTCTGAGAATGTCAAAGCTTGCCTCCATTACTGGCAAGTCAGAGTCAGAGCCCATTAAAATAGCAACGAAAGGAGAATTCATAGTTACGCGTCCAAAATCAATAATTCGGCAGACTACCTTAAGTGTGAAATATGTGCAACAAAATCAATATCAAAAACATCTAAAAGCGAGCAGTTCCAACGGCTAAAGCCTTGACCATTGTTCTTAAAATAACCTTAAACTCGCCGTTGATAACAGCCGTTTTGGCTATCGATAGCGCCGCGTAATTCTAAACAAATTAGCATCTGTGTTAATTTTTTAATTGACCACTTACTACTTTCAATCAACGTATCAAGATCAATGAGATCAAAACCCATTATATCCAGAAGTACGCGTTCTTCGTGGTCAAAATCCATTCCTACTTGATAAGACATTTTCCCTTGACTCAATGCCTGCTCTAGCCCTGCCAGAGAGCCTGCCAATTGCGTAATAATATCTTCAGCTTCTTCGACCAGTGTAGCACCTTGCTTTATTAACCAGTGACAACCCTTGCTCTGTGGGCTATGAATAGATCCCGGAACCGAAAAGACCTCTCGATTTTGCTCTAGCGCAGTGCGCGCTGTAATCAACGAACCGCTTTTGATTGCTGCCTCTACGATCAATACCCCGACACTTAAGCCACTAATAAGTCGATTGCGTTGCGGAAAATGTCTCGGTAAAGGATCCGTTGTGGGACTAAACTCAGAAACCAAAGATCCACCCGAATCGATAATTTTCTCAGCAAGATATCTATGTTGTTTTGGATAAATCTTGTCAATACCGGTGGCCACAACCCCAATAGTAGTCCCGCTGTGGGCGTCCATTGCACCCGAGTGAGCGGCTCCATCAATTCCCAACGCTAAACCACTAGTAATCACAAAGCCGCTATTGGCTAAAAATCGAGAAAAATCATAGGCATTTCGCTGTCCGCTTTTTGTCATCTTACGGCTTCCCACTACCGCTATCTGGGGCAAGTGTAAGTTATCAATGGAGCCTCTGATATAAAGTACTGGCGGAGCACTAGAAATATGTAGAAGTTGAGGGGGATATTGCTCACTGGTAATTGGCACAACCCTAGCGTCATTACGATCTAATATATCAAATGTATCACTGACAAAAGACTGCCAATTTGTCTTTTCATACTGCTCGCGAAAGTGGCATATAGCAGTTTTATCGGATGATGAGTAGGTTGAAAAATCTCCGATAAATAGCGCAGTATACGTTGATGTTATCGCTAGCAGCTCAGCTTGAACATTCAACGTTAACCCCCTTATTTGCTGGGCTATGAGTGCTAACTCAATCTCCTTTTGTTGATCAAATTTCACAAATACTTCTCCCTCATATATGCCCCTTAAAGGCCAAACACAGGCCGTCATACAATGTTTAAGCTGGCTAATTCAACATTGATCGGTTCATCAAATCCTTTTAATGAACCTTTAATATAGACTGCCTTATTATAAATAGGACGAGTAATCAGTTTAAATAACCCTGCAACGTCAAAATGGTGTTCAAATAACATCAAATCTGCATGTAACTGAGCAAATGTGACTGTGGATCAATGCCAAAATTGACAAATCCAATGTTCGATGATGATTCTTGTCTAGGACTTGCGCGCGACTCAACATCATCGTGTATACTGTTCAGCGCTGCGACGGTAGACTCTTTAGCCAGTTCGCAATAGTTTTAAATAGATAAACATATTACAAACGACACTATGGCCATACTTAATATTCTTCAGTACCCAAACCCACGATTGCGCATTAAAGCGCTGCCCGTTGCGATGGTAGATACAAAAGTAAAGCAGCTCTTAAACGATATGTTTGAAACCATGATAGATGCCAAGGGTATTGGGCTTGCTGCGACACAAGTTGATGTCCATCAGCGAGTCATTGTGATGGACCTCAGTGAAGACAATTCAGATCCTCAAGTGTTCATTAACCCTGAAATTGAAGTGCTTGATGAGGCCACTACGCCATATGATGAGGGTTGTCTCTCTATTCCAGGTTTTTATGAAACCGTTGAAAGACCCTGTCATGTCATGATCTCAGCATTAGACGGTGAAGGCATAGCTTTTAAAAAGGAAGCAAAAGGGCTTCTGGCAATCTGTATTCAACATGAAATAGATCACTTGGAGGGAAAGGTGTTTGTGGACTACTTATCTCCCCTGAAGCGCCAGATTATCCGCAAAAAAATGAAAAAAAAGTAAAAAGGATACAAATAAGGTGAGAGTTGTTTTCGCTGGAACACCGGATTTCGCCGCCAAACATTTGCAATCGGTAATCGACGAAGGATTTGATGTGGTCGCTGTCTATACTCAGCCTGATCGCCCCTCTGGACGAGGTAAAAAAATAAATCAAAGTCCTGTGAAAAAGCTCTCTCTAGATTACAACATTGACGTTTTTCAACCAATCTCTTTAAAAAATCCAGAGCAACATGAAATACTATCTAAGCTAAATGCAGATGTATTAATAGTGGTAGCCTATGGTCTTATCTTGCCCCAAGCTATACTAGAGATTCCCACATATGGCTGCATTAATGTACATGGTTCTGAACTGCCACGCTGGCGCGGCGCAGCACCAATCCAACGAGCTATTGAAGCTGGGGATAAGACCACCGGTGTGACGATCATGCAAATGGATGAAGGCCTTGATACAGGGGCTATGCTGACTGTCTCTCGCTGTCAGATTGATCCCCTAGAAACCAGTGGTACTCTGTATGAAAAACTCGCTGCACTGGGCTGCAAAACATTGATCGAAACACTTCAACAACTAACAAAAGGCACTCTTACTGCCATACCTCAGAATGACCAAGACTGCAGCTATGCACACAAAATCATTAAATCTGAAGCTGAAATCAACTGGACAGAATCAGCAGCAGTTATTGCTCGTCGTATTCGCGCTTTTAATCCCTCGCCAACGTGCTATTCGCTAATAGATGGGCAGCGTCTAAAAATATGGCAGACTTTCACTGATACTGATCATCCTGATAGGAGGGGGTCTACTGGGGAAATACTTTCAGCCAGCTCTGAGGGCTTGTTGATACAGTGCGGTGGTCAGTCTTGTCTAGTAATTAAAGAGATTCAATTGGCGGGAAAGTCCAGATTACCGGTAGCAGAAATTTTAAAATCTAAGGCCGATCTGTTCGCCTGTGGAAAAATACTTGGTGTATAAATCCAAAAAATTAAAAATGCTTCCGCCACGAGCTGCAGCTGCAAAGGTAATTGCAAATGTTTTGCGAGGGCAGTCACTGTCAACTCTACTCCCCGAATATGTCGACTCTGTTGCAGAAAAAGACCGATCTCTGTTCAAAGAAATGTGTTTTGGTAGTCTACGGTGGTATCCTCAGATTGCTATCTTGATCAAGCAGCTAGTCCAGAAGCCACTGAAAGAAAAGGATCTTGAAATTCAGGGATTAATAGCCTGCGGTCTTTATCAATTAGCGCATATGAGAATTTCAGAACATGCCTCGATCAATGAAACCGTGGCTGCTACCAAAGCACTAAATCGGATTTGGGCAAAAGGTTTAGTAAATGCAGTGTTAAGAACATTCCAACGTGAAAAATTGGCCTTGCTTGATGAATATAAGGACCATTTGGTTTTTCAACATGCGCATCCTAAATGGCTCATAAAAAAACTGAATGAAGCGTGGCCTCCAAATGATGTGCTGAGCATAATCGAAGCAAATAACCAGCGTGGACCGATGACCTTGCGCGTCAATACAACCAAAATCTCCCGTAATGATTACTTGGCCAAACTTAAGGATGCTGATATCCAGGCCCATAAAACACCTAATGCGTCCTCTGGGATTCAACTATTGTCGGCTGTAGATGTAACACAGCTCCCTGAGTTCGCCTCTGGAGCTGTTAGTGTTCAAGATGAAGCCGCTCAACTTGCTGCCTCTCTTTTACAGCTAGAATCAGGGCAAAGAGTATTGGATGCATGCTGTGCTCCCGGAGGAAAAACCTGTCACATGTTAGAAATGCAACCAAAAATAGCATCTCTTGTGGGAGTTGATTCGGAGCCTCGGCGGCTAGTTCGAGTAAAGGAAAATTTAACTCGCCTGGATCTATGTGCAAAACTCATAGCGGCGGATGCGGGTGAGCTCACTAGTTGGTGGGACAAAAAACCGTTCCAAAGAATTTTATTAGATGCACCCTGTTCAGCTACGGGTGTTATTCGGCGACACCCCGATATCAAAATACTGCGCAAACCTGCAGATATTGATAAGCTTATTACTACTCAAACAAGACTGTTACAAAGATTATGGCAAACACTGGCAAATGAAGGTATTTTAGTTTACGCCACATGCTCGGTTTTACCAGAGGAGAATGATCATATTGTTAAATCCTTTATTGAGGGTCGGGTAGATGTAGAAGTGGTAACCATTCAGGCGACCTGGGGTAAAACTACGCCTTATGGCAGACAATTATTTCCCGTCCCTAAAGGCCATGATGGGTTTTATTATGCAAAACTTCGTAAGGTAGGCCAAACAATAGAGTAACTGGCAACGTTGGGATAACGATGAAAATAATAATAGTAGGTGCAGGGCAAGTCGGCGGGACCTTAGCTAAAAATCTGGCCCGAGAATATGCAGATATCACCCTAGTAGATATAGATGAACGTGTACTGCGATCACTTCAAGACCGCCTAGACATTCAGACTGTTGTTGGAACTGGCTGTTATCCAGATGTTTTAGTAAAAGCAGGAATTGAGGATGCTGACATGTTGGTGGCAGTAACCAGCAGCGATGAAGTTAATATTACAGCTTGCCAGGTGGCTTATTCCCTATTTCATACTCCTACCAAAATTGCTCGTGTTCGAGCCTACAATTACACAAATCCAAAATATAAAAAAATTCTGTTCAATGATAAAAATATGCCGGTCGATGTAATGATTACCCCAGAGCAGGCTGTTACTGACTATATTCGTAAACTCATTGAACAGCCTGGCGCCCTCCAAGTGTTGGATTTTGCAGATGGGATCCTACAGCTGGTAGGCCTGCGTGCAGTGAAGGATAGCCCGCTTGTAGGACAAGAATTACGTACTTTAAAAGAGCATATGCCAAAAGCAGACGCACGAGTTGCAGCTATTTATCGAAAAGATCGCGCCATTTTTCCGGAGGGTGATACCGTTATTGAAGACGGCGATGAAGTATTTTTCATAGCGGCTAAAAAAAATATTCGTAAGGTTATGGGTGAACTACGCCGATTAGAAAAACCCTACCAACGATTAGTCATTGCTGGAGGCGGCAATATCGGTTTTCGCCTCAGTCGAGCATTGGAAGATGATTATAATATTAAAATTATTGAATTCTCTCCGGAACGCGGGGCCTATTTAGCGGAAAAACTGAATCGAGCAGTTGTATTAAATGGCTCGGCAACTGATCAAGAACTATTGTTGGATGAGAATATCGACAAAACTGACGTATTTTTAGCACTGACCAACGACGACGAAGTCAATATCATGGCCTCCTTGCTAGCCAAAAGGCTTGGCGCTAAAAAGGTTATGACACTAATTAGCAACCCCGTTTACGCCGATTTAATGCAAGGGGGTGAAATAGATATTGCTATTTCTCCACAACAGGTTACTACCAGCTCTCTGCTGACGCATGTTCGTCAGGGCGATACTGTAAGTGTGCACTCGCTACGACGTGGAGCAGCAGAAGCTCTTGAATTTATAGTCCATGGTGACGCTAAATCGTCGAAGGTGGTGGGCCGTGCTATTGGTGACATTAAATCACCCCCAGGAGCGACTTTAGCAGCGCTGGTACGAGACGGAGAAGTCATTATTGCTCACCATGACACAGTGATTAAGAATAATGATCACGTCATTGTCTTTGTTGTGGATAAAGAAAACACTAAGGCAGTAGAAAAGCTGTTCGCAGTCGGTTTTACTTTTTTTTAAGGCAGAAATTTCTATGCACATGATGGTAATTGCAAGAGTTTTGGGCATGCTGCTAATGATTTTTAGTATGACCATGTTGTCGCCCATTATAGTGTCCTGGCTGTATGAAGAAGATACAGCACCTATGTTTGTCTCGGCCTTCGCTATTACACTTCTAGTTGGTCTATTATTTTGGCTGCCTTCAAGACATAAAACCGGAGAGCTTAGAACAAGGGATGGCTTTTTTGTCACTGTATTTTTTTGGTTAGTACTGAGTGCTTTTGGCACACTGCCGCTGATGTTTTCTCAAGCAACTAATATGATTTTTATAGATGCTCTATTTGAGTCTGTATCAGGTCTTACAACTACAGGGGCAACAGTTTTATCAGGTCTTGACGAACTGCCAAAATCTATTCTTTATTATCGCCAACAACTTCAATGGTTGGGCGGAATTGGTATCGTGGTTATTGCCGTTGCCATACTGCCCATGTTGGGTATCGGAGGTATGCAAATATATCGTGCAGAAACGCCTGGACCTATGAAAGATGCAAAACTAACACCTAGAATTGCTGAAACAGCGAATGTATTATTTAAGATTTATCTGACCTTAACCCTAGTTTGTGCTCTAGCCTATTGGCTATCAGGAATGAGTGGATTCGATGCGATTAGCCATAGCTTCTCAACAGTGGCTATCGGCGGCTTTTCAACTCACGATGCCAGTATGGGTTTCTTTAATAACGATTTAATTATGGCAGTATGTGCCTTTTTTATGATTATTTCTGGGCTTAACTTTGGCTTACATTTTCATGTATGGCACAACCGAAAACTTAGCTCTTACTGGGCGGACCCAGAAGCCAGAATGTATCTTTACCTGCTTGTTTTTGGCATTTTAGTTACCTGCCTCTATTTGTACTTTAGTGGAACCTACGATTGGGAAGACAGCATTAGTCTGGGCGTTTTCCAATTGGTATCTATGATGACTACGACTGGATTCACTACTACTGGCTTTCACTCGTGGCCTACTTTTTTACCTTTCTTCCTAATCTTTTTGTCGTTCTTTGGTGCCTGTGCCGGCTCCACCGGTGGCGGCATTAAAATTGGCCGCATGCTGATTATGGCGCAACAGGGCATGCGTGAGGTGTATAGACTTATTCATCCCAATGCGTTGCTACCCCTAAAAATACGCAATCAACGAATTCCCGATCGAGTTACCGACGCCATTTGGGCTTTTTTTGGCGTCTACCTAGGTGTTTTTTATCTAATGGTGTTACTACTATTAGCATCAGGCCTTGATTATGTTACAGCATGGTCAGCTACTGCTGCGGCCCTCAATAACTTAGGTCCAGGTTTGGGCGCAGTAGCGACCAACTACGCAGACTTAAATACGTTTGCTAAGGCAGTATTATGTTGGGGTATGCTGTTAGGGCGACTAGAAATTTTTACGTTACTAGTCTTGTTTACACCTACGTTTTGGAAAAATTAAGGATTAGGCTTCCATTTCAATTCTTGCTCTATTGCGGCAATCATCATGTTTGCAACATCCTTTCCTGTTGCCGCTTCGATTCCCTCAAGACCGGGAGACGAATTGACCTCAAGTAGCAAAGGCCCAGCCTTAGAACGAATAATATCCACACCTGCGACAACTAAACCCATCGATTTTGTGGCTTTAACTGCTAGTTTTCGTTCAGCCGCAGTTATTTTCACCACCGAGGCAGTGCCGCCCTGATGGATATTAGCGCGAAATTCTCCCGGAGCCGCCTCGCGCTGGATAGCCGCGGTTACTTTGCCATTTACCACAAATAATCGAAGATCTCGCCCTCCAGCTTCCTTAATAAACTCTTGCACCAACAAATTCGCCTTAACTGCTTTAAAAGCGTTAATAACACTTTGAGCAGCCTTTTTTGTTTCTGCTAGAACTACCCCACGCCCTTGACTACCCTCTAGGAGCTTTACAATCAAGGGCGCTCCTCCCACCATGTCAATTAGTTCATTAGTATCAATAGGAGAGTTAGCAAAGCCAGTAACAGGTATATCCAGTCCGCTCTTAATCAACAATTGTAAAGAGAATAACTTGTCGCGTGACTGGCTAATAGCAAGAGAACTATTCTGTGTGTAGACACCCATGCTCTCAAATTGACGAGTTAAGGCACAACCATAAAAGGTTGCGCTAGGTCTAATTCTTGGTATAACAGCGTCAAGCTCGTTGATGATTTTACCACCCCGGTAATGTACTTCAGGCGTTTCATCATCTAACTTCATGTAGCAATCTTGAATATTATAGAAGCGTATATCATGCCCACGCTGCTCCCCGGCTTCCATAATTCTTTTATTGCTATACAGATTAGGGTTACTAGCAAGCAAACCAATTTTTAGGCCTGTCGGTGGGCTCTGAGTAACGCCGTACATGTGACTCAAGTCAACATCGCCAATACGCCCTAAAACCATACTGTCGGAGGGATCCACAAGTATCCGACCATTCATCGCTTCACGTCCTAGCAGCATTCGGTATCCCATACTATCGCGATTAGTCAGGGTAATTTCGATATCCCATGCCTGATCAGCCATACGTAAAGGTACTTTAATCACATATCGCCGCTCACCCTGACCACTAGTATTTTTAACAACCCTCCGATCAGCCACTGGTGCCTCACAACGCAAAGCAATCTTACGATTGTCTTGAACAGGATGAATTTCAAAAGCAACCCAGGGTGAATTAGCTCGGGTAAATGGCTGTATGTTAAATGCGTGCAATGCTGATGTTTTGGCTCCCGAATCAACTCTTACTTTAATTGCATGAATACCCAGTTGAGGAATGGCGCACCATTCCTCACTACCTATTATCATTTTTTCTGGACCAGATGTAGTCATTTTTGCCGCCTTGATATTACGCGCAATTTACCGTGGTTATGTTAGTTTTGCTTTCTAGCATTGTAGTAAGCTTCCTCGGATATTTCATGATACGCGGTAGCCTGCTGTTGAAAAGATTTCACCGATTCTGCGATGCGTTTAGCAATGTCTGAATCATTAGATAACTCATCGAGCATATCCATGGATATACTCCGTAATTCAGCAATGACCTCATCTGGAAGCTTGCGCAATTGCACACCATGAGTTTCTACTAAACTGATCAACGCTTCATTATTTCTTGCTGTGTACTCATCTAGCATGTCTTGATTAACCGCGCGTGCTGCTGTCTCAACAATTGCTTGTAAGTCGTCTGGTAAAGTCGCATAAGCATCTTTGTTAATAATTAGTTCGAGCGTCGGGCCTGGCTCATGCCAGCCTGGGTAATAATAGTATTTAGCCACTTGATGGAAGCCCAGCGCAATGTCATTGTATGGACTTACCCACTCAAGAGCATCAATGACACCTGTCTGCATTGCGGTGTACAATTCTCCTCCAGAAATAGTCACCGAAACCCCTCCTGCACGGGTAATAACATCACCGCCCAATCCAGGGATACGCATTTTTAATCCTTTTATATCCTCCATAGAATTAATTTCTCGATTGAACCATCCGGCCATTTGCACTCCGGTGTTACCGCCAGCAAAGGGTATTAAATTGAACTCATCATAAAGCTCGCGCCACAATTCCAGGCCGCCGCCATAATGCAGCCAACCATTCATTTCTTGGGCGTTCAAGCCAAAGGGCACAGATGTAAAAAACGCGGTGGCTTTAGATTTTCCAGTCCAATAATAAGAGGCTCCGTGGCCTACCTGCGCCGTTCCTTGGGAGACAGCATCAAAGACCTCAAAGGCCGGTACCAACTGACCCGCACCAAATACTTTTATCTGCAAACGACCATTACTCATCGCTGCGACTTTTTTGGAAAAATTTTCTGGCGCCAATCCAAGACCTGGATAATTTTTTGGCCAAGTCGTAACCAGTTTCCATTCAAAGATCTGATCAGCCTTAGAATTAACAGCAACATTCGATTCGTTGTCAGAACTGCTGCACGCTGCAAGCACAACTGCAATTAGTATGGTTAAACCACTACGCATTATATTTCTCTCCTAAACCATTTAACTATAAGTTCATTATTAAACCGCAACAAGATTTGCCGAAGCAAGGATTAAAATTTTAGTGCCCACTTGTTCAAAACTCACATGCACTCGTGCTCTTGGGCCATTACCCTCAAAATTAAGTATGGCACCTTCACCATAGACCTTGTGGCTGACCTGCTGACCCAGATGAAATCCAGTTGCCTCTCCTTCGTCACTGCGAATAGCGCTAGCTGCGTAACTGGTAGGACGAGATATAGTATTCTGCAAACGTACCTCTTCAATCACATCTTTGGGAATATCTCGGACAAATCTAGACACCGAATTAAACGACTCACTCCCATAAATAGAACGGCTCTCTGCAAAGGTTAGCACTAACTTTTGCATGGCCCGAGTAATCCCTACATAAGCTAATCTTCGCTCTTCTTCCAAACGTCCAGGTTCATCTAATGACATTTTATGAGGAAACAGATTTTCTTCCATACCAGCAATAAAGACTAAAGGAAATTCTAGTCCTTTAGCACTGTGTAACGTCATCAACTGCACAGCGTCTTGATCTTGATCCGCCTGTCGATCACCCGCATCTAGGGCTACCTGATCGAGAAATTGAGGAAGCACCGGTAGATCTTTGTCTTCAGGTTCAAAATTTCGACAAGCACCAATTAGTTCTTCTAAATTCTCTACTCGCGCCTGTCCTCGCTCTCCTTTTTCTCTTCGATGCATCTCTATGAGTCCGCTATATTGGATGGCATTCTCAGCCTGTTCTGCCAAAGGAAGCTCATCAAGCTGTCCACTCATCTCATTGATCAATTGCAAGAAAGAGGCCACTGCATTACTTGCCCGCGCGGCAAGCTGCTTTTCTTCAAGTATTGCGCTAGCGGCTGCCCAAAGTGATATTGTATGGTTTCGGGCTAAATTGCGTATTACCTCTAGAGTTCTCTCTCCAATACCTCTGGGTGGTACATTCACAACTCGTTCAAACGCAACATCATCGTGACAATTAAGCATTAATCTTAAATATGAAAGCGCATTTTTAATTTCCAAGCGCTCATAAAATCTCTGACCACCATAAATACGATAAGGAATATCTGCCTGAAGTAGTGCAGCTTCTAAGACCCGAGACTGAGCATTAGAACGATACAAAATAGCCGAGTCTTCTCGACGGTTACCTTCATTGACCCAACTCTGAAGTCGGTCGGCAATGTAGCGAGATTCGTCATGTTCATTAAAAGCACAGTAAAGAGCTATAGCCTCGCCTTCTCCAGAATCAGTCCATAAGTTTTTACCTAAGCGATCTGCATTTTTCGCAATAACTGCATTCGCAGCTAGCAAAATATTAGACGTGGAGCGATAATTTTGCTCCAACTTGACCGTGTGAGTATTTGCGAAATCGCGTTCATAACTGAGAATATTCTCGACCTTAGCTCCTCGCCAACCATAAATTGACTGGTCATCATCACCGACAGCGGTAACACCGCTAACTGTCCCAGCCAAAAGACGTAACCAAGCGTATTGAACCGCATTAGTATCCTGAAATTCGTCTACTAAAATGTGCTGAAAACGTTGTTGATAATGAGCTAAAACCTGTGGGTTATACTTCCACAATTCCAAGGCGCGCAATAATAGTTCTGCAAAATCAATTACCCCTAAGCGCTCACAAGTCTCTTCATAACCTTGGTAAATACGCAGCATGGTGGCTAAAAAAGGATCTCCGCCTTCCTGCAGGTGCGCTGCTCGTAAACCTTCATCTTTCTGACCATTAATCCACCACTGGGCTTGTTTTGGCGGCCATCTCTGCTCATCTAAGTCCAGCGTTCGCATAACTCGTTTAACAATACGCAATTGATCATCAGAATCTAAGATCTGAAAATTTTCAGGTAATTTAGCATCACGCCAGTGCGCTTTTAAAAGTCGGTGTGCAAGACCATGAAAAGTACCCACCCACATACCACGCAATGACACACCCAATAGCTCGTCTATTCTCTCACGCATCTCACGTGACGCCTTATTGGTAAAAGTAACAGCTAAAAGGGCAAAAGGAGAAATATTGTCTACCTGTATTTTCCACGCAATACGATGCACCAGAACCCGAGTTTTTCCACTACCAGCACCAGCCAAAACCAGTAAATGTTTCTTATCGCTGGTTACAGCTTCTTCTTGTGCAGCGTTTAAGTTAGTTAGTATCGATGTGACATCCATAAACCAGTATTCTACCAAAATAAAGTATTAAAATTAGAGTCGAGCAGTATAGCCTGTTGACGACAGACTAGGTTAGTACTTCGAAATGTTGCTATATTACGCTGTATATCTTTGGAAAATTTGCGTAATTCAGCGAAATTTCGCATCTTTTTTACTACAAAACTAGCTATTTTTAAGGTTTTCTTGTAAATTTTTTACATACCTTATGGACCAACCTTATGAAACCTGCTGAGCTGACTCAAACCATTAGTGACACTATGGTATCACTGCGTAAATCCGAGCTGAAAGTTGCTAATTTTGTACTGAAAAATCCGCTTGATGTTATTCGAATGAGAATCGTTGACCTAGCTGAAAAAGCCGGCGTAAGTGAACCTACTGTGGTACGTTTTTGTCGAGCAATAGGCTGCAAAGGCTTTCAGGACTTTAAGCTGGCTCTTGCTCAGCAGTTAGCTTCAAGCCCAAGCTATGGCCAAATTGCCGTAACCGACTCAGATTCTACTCGTGAATATACATCTAAGGTTTTTGATTCTACCGTTGACACTCTCTTGAAGGTACGTGACAGTCTTGTTCTAGAAAATTTAGAGTCTGCGGTGGCCGCAATTTATGCTGCTGGACGCGTCGAATTTTACGGTTTTGGGGCCTCAGCAGCAGTGGCTTTTGATGCTCAGCATAAATTTTTTAGACTACAAATAAGATCAGCAGCGTACTCAGATCCTCATCTGCAAAATATGTCAGCCACGTCTCTAAATCCGGGTGATGTAATTGTAGCTATTTCTCAGTCGGGACGATCGCAAGCATTACTAGATTCTATGGAATTAGTAAAACAAGCCGGTGGTATTGTTATTGGATTGGCCCCTAGTTCCTCACCAGTGGCCAGGAGTGCGACCATTGCAATTGAGGTCGATGCTAAGGAGGACATACAGATATACACACCTCTGTCTTCACGTATTGCTCATCTAGCTGTAATTGATGTATTGGCCATTGGTGTAGCTCAAAAGAAAGGACCAAAACTACAAAAACATCTTCAGCAGCTTCAGGCCGGCCTTTCATCACTAAGAAGCCATTAATCAAACGTTAATGGCTCTTTAACTAGTTTGTAGTAAGATTTAAAAAGTATATTCAAGGTCAGCACGAAATTCTCTACCTGTCTCCAAGAACAAATCTAAACTAGTATCACCTGCAAGCTTGCCATCAACAGAACCCCAGTCCCAATATTTCACATCAGTAATATTGGCAACGGCAAATTTTGTAGACATGTTTTCAGTCAACTGATAATCAACAAACACATCATAAGTTACCCTGCCTGGAAGCTCTAAGATCGGGTTACAACCGCCACGACCGCAGCTTGGAGCTAAATCGCTCGGTCCACTGGCAACCATTGTAGTAATGCCCCGCACACTTAAGTGGCCATCGTCTGAACGCCACCGAACAGAAATAACGCCTTCAGATGGATTGATACTGAGAAGCTTCTCACCAGCACTTTCGCCATAGGTTCGATTTGCTGATAGTGTTACTGCAAAATTATCAGACAACGTCTTTTGCATCTCAAACTCCAGACCTTTAATAGTTACGTCACTTTTGTTGACATACTGGTAAATCGAAATTCCCCGTGGGGTTGCACCCGTTAAATCAGTTTCAATAAACTTTTCATAATCTGTCTGATAAGCGGCGAAGGACCAGTTTAGATCTGTATGATTTCCTCTCAAACCTATTTCAAAACCGGCACTTTCTTCAGATTTTAAATCTGGGTTAGGCGCCACGCTATAGAAATACGCAAAATTAGTGAATGTTAGGTTGGCACTTTCATAATCCGGACTTCTAAACCCCTCTGCATACTGAGTGAACACAGAAATATCGTTGCTTATGTCATATAAAAAGCCAAGTTTGGAGGACAGCGCGCCATCATCAATATTAGCTAAATTATTTTGTGCAGCATTGCTGTTATTAAATAATTTATCAGTACGTGGCGTCAGTTGATATTGGTCGTATCTAAGACCTATCACTATGGTGGCTCTGTCGGTTAACTCAACCCGATCATTTATAAAAATACCTGTGCGTTTAGTCTGCGTATCTGGAAAGGTTTTGTTTGGGAAAATATCAGAACCAAACACACTAGTCGAAACCTGAGTGATTGAGTCTGTTGCTGTTTTATACCGTGGACGTTGGACATCAATATACTCTAATTCAGCACCATAGACGATCTGATGTAACGTTTTAGCGCTGTTTTCTATGCGCTTAAACATTTCAATAGAGATACCCTTTATAGATTGGTTAAACTGATAGTCTGCAGAGATCGCAGTTAATGCTGTTGGTCCCGCATTAAGACCACTCCCAAACGTTTGGGTTTGCTCATTAGTAATTTGCGACTGATTAGTGCTTTGTGTGTAAAGACTGATCTTACCCTGATCGGTCCAAACCGTATTACTATCAAAGTTGTAGTCAAGAGAGAATCGGTCTCTGTTACCTTTATCTGTGCCTAATGATTCTGACGTGTTAACAATTGATGGGAAAAAACTCATTCCTGTATCAGTCTGTAAATCCCAATCTCCCTGCCAACGCTGAATATCGGTGGTAAAGATCAATTCTGACATTTCAGAGATTCTATATTTAAACTTTGCAAATAGACTCTCTTGATCTCCATTCATTGGATTTGGTGTCAATAAGGCACCACTATGCAGTTCAGTTTCGTTCATCTGATGTTTAGTTATCTGCACAAGTGTGTCGAAGTAATGTCCTGTTGTGGCACCTAGAATACCGACTTTCCTTCGGCTAGATGATGAATCATAATGAGCTGCAACAGACAGGTAAGGCGACCCTTCCAATGCCAAATCCTCTGGATCTTTAGTGATATAGGAAATGACGCCAGCTAGGCCATCAGAGCCATAAAGCGCTGAACTTGGTCCTTTGAGAATCTCAACTCTTTTCAAAAGACCCATGTCTACAACATCTCTGCCGTAGCCGGTATAAGCGTCCGCAACGCGAATGCCATCAATTAGTATATTAACTCGCTTACCTCCTAAGCCTCGAATAGCTACACCGTCATTATAAGTTCTACCATATGCTTGGCGACGATTAACAGAAACACCAGCTGTTGTAGCCAGTAAGTCTTGTAAATCATTAACCATACGACTACTGATGTCCTCTCCCGAAATCGAAGCAACGCTCCCAACAACCTCACTAAGCGGAACCGGATAACGGGAGGACACAATGACAACCTCCTCCAAATAATCAATCTCTTGCTCAGATAACTTTGGTTGCGCAAAAACACCAGAACTTGCCCATACCAAGATAAAAGTAAGGGCACTCAAAGAGAGCCACTTTTGATTGAATCTACCACTCCATTTATTACTCATGCTTGCTCCTGTTAGATGATTACTTAATGAACTAAATACCATATCTATTCGTAATGATAATCATTATGATTTACATTCGCAATAATTACCATATAATAGTCATATGAAATATTTATCATTAATAGTTGGTTTAGCCCTTTCTGTTCAAAACGCTGACGGTTGCAGTCTGGCAAAAGATTCGACACGAATAGCCGTTGGCGGTGGTTCGATTACCGAAATTCTTTATTTTTTGGGGGCAGAAGACAAAATAGTCGCTGTAGATACAACCTCAAATTACCCGCCAGAAGCAAAAAGCCTGCCTTCGATTGGCTATGTCCGCAATCTTTCAGCTGAAGGAATCTTATCGTTACGTCCAACGCTAGTTCTTGGCGAAAATGATATCGGTCCTTCTGAGGTGGTTTCGCAAATCAAAAATGTTGGTATTGATCTTATTGTCATAGAGGAGAAACATTCTGCTGATGGCATCATAAAAAAAATACAATGTATAGCTAAGGTTATTGATAAAAAATCAATTGCTAACCAAATCATTGATCAGCAACTGATACCAACCATTAAACGCTTAGGTATAGAAGCTAGAAAAGTGAAGGCTAAGCAAACATCTATTATGTTTATCTTAAGCATGCAGGGTGGATCACCAATAGTAGCGGGTAAGAACGTGTCTGCAGACGGCTTAATTAGTATGATTGGCGGCACCAACAGTCCAGGTAACTTTAATGGATGGAAACCGGTTAGCACAGAAGCGATTATTGCCGCCTTACCCGAGGTCATTCTGATATCTACACGAGGTTTATCCGGATTCGGTAGTATCGAGGAGCTTAAATTGCATCCAGCACTCAAACATACTCCAGCAGTAAAAAATCAAAAAATATTTGTAATGGATGGTATGGAAATGCTCGGATTTGGGCCAAGAACCCTAGATGCCGCGTTGTCGTTAGCTAAAAAAATATCTTTCTAAGATGAGTCAATTAAATCATAGTCTTATGCTAAAAAATTCCGTTGGCTACTCTAAACAATCCTTAATTCTAGTTTTACTCATTATTTTAGCTGTATTTAGTGCCATTATTGCAAGCACCAATGGTAGTTTTGAGGTATCAGTTGTTAACTTAGTAAGGGGTTCTGCCACAGAATTACAATCACTAGTTATAATGGAAATCAGGCTTCCTCGGGTAATATTATCGGCCCTAGTGGGTGCTAGCTTAGGACTCTCTGGCGCGGCTCTTCAAGGGCTTTTTAGAAATCCATTAGCTGATCCGGGACTTATTGGTGTATCTGCAGGAGCAGCCCTTGGAGCCGCAGTGGTTATTGTCATCAGCCCCGCATTTCTTATGAACTCATTAATAGGTCCCTTTTTGTTACCCTTAGCTGGTATATCTGGTGCAGCCAGCGTTATTTTTTTTCTCTACCTTTTAACTAAAGGTTTTGGACATCAGGGCGTTACTTACATGCTGCTAGTAGGTATTGCTGTAAATGCTATCGCCGGAGTTGCCATTGGCATACTGACCTATATTAGCTCAGATACTGAACTACGTACCCTAACCTTTTGGACCATGGGAAGCTTTGGCGGTGTCACATGGAATTTATTGGTCCCTGCGATGGTCGTGATTTTAGGGGCCATGCTCTATATGACACCTGCCTATCGTGCCTTAGATCTTATTCAATTAGGGGAAGTCGAAGCGTACCGGCTAGGTGTGGATGTTAAAGGGTTAAAGTATCGAGTCATTATGTCTGCTGCTGCTGCTGTTGGAGCTAGTGTTGCTTTATCTGGGATGATTGGTTTTGTAGGACTAGTCGTACCTCACATTGCGCGCATGCTAGGCGGTGTTGGCCATCGTTATTTGTTACCTGCATCCGCTACCCTTGGTGCTGCACTTATGATTAGCGCTGATTTGCTAGCTCGAATAATAGTTAAGCCCGCAGAATTACCTATAGGCCTTATTACCAGTGCCATTGGCTCGCCTTTTTTCCTTTGGCTTATTTTTAGAATGAAACAAAATGTCTATTAAATCTGAAGCTGTTGATGTGACTATTAATGATATTAAGCTACTGCACCAATTATCAATAGAGGTACTTCCGGCAGAAGTAGTAGCCCTGGTTGGACCAAATGGCGCGGGAAAATCAACGCTTTTACGTGTTTTAGCTGGAGATATAACTCCTACCCGCGGAAATGTTTTTTATGATAGACAAAATATTGCTAATCTATGTATTCTGCAGCGCGCCCACTATCGCAGTGTGATGTCTCAATCTCAACCAATGGTTTATGATTATAATGTCAAAGACATTGTTTCTATGGGCTGGCTACACGGCGATAATGAAGTGCACAACAAAGCTCTGGGGTTAGCTCTGCAGGAAACTATGGAAAGATGTGACATTGACCATCTGGATAACCGGCGGTTTAACACCCTATCTGGTGGCGAACAAAAACGAGTACACCTTGCCAGAGCATTACTGCAGCTGTGGCTACCTGATACATCTGCACAGCATCGTTATTTGCTGCTTGATGAGCCCTTAGCTAATTTAGATATGACCCATGAAATTAATATGCTTGGGGTAATAAAGCAGTGCGCTCAAGAGGGTATCGGCGTGTTAATTGTTCTGCATGATTTGAACCTAGCTGCTAAGTTTGCTGACAAGATAGTCTTATGTAACCAAGGCAGAGTCGTCAGCCAGGGTTCTCCTGAGCAGGTGTTTGATAGCGATATTTTAACATCGGTTTACGGTGTAACCATCACGCTGTCCCATAATCCACTAACTATTAGCTATTATTAATTATGAACGATACAAAAACTTCCTTCGAATTAGAGGCCGTCGATTTATTTCGATCTAGCGAAACGGCCATTCTATCGACATTGTCTAAAAGCACGAATAGCTACCCGTTTGGTAGTTTTACAACTTATGCAACCAGCTATAATCGGGATCTATTCATTTATGCCAGTGATATAGCTGAACACACGAAGAATATCCTCCATGACTCTCGTGCCTGCGTCACTATAACTAGTGTCACCACTGATGGAGACAAACAGACAAGTCCTCGCTTGAGTTTAATAGGTGATCTGGTTCCGGTAAATAATCAAGATACTAAAAAATGTGAAACAAGATTTTTGAAATTTTTACCCGAAAGTGAAAGGTATTCCCAAATACATGGATTTAACTTTTACCAACTTAAAATTGTCAAGGCAAGATGGATTGGTGGGTTTGGCAGAATCGCTTGGTTAAATAACCACCATTGGACAGTGGAGAACCCTAGCTGGGGAAAAAATGAATCAGCAATGGTTGAGCACATGAATCAAGACCATTGCAATGTAATTGGCTCTGCTCTTAATGCTAAATTTGGCATTTCAGATCCCGACGCGGAAATGATAGCGATATGTACCGATGGCTACTATATAAAATCAAAAACCAAGCGCTATTTTATAGGATTTGATCAGCCTTGTTACTCTCAAGAAACAGTTCGCAGCGCACTAGTAAAGCAGGCTCATGCTTATCGCTCTTATGAGCTAGGGTGAAATAATGTCAAGAGGAATCTGAGCTTACTCTAATTAAAGAACCGTCATTACCATCCGTTGCGAGAATCAAACTACCATCAGGTGCCTCAGCGATACTTCGTATACGACCAAATTCACTGAACATAATATCTTCACTAACGACCTTATTTTCGGACATAGCTAAACGACGAACATCACCGGGAACTAGCGCAGACACAAAAAGACTACCAATCCACTGCGGGAACATAGCGCCTTGATAAAGCACCATATCAGAGGGGGCTATGGAAGGTACCCAATATTTAATCGGTTGTTCCATCCCAGGTTTCTTGGTAAATGGGGATATAGTCGCTCCACTGTAATCAACACCAAAAGTTATTGCAGGCCAACCATAATTTTTACCTGGTTGTATAATATTAAGCTCATCGCCTCCTTTGGGGCCGTGCTCATGTTCAAATACAGTGCCATCTTTGGCAATTATAAGTCCCTGAGGATTTCTATGCCCGTAAGACCAAATCTCTGGCAAGGCACCGGGGGTATTCAGAAAAGGATTATCATTGGGAATGCTACCATCATCATTAAGCCGCAGTAGCTTGCCAAAATGGTTGTCCAACGACTGGGCTTGTTCACGATAGTTAAAGCCATCCCCAGATGTTATCAACATAGTCCCATCTGCTAAAAACTGAATTCGAGCGCCGTAGTGAGCGGCAGTTTTGCGCAGAGGGTCTGATTTGAAAATAGTGGTAACATCAGTTAATTCATTACTCTCTAAACGTCCACGCACAATCACCAAGGCATTAGCTTTTTTGTCGGTTATATCTGCAGCCGCAAAAGAGAGGTATATGAAACGATTGACATCAAATTTAGGGTGCAAAAATATCTCTGACAAACCACCTTGGCCCGCATAGAGTACAGCTGGAATTCCAGTGACTGGATTAGGATCCAATTGCCCATTTCTAACTCTGCGCAAAGCGCCTGATCGCTCAGTCACCAGCCAGTCATCATTTGAAATAAAGGCGATACTCCAAGGATTGTCTAAACCTTTCACTACAACATTGGTTTGATAACCGGAAGTCTCTGCAGCAACTACAACTGCACATATCATAAAACCACAACACAACCACAAACCAACCGATTTAATCATGAGCCCGTTCTCCATCTCCTGTTACTGCAAAAAAATAACCACTGAGTGCACCACCTGTAATCAAACAACATTTACCAATAAACGTGCGCGCCCCAGCGATAAGATCTAAGTTATAAAAGGCTAAGGGCATTAGAACAACTATTGCAAACAGTGCCGCGGCACCGGCAAACACATAACCAGGCACGCGCTCTAAATGAGTGCATTTAACAGCAAAATGCGCTGCAACGAAGGCTATTAATAAACCCACCAATACAACACCAATAATAGGCACTTCGCCGTGAAAGCTCATACCAATAAGGTCACTTAACAGAGTAGAAATGAAAATGGCGAACGTAATCGGCATATCAACTGAGACTAGCCAAAACAAATTGGACACTGATGTCTGCATGGCCATCAAGCCCATAGCAATAATCACTGAAACCAAAAATCTGCTGCTAATAGAAAGCATAATGCACTGCCATCAAGAATTATCTAAGTGTGATGATCATATTTTTCGGATACTTTTTCAACCTAATCCTTCGCTTTAATGAAGTTAACAAGCACTGATGACAGTTTTTCTGCTTTGGTCCATTGGAAAAAATGCTTGCCTCCTATCATCTGATGAGGTTGATTCTTGGTACCTGGCACCTTGGCTAAAAAAGGCCTTTCAAATCCATTAGTTATAGGGTCATCGCCAGCGCCCACGCACAAAAATGGTTTTTCAAAAGTAGAAAAGAATTCCCAGGCTTTTTCCTGGGCACCCAATGACTGATCTGGGATGCTAGGAACCTGACTGGGCATAGCACGCACAGCCATTTTATAGGCGGGCGAGGGGAAAGGAGCCTCAAACGCACGGCTTATCTCCGAGCCAGTCAGCAACAATCTGTTAAGCCGAAGTTTTATACTGATTAAATCTATCAAAACCCCAAGTTTAGATCTTCTTTCCATCATCGAAGAAGCAACGATGCCGGCAGGAGGGTTGACGGTATCCCAGGTGTATTTCTGCCAATAAGCGAACCTCCTTGTACTTGCATAGGGATCCTCGCCACCAAGCTCATTCATTTTACTTACCTGTTTGGTCATTGATGCCAAAGTGATCGTTTGAGGGCTTGCCCTAAAGGCCAAAATTTCGTCCACCACCTGCTGTGGAACATTTGGGTTATACGGCAAACCAGTATTTCCCATTGCCACCTTGAGAAAACGGTCATCGTTGTCCACCACCATGCGCAATCCAATCAGGCCACCCCAGTCCTGACCAAAAAATGTTAACTTGGAGAAGTCATTTTTCACCAACCACTGACTCATCCAGTCTACTTGGCATTGGTAACTATAATCCTCTCGGGCTGCTGGTTTATCTGATTTACCATAACCGGGCAAATCCGGTGCAATCACACGAATTCCAGATTTAACTAAGTAGGGTATCATTCGCGCATAAAGATAACTCCAGACCGGCTGGCCGTGCATAGCCAAAAGCAAAGGACCATCTTTAGGACCTTCATCTATATGGTGAATTCGTAAAGTTGACCCATCTTGAGTTTGGATATATGTGTAGTGCGGCTTAAATGGATAATCTTTTAGGTCCGCAAAGCAATTATCCGGGGTGCGTAAAATTCTCATCGGAATCCTTCATAAGTGCATAAATATATTGGCATTATATATGTCAATAGATTTATTGCAAACAGGCCCTAGATTATTAGTAAATTTTTAATTAAAACTGTTTCCACGTCCAATTAGAATTAATCAAATAATTAATAAGTGACGCGCTTACAATCCCGAGTAAATTAGCTGCGAGATCATTGAACATAAGGTGCTTATAAGCAGCATAAAACAATATATAATTAGCTAATCCCGCAATACCTGCGACAGAGTGAAATCGTAAGAAACGAATCATCACTGCAGTCTGGGAAGACCGATTCTTAAATGTCCAGATATGATTAAATATAAAATTCGATATCAATGAGGCTTCAATAGAAAGCAAAGGCGCCGTTTCCACTGACATCCCTAAGTGACGAGTAAGAAACCAGTAACCCCCCAAATTTATAGCAACACCGGAAAAACCAACGATAGAGTAGCGTATAAAATCAGTATGACTATGAAAACCAAGTTTTGGAATATTGATTAAAAATTCCCACTGATCGTTCCAAGATAATTTTGAATCTCCCCCTTTTCGGCTAACAAAGACAATTGGAATTTCTTTCACTTTAGCACCCCGGAGTACAAGCTCACACAGTAAGGATGATTGAAACGAATATCCTTTAGTTGCCAGAAAACCTAAATTACAACGCTTTAAATATGATGCAGAAATACATCGATAACCAGAGGTGCAATCATTGACATGCCGGACACCACCAACATAGCGTACTAACAGATTACCAATTTTACTAATCAGCTTTCGACGTAGAGAAAATTCAGGTGTAGCACCGCCAGCTACAAACCGAGATCCTATTACTAATGAATACCCTTGATCTACTTGATTAAGAAACTCAGGAATTACCTCTGGATCATGCTGTCCATCAGAATCCATTTGGAACAGGTAATCCGGGTTAAATTCCTGCAACGCATGAGCAAATCCGCGCTTGTAAGCATCGCCCAAGCCAACCTTATTGCCCGAAATCATAGTCAATAAGGAATATTTTGTAGATCGTTGTGTGACTATAGCCTGAGTGCTATCAGACGAATTGTCATCCACTACCAAGATCCGAAACGCATAACCTGGGCATTTGTCTTGATTAGCAACAATAGCATCGATCGTCTGGCCAATGTGAGCCTCTTCATTGTAAGTAGGTAAGACAAAGCAAACTATTGTTTTATCTGCATTTTCATTAATCTCAGGCATTGTTAAATCCAAGAGTCGAACCACATTATTTGGTGAAACCGCCATTGTTCTATTTCCAAACCCAACTGCAAGGGTAACCAGTAAATAGCCGCGCCAATTACTAGAATTAAAATACCTCTGTATAACAACTCAGCGATTTTTTCTTTTCTTGACATTAACTTGTACAACACCAATGCTAAGCCGATCAAGGCAAATCCTGATGCCGGTTGATAATGATGCAAAAATAACGACCGAGAAACCAATGACCAAGGTAAAAAGTTACCGTAAAAACCAATTAAAATAAACGAGGATACAGCAAAATCTGGCCCTATGACCTGCGCTGTGAAAGAATTTTTTACCGATACAATCCAATAAACCGTTAAAATAACAACCGCAATGATAGAAAATAAAGCCAACGCTGGATTAGGGAACAGGTGCATCGCTGTGTACATGGTCTGATAACTACCACTTGGTAGCATCACCTGATAACTTGAAAAATAGTATGCCATTGGTCGCGCCATAACTGGCCAGGTATACCATTCCGACTGATAAGGATGTGGCTTTTCTTCAACATGACTGATATGAAAGTCTGCCATATAGCGGTGTTTATCAATATAAGAAAAGCCGTCGACCGATAGTGACTCTGGAATCCAAACCACCAAATAAATAATCAAAGGAACACCCAACAATAAGAATAATAGTGTTATTGACAGTGCGCGTGGGCGATTCAAAAAATTATTGTGCTGCGATCCAATGAAAGACCTACTGTTAAACGACAGACACCAAAACAACAAAATAATGGCAGGTATCACACCCCAGAAACCAACGCCATTCCACTTAACAGAAATGGCTAGACCAAGAAAAACCATGGCCATTAAAAAATAACTACTAAACTGGGGAGTACTGTTCACCCACTTTAAAAAATACAGCAAGCCCAAAAATCCAAAAAAACACAGATAAATATTGATTAAACCAATTCTAGAATCCGCTATAAATGCACCATCTAAACAAAAAAATAATGCAACCAAAATCGCAAAATGCTGACTATTTATTAATTCTTTACTCACTTTGTAAGACACATAAATTAGCGCCGTTCCAGTTACGGCATTAAGCCAACGATAACTAAATGGATCAAGGTTAGACAATTCAAAACCAGTGGAAACCAAGCTCTCTGTCCACGGCATTAAATAGTACAGATAAATACTCAGTGACATTAGGTAGGCGCCAAGAGGCGGATGCACTGAGTCAAAGGTTCCACCCGATAAATACTGCAATCCGTACTGGGGATAAAATATTTCATCGAACGTCACGCCAGGCATTGCACCCAATTGATAAAATCGTAGTATCCCACCGAGCAAAACAATCAACAATAGGGGTAAACTTACTATCAATTTTTGCATTTTTTAAGCACCAAAAAAATCATAAAATCAGTATAACCAAAGTGCTATAAATTGGGTCATTAAATCTTACTATAAGCGTGAAAAGAACCACCAGATAGCACTAAAATAGTGATTATCCGACACTCCATTGTCCGAATGACTTTTACAGATAATATAAAATATTCAACGGTTTAGTGATAGCAGATAGTTCCCTTCAAACACATTGCAAAAATTAAATTTTTCGGTCAGAATTATCGCCATTTTTTGAAGAGTGTTTTCTATGAGACTTCAGAATTCCATCTATGGATTACGAACGTTCCTAACGATATTTTTAGTAATAGTTATCAACAATAGTGTTGCTGAAACTAACGCCATGAAACCTTTAATGGCCGATAATTTTACAATAGGTAACACAACTGTGTCTCCTGGTAAGACCTATCGAGGCATGTTAAAAGTACCAGGCGGAAATGATAAAATAACATCATTCATTCCAATCACGGTGCATCATGGCATCAATAAGGGACCCGTTCTATCTTTAATAGCAGGGATTCATGGCTCTGAGTATTCACCGATTCTGGCAATGCAGGCGATGGCCAAAACAGTTGACCCGTCGCAGCTTAGCGGGACACTTGTTATTGTGCACATAGCAAACATGCCCGCTTTTACCGGTCGAACTGTTTACGTTAGTCCAAATGACTTAAAAAATTTAAATCGCTCCTTTCCTGGAAGTATTAATGGCACCATCACAGACCGAATTGCTGGTGTATTAACAAGTGAAATAATTGCGCGTTCTGACTACTTAGTCGATATTCATGCTGGAGATGCCAACGAAAGCTTAGGTCCCTCGTACAGCGCATATTATGCTGAAGCTGGCGGAGACAAAGTGATAAAGGAGTCAAAGAGACTCGCAATAGCATTTGGTCTAGAAACTATTGTGCAGTTTGCTGGTTCTTATAAATCGGTCAATGAAGCGATCTATACCAGTGCACAAGCTGTAACGCTAGGTATACCCGCAATAGATATTGAGTCCGGCGAACTAGGTGTAGTAGATAATAAATATATAGATCCTATCGTTACTGGCTCCCTAAATATTATGCGCGAACTGGCCATGATTAACGGCCAGCCAAAGTTGCCAGCTAATCCATTGTTAATAAGTTCTAGAGCTCGAATTTATAGTAACCATGACGGCATTTTTTATGCTGATCCGAAGATTAGCACCGGAGACTACATAACAGCTGGAACGTCCTTAGGCACAATTACTGACTATCATGGAAACACATTAGAAAATATAAGGGCGCCAGCTTCTGGGGTTCTATTAATTTTATTTGGTACTCCACCGGTAAACAAAGGTGACAATATTGTGGTGATTGGAAGTATCACTAAATCTACTAATAATTAAAGATTTTATAGTCACCTGTACCAAATTTTGCAATCAACTATGGCCAATAACGTTTCACATTTTATCTAAATACTTTAGGTAATGCCGATAACAAAGTACTGAGTTGTCAAAATGGCTATCTATGTTTTAACCTTTCATGCACTGTGACCTTAGGTCGCTGAGGTTAAAGTAAACAAACGTCTTATTGAAGCCCAAAAGTCTCGAGTACATGAGCAATACCCGCGTAAATTTATAGAGAGTAATGTGCTTAGATGGACCCAAAAGTTCACGTCTTTGGGGTTTTATCTTAAGAAAAATGCAGTAGTGTTGAACCTTAAGTTATAAATGGCTGCCCCCGGACGGCTTGAACAAAAGTAAACACAGAAACTACTGTATAACTTCCCGAAAATAACACCACTAGTGAGCACGCAAAGCCCCTACTCCAATGTTTGGGTAGCAACAAAGCAAATAACGGCACAACTTGCATCGCGTGCATACCAAAGAAGTGAGCTACTCTAAGGTCACCTCCGCTCCTAGTCCAGTTAAACAGCCATACACCATTTGCATCTGTCGCAGCAGCGTCCACCCAATGGCCCGTTTGACTACCCAGATATTGACCAAAACCACCACCCAAAACAAAAGTGAGCACTAAACCAATAATAATGGCCAACACTATAGGGTCATTTTTTACATTATTCCGGCCAATAATCCAAGCGAACCATAGCGGTGCAGTTACCAACCAAGTGGCTCCAATACCCATCAGCATATACATTATTTCTCGAAAAGGTGTCGTGCTATTAAAGTGTGAGGCTCCACCCAAAGCGCCGCTAAAAGTGATATATGCCATTTCACCTAATGCTACCCACACCAGTGAAACAGCAATTAGGCGACCCACTCCTCTTTGAAGATAGTCTAATGGAAAGTAACGGACAAAAACTAATAACGTAGCAAAGAATAATGCCAATGATAAAGCGAACTTAAACGGTTTAGCCCATACCGAAACACCATTAAACAATCGACCATCTATATTGCCAGCCAAAAAGCAAACTATGGTCAACCCTAGTAAGCCAAGCGTGGTATAAAACCAAATTGGTTCAAGACCTCTGTAGGTAAAATATTTTTCCCTTATTGGCGCATAAAAAATCCATAAATTTTGCACTACTGAGCCTCATTCACTACTGTTTTTTGAGTTGCGCGAAAAACTAGTTTAATCAGCCAGTAAAGGATCAAACCTCCGGGACCGAACAGTAGAGTTGCAAAAAGGCAAGGAATGACGAGAAAATGATGAATTCCTTCTTGCTGAGCATCTTTTACCTCCCAAGCACCAACACACAGATCGAATGCCAAATAATGAATCCAACCTGCCAGAATTAATTCTGGCATTGAAAATAGCGCACTAACAGCCGCCAGTGAATTAAATCCTGCACCGTCTGGAACTGAACCAAAATTATTCATCATAAGCCAGATATAAAAAATACCGATTAACAATGGTGCAACAACCGGCGCAAACCACTCCCGGGTTACATGCCAACGAGGAGCAAGCGCAAGGCCAAGCCAACCCACCATGGCAATATTACTACATAGACTGAATATCTGTTCTAAGCTCATACTATTTTCCCTGTTGATACGAATCAGCCTCAATATCATATTCCAATGCTAAACTGTCAGCTACGCACAACTATAAATGCTTTAAGACTAAATGTATTGGCAGCCTATATCTAGAACCATGATAATAGATCAGGGTAATTAGGCACCTAAATTGCGATAAAAGTGTATATAACAGTAAAACGCTGCACGACTCAGAATTAATCAGCAACTAACGTAGCTATATCTGAGAGAACAGAAGAAGACGTCAGCACAAAACACTGTTGGAATATTCTGAATTTTCGCGCTCTAGACGCACTACAGGGTAATCGGCAATCCTAGGTTGATGCCCTATAAATAATAGTTTACTGCCCGCTCGCCTACCACACACCTAACCAGGCAAGTAATGCTGTAACACCCATCAAAATAGCACCGGGCATTCTTAATAAAACTCTGTGCTTTCCTAAACCAAGAACCACAAATAAAATTGAACCTAAAAGGTTAATGCTAATTATTGGATAAGCAGCTACAGCAAACTGCGGATGATAAGCTATGTAAATCAACGTTGATGCACTTATAAAAAGAACCAGAGTAAATACGTGCCAAGAAACAAGACTTAAAGATTTCGTTAATGACTGCATGTCGCTATCATTTATATTTTTAGTATAAATTTTCCCACCAATCACTCCGTGAAACACCATTCCAGCTAAGGAAATAATCGCACCAGTCATCAAAAACCAATAATCCATTGCTACTTCCTCTTATTACAAGTCATAAAATGCACTACCGTAGCTGACTTAGTTTAAACAGTGAATTACTTTTCCTTGTAGTTCTCTTCGAAAATTCCCTTTGTCTTTAATTTTTGTATGAATTTCTCGCAGATTGGTTAAATGACAATAGACATAATACACCGAGAGGACATACGTTTACGAGTTCCCATGCATACTCAATTTACGTTAAATCTAAGATAAGGAATGATCGATATGGAAAGACGTTCTATTCCCAGTTAAAAGATATAAAGGTAACTTTTCATTAGGAACATGTTGACTAATTGGGTAAATACCCAATATAATTTGGGCGTTTACCCAAACTAATAGAGTGATTTATTATGAATATAGATAAAATGCTAGATAAAGAGGCAGCAAGAGTTTCTAAAGAATACGCAGGGATGATTGCACTTCCAACAGTTGGTCTAGCAATAGTAATATTTGTTGCATACCTATGTGTGTTATTTCTCTTTGCCAATGATTATTTACCGCCTGTTATCTCGACTCTTCTGCTTGGAGGTTTAACCTTTGCATCATATACGCCTATGCATGAAGCTGTTCATGGAAACATAGCAGGCAATAATAAGCGTTATAAGTGGTTAGATAAGGTTATAGGATTATTGATGTCGCCACTCATTTCGATTCCTTTTAATTCACATCGAAATGAACACCTCGCACATCATGGACATACGAATGCTGAAGAAGATCCTGATGTCCATATACAAAATTTGTTTAGATCTTTAGAAGATTTTTTAAAGTCAGCTTTGAAAGTTATTAAAACTCAAAATACTTATATAATGAATAACCATACCCGAGCAGAAATTACTCTAAGTATAGTTTGGAGACTATTATTTGTGCTTGATACAGGACTGATTAGTATTCCAGTCTTATTTTTCGGTTGGTTTTCAGGAGCATTTTTAACAATCTACTTATTTTCTTATTTGCCACACAAACCTTACAAAGATGTAGTGAGATGGAAAAATACAAACATACAATTATTTTCTATTAAATGGTTAGAGAATTTAATGTTCCAACAGAATTTACATGGCATTCATCACCTATTTCCAAGAGTACCGTTTTATAATTACAGAAAGGTTTTTGAAAAATTGGAGCCAACTATGAGAAAAAAAGAAACACCAATCATTAGCATGTTTAATAGAAGACCACTTTAAAATATGAAAACTAGAGAAAAAATAATTAAAGAGAGTTTGTCTCTTTTTAACGAAACTACTTTTGAATCATCAACGACCAACTTAATTGCAAAAAAATCAGATGTTCTAGAAGGTTCCCTCTGGTACCACTTTAACTCTAAGAATGATTTAGTTTCTGTGCATTTAGGTTTATTTAAAGATTCATTTAACAGCCAGCGAATTCACTCAAAAAGTGACGATCCAAAGAATTTAATACTAGGTCTTTTTAGCATATATGAAGTCCTTTGGGATTATAGATATCTTATGAGAGATTCCTTTGAGCAATGTTCAAACGATTTTCCTGAATTGAATAAAAAAATATTTGATATAAATTCTGAAATAGATGAGTGGGCTAAAGAAACAATAATACATGCGAGAGATCTTGGCGTTTTGCTCATTAAAGATGATGATATAAATAGCATTGTAGAAATATCATTAATAATTGGTAGGCACTGGCTAGATTACTCTATGAAGAAATACCCTTCCGAATCGAATATATATTTAAGGAAAAAGGGGATTAATCTATTAATTAAGAATTTTTATCCGTATTTAAGTCCTGAATCTAAAGAAGTAATGGATTATTTTTACTCGTCAGATTGATTTTCAATCCAAGGCAACGATGTAAAAATAACTCCTATCCACACATTATTTTATCAACAGTACTTATAAATCAATAGTTTACTCCACTGTAACAGACTTAGCTAAGTTTCTAGGCTGATCAACATCTGTTCCTTTTAGAACAGCCACATGATATGACAACATTTGTAATGGTAGAGTATAAATAATCGGTTCGAGACTTTTAGGGACCGGGGGCATATCAATTACAGTAATACCAACCTCACTAGTGAAATTAGCATTACAATCGGCAAAAACAAATAACTCGCCACCTCTAGCACGCACTTCATGAAGATTAGATTTTAGTTTATCTAGAAGGTCATTATTAGGCGCCACCGTTACCACTGGCATATCCTCGTCTACCAATGCGAGAGGCCCGTGTTTTAACTCACCAGAGGGATATGCTTCAGCATGAATGTAAGAAATTTCTTTAAGCTTCAACGCACCCTCAAGCGCAATAGGGTATTGTTCGCCACGGCCTAAAAATAGCGCATGATGCTTACTGGCAAAGGCTTCTGAGGTTTTTTCAATTACAGCATCCAATGCGAAAACTCTTTTGCAAAGCTCTGGCAATCGATGCAGATTTTCAACCATTTCTTTTTCCTGCGCTCTATCAAGTCCAGTATGTCGACCCAAAGATAGGGCAAGTAGCTGCAATGCAACCAGCTGCGTAGTGAATGCCTTAGTAGAAGCCACGCCTATTTCAGGACCAGCCATCGTCATCAAAGAAATGTCTGATTCACGCACCAAAGAACTGTTAGCGACATTGCAAATAGCTAAAAACCCCAGATAGCCGCTTTCTTTGGCTTTACGCAATGCTGCTAAAGTATCAGCAGTTTCACCAGACTGCGAAATAGTCACAAATAATGACCCCTCTGGCACTGCTACTTTGCGGTATCTATATTCACTTGCAACTTCAACCTGACAAGGAATACCCGTCAGATCTTCTAACCAATATTTTGCGACTAACCCAGAGTGAAAACTGGTGCCGCAGGCAATAATGTGAATGTTTTTGGTTTGCGCAAAAAGGCTTTCTGCTTGATACCCAAAAATAGCTTCATGAATATGATCATCAGCAATACGTCCTGCAGTAGTATTAGCCAGTACAACTGCTTGTTCGAACATTTCTTTTTGCATGAAATGCCGATATATCCCCTTGTCTGCCTGATGATCAACGTCTTTAAGCTGATGCACTTCACGTTTAGCAATAGCACCTTTAGCATTATATACAGTATAGCTATCAGTGCGCAGTGCAACCATATCACCTTCTTCAAGGTAAACAAATTTATCAGTTACCTGACGAAGAGCCATTTGATCAGACGCAATAAAATTCTCATCTATGCCGAATCCAATGACCAACGGGCTACCGCTACGAGCGCCAATCACCAGATGCGGTTCGTCTTGGGACATAACCCCTAAAGCATAAGCGCCTTCGAGACGCTTAATTGTACTAGCGACAGCACCGCGTAAGTCTTCGCCTTTAGTTAGATACGAATGTACCAAATGGGCAATAACTTCCGTATCAGTGTCAGACACAATGGTGTACCCAGATCCACGTAATTCCTCACGCAATAACTCATGATTTTCGATAATGCCATTATGTACTACTGAGACGCCAGCAGAGGTGTGGGGGTGAGAATTAAGACTATTAGGTTGTCCGTGGGTGGCCCAACGAGTGTGAGCTATACCGCTATTGCCAGACAGAGGGTCTGCGCTGCATAGCGCCTGAAGATCAGCAACCTTACCAACAGTCTTACGCGTCTGCAGGCTCTGATTCGCATCCAAAATAGACAAACCAGCTGAATCATAACCCCTGTACTCTAAACGGCTAAGGCCTTCTATTAGAATTTTATAGACGTTTCTTTGACTAACCGCACCAACAATTCCACACATAAATCATTTGTCCCTGTTGTTTTTCATTGGCCGTTTCCAGCCATCAATATTTCGTTGTTTAGCACGCCCAACTGCCAAGCTATCTGCAGGCACTGCTGTTGTAACAGTAGAGCCTGCTGCAACAAAACCACCTTGACTGATTTGAATAGGTGCAACCAGAGTAGTATTTGAACCAACAAAGACGTCATCGCCAAGAAGAGTTTTGTGCTTATTTACACCATCGTAATTACACGTGATCGTCCCCGCACCTATATTCACATTTTCACCCAATTGTGCGTCTCCAACATAGCTTAGATGGTTAATCTTACTACCATCACCGACAATAGCGTTTTTTGTTTCAACAAAGTTACCCACCTTTGTATCACACCCTAACTTTGTGCCCGGCCGCAGTCTCGCAAAAGGACCAACAATCGCCTGATCACCAACAAAAGACTCCTCGATGATAGTATTTGCTTTGATCTTTACACCATCACCGATAGTGCTGTTAGTAATGCAACAGTTTGGCCCGATAGTGACGTTACTGCCCATGGTCACAACACCTTCAAAAATACAATTAATATCAATAAAATTGTCAGTGCCAGTGATCAATTCTCCACGCACATCCAGACGAGCTGGATCAGCCAAAGTAGTGCCGGATTCCATCAACCTTAACGCTAGCTGACGCTGGAAGGTTCTCTCTAATTGACTGAGTTGCAAACGACTGTTAACGCCCTCAACCTCTGCAGCGGTTTCAGGATGAACACTTATTACGGTAACATCATCATCAACGGCTAAGGCGATCAAATCGGTTAAATAATATTCTCCTTGCGCATTATTATTGTCAATCTTGGGCAGCCATTCGCGCAACTGTTTAGCTGATAAAGCTAAGACACCGGTATTAATTTCATTAATGTTAAGTTGCTCAATAGACGCATCTTTCTGCTCAACAATTGAAGTTATGGCACCAACAGAATTTCTAACAATACGACCATAGCCCTCTGGATCATCCAAGGCTATAGTTAAAAGACCAATGCTTTTATTCCCCACCACCTGCAACAACCTTTTTATGGTAGCAGGGAGAATTAAAGGCACATCACCATATAAAACTACTACCACCGCATCATCACAGATCGCTGGAAGTGCCATCTGGACGGCATGAGCGGTACCTAATTGCTCTTTTTGTTGCACAAATAACGTATCAGACTTCTCGAATTTTTCTTCAACTAAAGCCGCGCCATGTCCGGTGACAATTATTTTTTTGGAGTCACCTAAAGCATCAACAGCCGCCACTACATGATGCAACATTGAGCGACCAGCTAACTTGTGTAGAACCTTCGGCTTTGCTGAGCGCATTCTCGTGCCTTTACCTGCCGCAAGAATAACGTAATTTATAGTGGTCATAGGTCTGTTTACCGAGGAGCCTTTATATTTAATAGTCAAGATACGTGGGTTGATCCAATAACTCAAGGCTAGCTAGTTAATAACACAGTAAAGCCTTAACTATAATTTTTGAACAAAAAAAAGAGCGGACAAACCGCTCTCTATGAAAATAACTAAAGGGTGTTAACCACCAAGCTTTTTACGCAATGTTTGCACCGTACGCAACTGAGCTGTGGCTTCAGCTAGCATTGATGCTGCTTTAGAGTATTCAATTTCTCCTGACTGATTAGCAATAGCATTTTCAGCGGACTTCATTGCCTCTGCTGCTGCTGCCTCATCAATATCTCCTGCGCGAACAGCCGTGTCGGCCAAAATTGCAATGCTGCCTGGCTGGACCTCTACATAACCACCGGAAAGATAGTAAATCTCTTCCTCGTCCGTTTCTTTAACTATCCGCACAGGACCGGGACGCAGGTCGGTTAGCAAAGGAGCATGCCCCGGTGTAACACCCAACTCTCCAAGAGAGCCTGTGGCAACTACCATTTTGACGGATCCCGAGAAGAGAGACTCATCAGCACTTACTATGTCACAGTGAACTGTTTTTGCCATGTTAATATTGCCTTTGCTTGCTGCAACTTATAAGTTTTTAGCTTTCTCTACCGCTTCGTCGATAGAACCAACCATATAAAACGCTTGTTCTGGCAGGTCATCATACTGACCATCCAATATTCCTTGGAAACCAGCAATCGTGTCTTTCAAAGATACATACTTGCCAGGTGAGCCAGTGAAGATCTCAGCTACGTGGAAGGGCTGTGACAAGAAGCGTTCTATCTTTCTGGCTCGAGCAACCGCCATTTTATCTTCCTCAGATAGTTCATCCATCCCTAAAATTGCAATAATATCTTTCAACTCTTTATAACGCTGAAGCACCGTTTGAACGCCACGAGCAACTTCATAATGCTCGGTACCAATAATCAACGGATCCAACTGACGTGAAGTTGAATCAAGTGGGTCAACTGCTGGATAAATACCTTTTGACGCAATATCTCGACTTAATACAACAGTAGAATCAAGGTGCGCAAATGTCGTCGCAGGAGAAGGATCTGTTAAATCATCCGCTGGAACGTATACTGCCTGAACCGATGTAATAGAGCCTGTCTTAGTAGAAGTAATACGTTCCTGCAAAACACCCATTTCTTCTGCTAGCGTTGGCTGGTAACCAACCGCTGAGGGCATACGACCAAGCAATGCAGACACCTCAGTGCCTGCCAAAGTGTAACGATAAATATTATCAACGAACAATAAAACGTCTTTACCTTCGTCACGAAACTTCTCAGCCATGGTCAAACCGGTTAAAGCTACGCGCAATCGGTTACCTGGAGGCTCATTCATCTGTCCATATACCATGGCAACTTTTGATTCTTCAGGTTTATCAATATTAACAACACCAGATTCCTGCATTTCGTAATAGAAATCGTTTCCTTCCCTGGTTCTCTCACCAACACCTGTGAAAACTGATAGTCCTGAATGTTGTAGTGCAATATTATTAATAAGCTCCATCATGTTAACTGTTTTACCAACACCGGCTCCACCAAATAGACCGACCTTTCCACCCTTGGCAAATGGACACATTAAATCGATAACTTTAATACCTGTTTCTAAAATGTCATTAGACGCTGACTGATCTGTATAACTAGGAGGTTTTCTGTGAATTGGCATTTTTTCCTTTTCGCCAATGGGGCCTTTTTCATCAATAGGATTTCCTAAAACATCCATGATTCTTCCAAGAGTTGGTTGGCCAACTGGGACTGAAATAGGTGCATTAGTTCTTAAGACAGCCAGGCCTCTTTTTAATCCTTCTGTAACGCCCATAGCAATTGTTCTAACAACTCCATCGCCAAGCTGTTGCTGAACTTCAAGAGTTGTTCCGCTCTCTTCGATCATTAAAGCTTCATATACTTTTGGAATATTATTTTTGTCAAACTCGACATCAATAACCGCTCCAATAATCTGTGTAACCGTTCCGTTGCTCATATTTTTCTCCTTAAACTGCTGCTGCGCCGCCGACTATCTCTGAGAGCTCTTGAGTGATAGCTGCCTGTCTTACGTTGTTATATAAAAGTTGGCAGGAATTCAACAGATCAAATAATATTCCCAAGAAGAGGTTCAAACTTTTCATTAAGTTTAAAAGTTACACCTCCATATTCAATATTTGATGGAATTGATGATTAT
>JAQWYJ010000028.1 GCA_029254005.1 Porticoccaceae bacterium | reverse complement strand
AAGATTCCAAGGTCAAAAATAATTCATAATCGCCGGCATAAATAAGGGGAGGCTAGGACATGTACAGGGGCACCTATACTTTAATTGGGCAAGAGATGAGCATGTTTACTCGCAAACTTGAGGCCCAGTTACGCTATCAGCAAATCCCTTATCAATGGGAAATAAAATCTCAAGAAAAAACTGAGTCGATTAATACTCGCGCTGGCACTAATTTCATACCAATTTTAAGAACTCCCGATGGCTGGACTATTAATGACACCATTAGTATTGGACCTTTCTTACACGATCGTTTTAATGAGTGCCCAGTTATTCCAGACAGCTCGTCACAGCGAGGTACCTGTTTTATCTTAGAAGATTTCTTCAATCACTGGTATCCAAGGCACGCACTCCACTCTCGATGGTGTTATCCAGAGAATGTCATTGTAACTGGGCGACGGTTTGGCACTAATATACTACTCAGTAAGCATATTGATGTTGAGTTGACCAATAATGAAGAAGCTCAGATAGAGGGCTTTGGTGAAGTCATGCTCAATGCATTTGGCGCGGCAGCCTGCGAGGTGCAGGGCGCGGGGCCCGATAAGAGTGTTGCTATAAAGGCAGACTTCGCTCGTCTATTGAAACTTTTAGTCGCTCACTTTAAAGATAATGACTTTTTACTGGGCGAGCGAGCTTGCCTCGCAGACTTCGCACTGGTGGGTCCCTTCGCTGCACATTTTCTTCTAGACCCGGAGCCCAAAAGCTGGCTAGGTGAGCACTTACAATTATTTGAGGACTATGTCGCAAGAGTTTGGGGCGGCGCTCGCTCTGATACTCGATGGCTAGACAATGACCAATTGCCTGAAAGCCTGTCGCCAATTTTTGACTATATAATCAAAAACTACCATGCATTTGCCGGAGCGAGCATTGCTGCTGCTGGCCAAGGAGAGAATTTTTTTGAATTAGATCTCGGTGATGGCCCATTTGTAGCCCGCTCGATGAAGCGTCTGGAAAAGGCTCGAACACATGTGCAAGACGAACTTATACGAGCCAACTGCAATAGCTCAATAATGACTGACAGCGGCATCATGTCCTTCTATATGGCTAAATCCACCTTAAATAAGTGAAGACTAGAGCTATGCCACAACTCATTAAGAAATCCGAGATTAAAAAATATATAGGCCATGTCTGTGAGCCTACTGACTGGTTCGAAGTCACTCAAGAGCAAGTTAACGTATTTGCTGACTGTACGCTGGATCATCAGTTTATCCATATAAATCCAGAAGCGGCGGCTACATCCGCCTTTGGTGGAACTATTGCCCACGGCTTTTTAACCCTCTCAATGCTTGCTTACTTCTCTCAGAGCTTCAGTCTGACGATTGAAGGGGGCTATATGGGTGTTAATAAAGGCTTCGATAAGGTGCGTTTTGTTGCGCCCGTACCTGTAGGTAGTAAAATTCGCTGTCATACCACTGTGGCTGATATTAAAGAAAAGAAACTGGGACAGTATGACTTTAAAATGGAAATCTCCGTTGAAATTGAAGGTGGCGATAAGCCGGCGTTGGTTGCTGAATGGTTGAGTGTTCAGATGGTCAATTAGTGTAATTATTTTAGAAATAGAAGGTAGTAAACATGAGTGGTAAATTTGAAGGACACGTTGCAATTATCACTGGCGCCGGTAATAGCCTTGGCCGCTCACAGGCATTGGCACCGGCTAGACGCGGAGCAAAGGTTATGATTAACGACCTTATTTGACGCTGTTATTTTTAATTGCTGCTTATGATTTGCAGTAATCGCAACCGTTTGTAACTTTCTTTGTAAGACCCCCTGTGTTTGGGGTAGTTTGTAACAAGTTTGTAAATCGCAAACCTATATAAATCAATGGGTGACATCTACCCAACTACTCCCACTCAATAGTAGCTGGCGGCTTACTGGATACATCGTAAGTCACCCGAGAAACCTCGGTGATCTCATTAATAATACGATTGGATACTTTCTCTAGCAGCTCATAAGGAAGGTGTGCCCAGCGAGCCGTCATAAAGTCAATGGTCTCCACTGCACGCAGAGCAATCACCCATTCATAGCGGCGCGCATCACCCACTACACCCACAGACTTAATGGGCAGAAATACGGCAAAGGCCTGACTGGTTTTATGGTACCAACCGGAGTTGTGTAGCTCTTCGATAAAGATGGCATCGGCTTCGCGCAGAATATCGGCATAGTCTTTTTTCACCTCACCGAGAATACGCACACCTAGGCCGGGGCCCGGGAATGGATGACGGTAAACCATATCGTAGGGCAGGCCCAGCTCGACACCGATCATGCGCACTTCGTCTTTAAATAGTTCGCGCAATGGCTCAACTAACTCAAGCGCCATATCATCTGGTAAGCCACCCACATTGTGGTGAGACTTAATCACATGGGCTTTACCAGTTTTGGAGGCGGCAGATTCAATCACATCGGGATAGATGGTGCCCTGCGCCAGGAAGTTAACATTGTCAATTTTATTGGATTCTTCGTCGAAGATTTCAATAAAGGTATTGCCAATCACTTTACGTTTGGCTTCTGGATCGCTCACGCCAACTAAGCCATTCAAGAACTTCTCTTGGGCATTGGCACGAATGACTTTAACACCCATATTTTTGGCAAACATCTCCATCACCGTGTCGCCTTCATTTTTTCGTAACAGACCATTGTCGACAAAAACACAGGTCAACTGATCGCCAATGGCTCTGTGCAACAGTGCTGCAACCACCGAGGAATCCACGCCACCTGATAACCCTAAAAGCACATGGTCATCACCCACCTGAGCTTTAACACGAGCTATTTGATCTTCAATGATCGCTGCGGCAGTCCATAGCCCTTTACAGCCACAGATTTGCAGGGCGAAGTGTTGAAAAATACGCTCACCCTGAAGGGTGTGAGTTACTTCTGGGTGGAACTGTATACCATAGAATTTCTTCTCTTCATTAACCATCCCAGCAATGGGACACGAGGGAGTAGACGCCATCAGACTAAAGTCTTCGGGCATTACCACCACTTTGTCACCGTGGCTCATCCATACATCCAGCAAGGCTTCACCAGCTGTGCCCGTATGGTCTTTTACATCGCCAATAAGTGCTGAGTGACCTTCAACTTTGACTTGAGCATAACCGAATTCTCGAACATCCGAAGTATCAACTTTTCCACCTAACTGACTGGCCATGGTCTGCATGCCATAGCAGATTCCTAAGACGGGTAAGCCCATAGTAAATACGCTATCTGGCGCTCTGGGGGCACTTGCTCCTCCAGTGACGGACTCGGGACCACCGGACAAAATAATACCTTGAGGATTAAATTCACGAATTTCTTCTTCAGTAATATCCCAGGCTCTAATTTCCGAGAACACACCTATCTCGCGCACACGACGTGCAATCAGCTGAGAATACTGAGAGCCAAAATCAAGAATAAGTATCTTTTGCGAATGTAAATCAGTCATTAGTTGCCCTTAAAGTGAAAAGGCTAGACTTAATAGCCTAGCCCTTCATTAAATGTTTATAGTCTTACACTAACTGTAATCACTGGCGAAAGGCGGCTTTATCTGCCACCTGCCGGGTAGTTAGGTGCTTCTTTGGTAATTTGAACATCATGCACGTGACTCTCACCCATACCTGCGGAGGTGACTCTGACAAATTCGGGTTCGGTGCGCATGTTTTCGATAGTCTTGCAACCGGTATAACCCATAGCAGAGCGTAAACCACCCATCATCTGATGGATTATATTAGCTACAGGCCCTTTGTAGGGCACCCTGCCCTCAATACCCTCAGGTACTAACTTTTCAACCGCACTGGCCTCTTGAAAATAGCGATCACTGGAACCCGTGGACTGCGCCATAGCACCCAGTGAACCCATCCCCCGATAGTTTTTGTACGACCGACCCTGGAACATTTCAATTTCCCCAGGTGCCTCTTCGGTGCCGGCGAGCATGGAGCCCATCATCACCGAGCTAGCACCAGCAACAATTGCTTTGGCCATGTCGCCTGAGTAACGAATACCACCATCGGCAATAACGGGTATGCCTGTACCTTTAAGTGCCTCCACCGCACTAGCGATAGCGGTAACCTGAGGAACACCAATACCAGTAACGATTCGCGTGGTACAAATTGAGCCCGGACCTATACCTACCTTAACAGCATCTGCACCGGCATCTGCAAGCGCTTTAGCACCTGCAGCAGTGGCTACATTACCGCCAATCACCTGTACCTCTGGGAAATTCTTTTTAATCCATTTAACGCGATTCAGCACATTTAGCGAATGTCCATGGGCAGTGTCTACTACCAGTACGTCAACGTTGGCATTAACCAAGGCTTCGATCCGCTCATCGGTACCCTCTCCAACACTCACAGAAGCGCCAACAATAAGTCGACCTTGGTCATCTTTGCAGGCATTGGGATATTGCTCAGCCTTATCAATATCGGTGACAGTAATCAACCCCTTCAACTCAAAGGCATCATTGATCACCATAACCTTTTCAATTCTATGTTTATGCAGTAAAGCGCGCACTTCATCAGCGCCAGCACCTTCTTTAACCGTTACCAACCGATTCTTAGGCGTCATTACGGAGGTTACACAGGCACCCATATCAGTAGCAAAACGCACATCACGGCGAGTCACAATGCCTACCAAATTACCGTTTTCCAGAATAGGAACTCCAGAGATATTATTGGCAACTGTGAGCGCGTGTAACTGTTCCAGGGTAGCGCTAGATTCGATAGTGAAAGGGTCTTTAACAACGCCGCTCTCATACTTTTTCACCGCCCAGACCTGTCTAGCTTGCTCTTCAATGGTCATGCTTTTGTGGACAATACCGACGCCACCTTCTTGAGCAATGGCAATAGCCAAACGAGCTTCGGTGACTGTATCCATGGCTGCCGAAATAAGCGGAATATTCATTGTTATACCCCGAGTCAACTGGGTATGAGTAGTAACGTCTTTTGCCGTTACATCTGAGTAACCAGGCACCAGCAATACATCGTCAAAGGTGAGTGCTTCATGAGATATTCGTAACATAGGGACTGCTTACCTCGGTATGCTCTAGCTAGAGTGGACACATTAGGGTTTGAAAAATAAGCGCAATATTATAAGCCACACCTAGACTCAGGTAAACTATTATTTACAACATATGAATGCCATGTTGGGTATGTAAATTACTGATTTAACAATATTTTTTATTTTCATTTTGCTTTTACTTAACAAAATTTCGGTTTTTTTTAGTTACGTTTATCCTACGATTTATTTACAATAGTTGGATGCCTATAGATATTCCTGAACGCCGAATCTTATCTGTCACTGAATTAAATCGTTCAGTACGTCAATTACTCGAAACAAATTTACCTACGCTTTGGGTCGAGGGTGAAATTTCTAACTTTGCTCGCCCCAGTTCCGGGCATTGGTATTTGACACTCAAGGATCAGAACGCTCAGGTTCGCTGTGCTATGTTCAAGAATGCCAACATGCGTATTAATTTTGCACCGAGCAATGGTGTTGCTGTAGTCGCTCGCTGCAAAGCCGGGCTATACGAGGGTCGTGGCGAATATCAACTTGTAATTGAACATATGGAGGAAGCAGGTTTTGGTGCGCTACAGCGCCAATTTGATGTGTTGAAAAAAATGTTGGCACAAGAAGGCTTGTTCGATCAGTTACATAAAAAGTCTTTACCACGATCAATCCAACACATTGGCATGGTCACGTCTCCCACAGGCGCAGCAGTAAAAGATATTTTGTCAGTGTTAAAACGTCGTTTTCCTGCTATTCGGGTCAGTCTTTTTCCTGTCTCGGTTCAAGGTGAACAGGCAGCACCACAAATTAGTCAAGCAATTGAAAATGCAAATGATCATGGACAATGTGAGGTATTAATTGTTGGTCGCGGTGGTGGATCACTTGAGGATTTATGGCCCTTTAACGAAGAGATCGTAGCGCGTGCTATTTTTGAAAGTAACATCCCAATTATCAGTGCAGTGGGACATGAAATCGACTTTACTATCGCCGATTTCGTCGCAGATTTAAGAGCAGCAACACCCTCCGCAGCAGCTGAATTAACAAGTCCAAATAGCCAAGATATTAGCCATCAATTAATCGGTTTTGAAGATCGCCTCAAACAAATGATCAAGCAAAGAGTGCATCATTTAGAACAACGTGTAGAGCATCTTCAAAAACGCTTACAGCACCCTGGTCAAAAACTCCAACAACAAGCTCAACATCTTGACCACATAGAGATAAGACTGAATCGAGCGATGATAACTAAACTACAGCAACATCAAGGTAAATTGCAAAGCGTGAATCAACGGCTAGCGCGTCTGAGCCCTGAAACACTGATTCTGAATGCAGGTGAGATCGTTGCCAAAAGTATCCGAGAAATGATTAGAACTAGTCAGCGACAACTTCAAAATGCGTATTCTAAAACACAGCAAACTCTGCATCTTCTTGACACGGTAAGTCCCTTGAAAACACTCGAAAGAGGCTATTCTGTTATTCGAAACGAGCATGACTCCGTGATTAAAAGTGTTACTGAACTATCAAAAGGTGAACAACTCCGAAGCCAACTTTCAGATGGAGAAATTATCATGAAGATAACTGACATTAATCAGCAAAAACTCTAATCAAGCCTCAGAGTAACTCCCTGCAGTAGCTCCCTATACCAATTCATTTTGCTAACTCGCTCAGATAGTTGGCATCTAAAGTCTAAGCCTCAGGAAGAATTGCTAACTGTTTTCGCCTGTATATTCACGGGGAGCCAAGGGCGCTTCAGGCACTAAAGTGGCTAGCGCTTGCTGAAAGTCACATAGAATATCGTCAATATCTTCCAGGCCTACCGATATTCTAACCAAACCTTCCGTAATACCATGACGATGTCGCTCTTCCAGAGAATAGGTGGAGTGAGTCATGCTAGCGGGATGCTGCACCAGCGTCTCAGCATCACCTAAGCTAACAGCTATTTTTGCTAGTTTAAGATTGTTGAGCATTTGCACTCCCCCTGCGAAACCCTTTTTTAATTCTAGCGCTAGCATACCGCCAAAACTATCCATTTGCTTGCTGGCTACAAGATGCCATGGATCAGTGGCTAATCCGGGGAAAAATACTTTTTCAACTGCCGGATGACAAACCAGCATTTCTGCAAGAATTTGAGCATTTTGACAATGTCGTTCCATACGTAATGCCAAGGTTTTTACACCTCTTAGAATAAGAAATGCATTCATAGGAGAAATAACCGCACCGGTCATATCTTTGACCCCATACAGTCGAATCTGCTCAACAATAGTAGCAGTAGAGACCACAGCACCAGCGATCAAGTCGCCATGGCCACCTAAATACTTAGTAGCTGAATGCACGACAATATCCGCGCCTAAGGTCAATGGTCGCTGCAGCGCAGGTGTACAGTAGGTATTATCAACAATGATGATTATGTCATCACTATAGTCTTTCACAATCGCACTCACCGCAGCGATATCAATAACACGCATGTTTGGATTCACCGGCGTTTCGAAATATACTATCGTAGTTTTACCATCAAGGTTAGATGCTATAGCATCATGATCAGTGAAATCTGCGAAACAAATTTCAACACCAAATTTTTGTAGTCCGTGAACCATAAATGAAAAAGTACATCCATAGAGAGTCTCATCCACTAGTATCTGATCACCAGGTTTCACAAGAGTCCACAGTGTCGCTGAAATGGCTCCCATCCCAGAAGCAGTGGCCAGCGCCGCTTCACCTTCCTCTAATCCAGCAAGTTTCTTCTCAAGAATTTCTTGCGTGGGATTAGAAATACGACTATAAAAATGTCCAGGATCTTCGCCTGAAAAACGATCAGCACCCTGATTAACAGTGTCAAAAGCGAAAGTCGATGTCATATAAATTGGTGGGTTAAGCGATCCCTCATGGGTTGAAGAATCATAACCTAGATGAATAGCACGGGACGCAAATGACAACTGATTCTTATCATGATCAGCCATAGTTAACCTCAACATTATCGTTACAATTACATGTATAGTAATACTACTATTGTGGCTATATCATTTCTTTTTGCTTTATATTTGTATTTATAATAGCTAACATCACCAGTAATTTACGTAATATTAGGATTAAAAATCAATGTTAAAAATCGATCGTTTAGATAAAAGGATACTTGAAGAAATTCAAGCTGATGGCAGCATAAACAATCTAGAACTATCTGAAAGAGTAGGATTATCTCCATCACCCTGCGCGCGCCGAGTAAAACTACTTGAAGACAGCGGCATAATTAGCCGCCAGGTGACTGTGCTTGATCAACGAAAAATTGGTTTGCCCATCAGCATTTATATTGCTGTTAGCCTAGACCATCAAAGTCCTGATCGGTTAGATAATTTCGATAGCAAAATAACAAGTTGGCCAGAAGTTATTGAATGCTCGTTAATAACTGGCAGTGACACTGATTATTTACTAAAAGTAGTAATGCCAAACATGGATTATTATCAGAAATTTTTGCTCAATAAACTCAATCAAATAAAAGGCGTGAACAGCATTAAAACAAGCTTCATTTTAAGGCAGGTGGTACATAGAACTCAGCTACCGCTGAATCACATCTAGCGCCATCTAACCAATTAGTCATTATGGTTTGATCATCAACAGCATCGTAATCTACCCAGACAAGCTTAATACCTTGAACAAATTGGGCTCTACTACTCTCGTTTACTTACGCTTTTGACTAGCATCATTGCGCTTGCTGTACTTAACCACCTTTTTACGGGTTCTGCCACTGCCGTCATTGGCAGTAGCGGCCTTAGTTTTATAGGGATTATCGCCAGTTCGGTACTCCACACGAACAGGCGTGCCGTGAAGACCAAGCTCTCGCCGGAAAATTTTCTCAAGATATCGAGTGTACTGTGCTGGAACAGAATCAGTTTGGTTGCCGTGAATAATGATTACCGGAGGGTTACGTCCTCCCGCATGGGCGAATCGTAACTTAACCCGTCGTCCATGCACCATCGGTGGCTGATGCTCTTCAACCGCGCCTTCCAACACTTTTGTTAGTCTTGAGGCACTCAAAGTATCTGTAGCGGCACTGTACGCTGCACCAATGGAATCATAAAGATTACCAACACCAGAGCCATGCAGGGCCGAAATAAAGTGAACATCAGCAAACTCTGCAAACTGTAGTCTTCGTTTAATCTCTATCTTAATATGTTCTTTTTTATCTGCATCAAGGCCATCCCACTTATTAATTCCAATAACTAAACCACGTCCAGCATCAATAACTGAACCCATAAGATGTAAATCTTGATCGACCAACCCCTCATGGGCATCTACCATCAGAATCACGACATTGGCATCGTCAATGGCTTGCAGTGTTTTAACAATAGAGAATTTTTCTACGGCAAGTTTTACATTTTTGCGTTTTCTGATACCAGCGGTGTCAATAAGAGTATAATTTTTGCCGTGTCGCTCGTACTCAATATAGACACTGTCTCTGGTCGTTCCAGGCTGATCATAAACAACCACCCGCTCCTCACCTAAAAGACGGTTTACTAAAGTCGACTTACCTACATTTGGCCTTCCTACGACACCAATTTTAATACTGTTAGAATCATTATCCTCCGGTTCAATGTACTCAGGGTAAGTGGCCAGAACCTCTTCCATCATCGAACGTACCCCTCTACCATGCGTCGCGGTAGTAGGATACATACCGGAGAAACCCATCTGGTAAAAGTCAGCTAGGGCAGCAGCTGGGTCTAAGCCATCAATTTTGTTCGCGACTAAATATACTTTACGATTTTTGCGACGTAATTTGTCTGCAATCATGAAATCCGCCGACGTTACGCCTGCGCGGCAATCAACAATAAACAAAACAATATCGGCTTCATCCATTGCCAATAAGGACTGATCAGCCATCTCGGCATCGATACCTTCCTCTTCGCCACTAATACCTCCAGTATCAATGACCATAAAACGACGATCAAACATTTCTCCATCGCCATACTTACGATCTCTGGTTAGTCCAGAATAATTAGCCACCAGAGCATCTCGACTGCGCGTGAGTCGATTAAAGAGTGTAGACTTTCCTACATTTGGGCGCCCAACAAGGGCTATAACAGGAATCATAGAATTAAAAATGCCGCTAGGTTTGGTAGCGGCATTCTACTGTAATTAACAAGATTTATCGCTATTGAATTTTATATGCACTCAGAGTGCCATTGTTAGCCTGCACAATAAGACTATCAGCCACACTTAGCATTGGGCTGCTAACACCGCTGCTGTCAATTTTTGTCCGACCAATAAAGTGTCCATCATCTGCATCAAGCACATGTAGATAGCCATCAGCATCAGCAACAGCAATAGTGCCTGCAGTAGCCACAGGACCTGTTACTCGGCGTAAAAAGAGCTGATCATTACGCCACATAGACTTACCGCTACCCGCTTTAAATGCTTCAATTGCATCTTCCGCAGCGCTCACATAGATTTGACCCGAAAAGTGGGCTGGCGCATGATGTGATGAAGTATCCTGAGACCATAAATCTCTTCCAGTACCTCGACTAATGGCACCAATACGACCCTGATAAGTAACCGCATAGATGACATCACCCACTAACAGAGGCTCACCGTCAATATCCACCATACGCTCAAGTTCGGTTCTTCCTTTGGGAAGTGCTACTCTTGTTTCCCAGGTAATCGAGCCATTGCTTGCATTAAATGCAATCAATTTGCCAGAATCAAAACCTGACAAAACCATCGTATCTGTAACAATAGATTCGCTAGTCCCGCGAACACTTAAAATAGGCGCCTCGCCATTATGTCGCCAACGCTCTTCTCCAGATCGTGCATCCAGAGCAACCATTTGATTGTCAATACTATGCACAACAACAATTTCGCCATTAGTTTTGGGACTTGAAAGCACCTCGGAGCTTACCTTAGTTGTCCACAAGATAGACCCGTCAGCCGCATCCAAAGCGTATACCATACCTTCTATTGTCCCTACCATCACCATTTGATGGCCGTACCCTACACCTCCCGTTACCATCGCCTCAAGAGCAACCTGCCAACGCTGTTCTCCGGTGCTGATATCTAATGCAGTGACAGTACCATCATAGTCAGATGCAAAAACAGTATCCTCACTCGCCGCTGGACGCAAACTAATTAAATAACTCTTAGTACCGGAACCTATGTTGGCCGACCAGGCACGCGTGATGGAAACTTCACTGGTGAAATCAACGAGTTCCGCCGGTGTAATAGCTGCATCCTCATCGTCGCTAAACCAACTGCATCCTGAGAGCAGTAATAGGCAGCAAAGCAGGCTTAGTTTTCTCATTTAACTGTCTCCACGACAGCAGAATCAGTCGTTTCAACTACCGCAGAATCCGAAGCGAGATCCGGCGAAGCCGAACGCACCTGGCCAAGCTTTAAAGCCAAAACATTTCTTACAATAGGATCTGAGGATTGACTAGCTGCCATAGCAGATTCATAAGCAGTATATGCAGCGGCATCATTGCCAAGTTGTCGATGAAAATCGCCTCTAGCTTCATCAAAGGCAGCTTTATGAGCCCCGGCATCAACGCCCTGAAGCATCTGAAGCGCAATATCAAAATTACCTCTTGCAGCCTCAACACGAGCCAAACGTAATTTCACAATTGTTTGTGTCGCCGGCACAGGCCCATTATCTAAAGACCATTGCAATTCGGTAGCTGCAGTATCTAAATCGCCAGACTCTACGGCCAATTTTGCTTTAAGTGTTGCCGCAAAGTGTGCGTATCCGGTCTTACTGTGATCCGATTTTAGTAATGCTATGTTTTCATTAATAGTTTCTTTTTGCTCTTCATTAAGTGAATTGCCAGACTGTTCTGTTTCAGCAATGGCCAAAGTATCCTGCCAAATTTTTGAAGCTTGCTCGGACTCTGCCTTCACTGTCTGAGTCCAAGACTCCCATCCAAAATAACCACCCACAACCAAAACAATAGCGGCGATAGTTTTCATACCGTTCTCCGCCCACCACAGTTTCAATGCCTCAATTTGTTCCTCGTCAGTTCGTTCTTCAGCCACGATTGTTCCTCAATCAGTAAAAAATGAATTTAATAAATCTGCCAATCCTGTTTGGACAACAGACTCTTGTGGATGTTGTTTTCTGAGATACTTCACCCCAACAGTACCATCAGATAGCTCTTGTTCGCCCAAGACTAATGCAATATCGGCACCGCTTTTATCCGCCTTTTTAATCTGTGATTTAAAACTACCACCACCACAGTGACTTTCTATTCGCAACGCCGGACATTGGTCTCTTAGTCTGTCAGCCAATACCATTGAGGGTATAGTATGCTCTGAACCCGCAATAATATACACATCTACGGCATGTGAAACAGATGATGGCACCACGCCAAGTGCTTCGAGTAAAAGTACGAGTCGCTCAACTCCCATTGCAAAACCTACGCCTGGGCATGGCTTACCACCAAACTGTTCGACCAAACCATCGTAACGGCCACCGCCACAGATGGTACCCTGGGCACCTAAACTAGTTGTTACCCATTCAAAAACTGTTTTTGAATAATAGTCTAGTCCTCGCACGAGCTTGTGATTAATTTCAAACGGCACTCCCGCAGCTTCGAGTACAGCAAGCACATTAGAAAAATGGTTGCGAGATTCGTCATCGATAAAATCGGCAAGAACCGGAGCACCTTCAAGTAGAGTCTGAGTTGCTGGATTTTTGCTGTCCAAAATTCGCATTGGGTTCGTACTTAGACGCCGTTGGCTATCCTTATCGAGCTGCTCAAAATTCTTAATGAGGTAGCTCACTAATTCATCTTTAAAGCGCAGACGATCCTCACTGGTTCCCAAGGAATTGATTTGTAAGGTCACTGCATGATCAATTTTTAGGGCTTTCCAAAATCTTGAGGTCAGCAATATTAGTTCAGCATCAATATCAGGCCCCTTTAAACCAAACGCTTCAACCCCAATCTGGTGAAACTGTCGTTGACGACCTTTTTGTGGGCGCTCATGGCGAAACATCGGACCGGCATACCATAATCGCTGCGTCTGATTATGCAATAATCCGTTCTGCATACAGGCACGCACGCATCCGGCAGTACCCTCTGGTCTTAGGCTTAACGAGTCGCCATTGCGATCATCAAAGCTATACATTTCTTTTTCTACAATGTCTGTTGCCTCACCCACAGAGCGCTTAAAAAGTTCCGTTTGTTCCAAAATTGGAAAACGAATCTCTTGATAGCTATAACGCTCTAAAATTTCAGCAATTATTTTTTCAAAGTACTGCCAGGTAGCGGTTTGATCCGGCAATAGATCATGCATTCCCCGAAGTGATTGAATTTTTGTCATAAGGCCTATCAACCCTTCGCTATTATCTGGTCGGCGTCATGGGCTCTTTGAATCTCCAGCGCAGCTGCCTTAGCCCGAATTTCAGATTCTAACTGATCCACCAAGTTTTCTTGACTAATTTTGTGGTCAGGAATGCCGTCAAGGTAAACTAAGTTTGCTGGTGTTCCTCCGGTCAAACCAAAATCAGAGATCTTTGCTTCACCCGGTCCATTCACAATACAGCCAATAATTGAGACATCCATGGGCACAGTAATATCTTCTAGCCGAGACTCGAGGGCATTAACGGTTGAAATAACATCAAAATTTTGCCTAGAACAGCTCGGGCAAGCGATAAAATTGATCCCTTTAGATCTTAGCCGCAGACTACGAAGCATAGCCCAAGCGACCCTAGCTTCCTCAGCAGGGTCGGCAGCTAGTGATATACGTACGGTATCGCCAATACCCTCAAGTAGCAAAGCACCTAATCCGATAGCCGATTTTACGGTGCCTGAGCGCAATCCTCCAGCCTCTGTAATACCTAGATGTAAAGGTTGATCTATGCGCTTGGCAAGATCTCTATAGGCCGCCTGAGCCATAAAAATTTCTGAAGCTTTTACGCTTACTTTGAAATTCTGAAAATCATATTTATCTAATCTATCTACATTTCGCATAGCAGATTCAACCATAGCTTCTGCTGTTGGCTCACCATATTTACGTAGTAAATCTCTTCCTAAAGAGCCAGCATTAACGCCAATTCGAATTGGAATATTTAAGTCTTTCGCTTTGGTTATAACTTCTTTGAGTCTATCTTCACGGCTAATATTACCCGGATTTATTCTTAAGCAGTCAACGCCTAAATCAGCTACTCTAAGTGCAATTTTGTGATCGAAATGGATGTCTGCAATTAGGGGTAACGACACTCTTTTGCGAATTTCTCCAAAGGCTTCAGCCTCAGCTAATGACGGCACTGATACCCTCACAATATCGGCACCCGCCAGCTGAATCGATTCTATTTGTGCGACCGTCGCATCAACATCTGAGGTGGGAGTGTTGGTCATACTTTGAACAGAGATAGGCGCATCACCGCCCACAGCGACATCGCCAACCTTAATCTGCTTGGATTTTCGACGTACGATGGGCGACTCACTAAAACTCACAACCGTATTACTCTCTTATTCTAAATTAAACTGCCTAATAGGACATAAATCTAAACATAGTCATTGGGTCAACTGTGTAAATTTTTGCACTTGTGATGACTCTGGAAACAATCGCGTTAACAACCTGCCATTATCATTTACAGAATCCATATCACCTAGGGCAAAATTAATCTTAATTAACAACCAAACATTTTCTGCCGTTAGTTCAGTATTTTGTGCCATATAATACTCCATAGCCGCCTGAGCAGGCTGATATTGCTTCTGCAGAAAATATATTTTACTTAATTGCAAATAACCGAGTAAGAACTGCGGCGATAAAACAATAGTTCTCTTAAACGCTTGCACTGCAGCTGCATAATTACCCAGTTTTTCCTGCGACATTCCTACAAAATAAAACGCCTGTGGCCTGCGCGAATAATTCAGATCTGAACTGACGATCAACATCTCATCAATAGATTTTTGATACCGCTTTTGGCCAAATAAAAACGACCCAAAATTATATCGTACTGTTGAATCATTTGGGTTACTTTTAATGCCCTTTCTATAATATTCCTCGGCCAATCTAAATTCAGATTCACTCTGGTATAACAGGGCATAAGCATTGTAAAGTTGTGATTTTTGATGTTGTTGAACTATAAATCTTTCGGCTTTATCAAGATGGACCCTTGCTAGATCACGGTTATTGATGGCAACATATTGCTTAGCTAAATTAACATGCAGATTGAAACCAGTGACATTATCCAACCTCTGAGGAGAGGCTTGAGACTCATTGTTAGCGCAACCTGACAGCAAGATGGCGGCTAGCAAAAAGAGCAGCAAGTAACATTTTTTATTAATTGCTTTGATAATATTGAAATACATTAGCTGATGCCCTTTTTATCCCCACAAAATTTCACCCTCAAAAACGTGTAATCAGCTGTAGTTATCCTACTATATTAATCGGCTGAATTTCGTCTAGACGTTTTTTATAGCGTGCTTGGCGCTTTGTTCGATCATTAACCTCACCTGCTAACTGCCCACAAGCTGCAGCTATATCATCCCCACGAGTAGTTCTTACGGTTACAGTGTAACCCTCTGCCATGAGAATGTCGCGAAACCGATTAAGTGCGGTCTTCGTGACCGTTTTGTAGTCGGATCCAGGAAACGAATTAAACGGTATAAGATTTATTTTACAGGGCAAGTCCTTAAGTAACACTGCCAGTTCCCTAGCATGGATAGAACGATCATTAATCTGGTCCATCAACGTATACTCTACGGTTACTTTTCGACGATTATCTGGCATTTTTTCAATATAATTTTGTGCGCTTTCAATAAACTGGGCAAGTGGATACTTTCGGTTAATCGGAACCAGTTGATTTCGTAATTCATCATTTGGGGCGTGCAAAGAAATAGCCAAAGACACATCACTGACATCAGCAAGCTTGTCAAGCTGCGGAACCACTCCAGATGTACTCAATGTGACCCGTCGTTTTGATAGACCATAAGCATTGTCTTCAAGCATTATACTCATCGCATCAACGACATTATCAAAGTTCATTAGTGGCTCGCCCATACCCATCATTACTACGTTAGAAACTCGACGTTTCGCTTTGGGCGTAAATTGATCAAAGGAATCAGCAGCTATCCAGAGCTGACCGATAATTTCAGCTGCAGTAAGATCGCGGTTAAAGCCTTGTTTTCCAGTTGCGCAAAAACTGCAATCAAGAGCGCAGCCTATCTGCGAAGAGACGCAAAGGGTACCTCTCTCTCGCTCTGGGATATACACCATTTCTATGCAGCTGCCACCGTCAACACGTATCAACCATTTACGTGTTCCATCGATAGAATCTTGGCAGCTGACCACCTCAGGAAGTTTAATTTCAGCAATATCTGCCAGTTTTGAACGCAAATCTTTAGACAAATTGGTCATCTTACTGAAATCACACTGACCTTCTTGATGAATCCACTTAATAATTTGGGTAGCTCTAAAGCGTTTCTCACCAATCTCATCAAAAAAGTCGTAAAGACGAGACGTAGAAAAGCCCAAAAGGTTAATCTTTGCCTTCTGGGCTTGTTGGTGTGCTATTGTTTCTAGAGATTCTTGGGACATAACCCTTCTACCACGTTGCTATCTAACGCGAGCAAATCTCGTCGTTAGTAAAAAAGTATGCAATTTCTCGTGACGCAGAGGTCTCCGAATCGGAGCCGTGTACAGCATTTGCATCAATTGATTCTGCAAAGTCAGCTCTAATAGTACCAGCAATAGCTTCTTTAGGGTTAGTAGCTCCCATGAGATCACGGTTTGCTTTAATAGCCGCTTCGCCTTCAAGAACTTGTACTGAGACAGGCCCAGAAGTCATAAAGTCCACAAGATCAGCAAAAAAACCACGCTCTTTGTGCTCAGCATAGAATCCCTCAGCTTGTTCACGGCTCAACTGCTGCATTTTACAGGCTATTATAGTAAGACCTGCTGATTCGAAACGACTAAGAATTTGCCCAACAACATTTTTTGCAACCGCATCAGGTTTAATAATCGATAATGTGCGTTCAGACGCCATGTAAAATCTCCAATTTCAGTAAAGTTTATCTTAGGGTAAAAGTGCGCGAAGTTTACCTATCAATAGTCACAGTCACAACCGGTTTATCAGCAACTATAGTTAGAATTTTCTCTAGGCGCTAACTTGATAAATCAAAGAATCGCTTTAGACAAAAAATTTAGCTGAAAAACGACATCAGGAGCACTACCAACATGAATATCCTCAACTACCGCCAAATCAAGCTGATAACGGTCACCCAGAGCGAAACTAGCTCCAATACTCACGGCAGTTGAAGACTTTAATGGAAGAAGATCAGTCTGATTATAAATAGCTGAACGACTATCTAACTGAACTTTTAAATCAATAGATGGATTGAAGTGCCAAGCAATACCATAGGATAAGAATCCAAAGTGATCAACACGCATATCCTCAAGCAAACCTTTATCCTGCTCTATCAGTGCACCGCCAATGGTAAAAAAATGAGCAAAGTCTTGTCCAATGGAATCAACCACAGACACCCATAAAGCAACATCATGTGTACCAGAACCAGTCAACAATTTATGGTCACCGGTGGGGAATTTAAATTTTCCACTCACAGTGACTCGATCTAAAAAAGGCGTAATAATACGACCAGTCAGTGATACTCCAATATCTCCAATACCAGCAGAAGAGGACGTGCGCTGGACCAAAGGCTGACCCTGCTTAGTGTAGTTAATCGCCAATAAGCCTTTTTCTCGTGAACCTCTTGGGCCCTCTGGGAAACCAAATATCTTATGAAACTCATCCACAGGGCTATCCAGACTACCACGACTATGTTCTATGTAGGGCAAGTCAAGGCCGATCATCCACTCATCAGTCAAACCATATTCAATACCTAAACGTATTTTTTTGCTCTCAGCATCCAGTAAAATCGTCTCTTCACTATTTTCATCAGTTTCTAACTGGACGGTATTGGCAACATTAAAACTTGCCTGCCATCGGACTTTATTTCTACTGAGGGTAGTCGAAGAAACTGCATCTGAGACAACATAACCTAAGGTAAGTGGATTCATATCCGCTTTATAAAGAGGCGTTGGAACTCTTTGATCAGAGCTATGAGTGCATTCCTGGACAAAGACGGCACTAAAGAGAAAGACTAAACGCAATGTAAAAGAGTAAGTATTTAGCACAACACAATGTTCACTAACTGGAGGCCTGCTCTATTAGGCGAATATAGACCTTCACCCCCATAATAAAACTCTTAGCATTAATACGCTCATTAGTACCATGGAATCCTGTCATTTGCTCCTTTGATACGGGAAAGGGATTAAACCGATAGGCATCGTCAGCAACCTTACCGTAATGCCTAGAATCAGATGCAGCTACCATTAAGCCCGGTGCCACAACCACATTACCAAAAACGCCTCGAACAGAGCTTTCAATAAAGCCATAACCATCAGATTCCCAGCTAGACACCCTGGAGGCCGCTTGACCAAGACCAAAGCCTGCCCAATTCATGGACCGTACTTCAACTTTATCATCCTGCACGATCTTCTTAACGTGAGCAAAAACGTCCTCGACAGTGTCTCTTGGATGAATTCTAAAATTAACCGTAGCTACAGCCTCGATCGGCAGGACATTGGGTTTTACACTTGCCGACAGCATTGTAGGTGCGGTAGTCGTTCTCAGCATGGCATTTGTCGATGGATCTTGAGATAAAAACCGATCGATAAGGCCACCAAATAACCAACGATTGGCAAATAATATTTTAAGGGTAAAGGACATGTCTCGACTAATAGTGTCAAACATTGCCAAACTCAAACCTTCTAACCCACCATGCAATGGATTATTCTCCAATTTGGTGATTGCCCCAGCTAAAACACCCACTGCGGTCTGGTTGGGCGGCATAGATGAATGACCTCCCTCTGCTTTACCAACAATTTGAAGTGTGGTTGAGCCCTTTTCAGCAACATTGACAGCGGCGACTAATCTGTTGACCCCCGGAATAAATCCATCCAAAAGAAAAGAGCCTTCATCTAGAGACCAAGCGAGCTGTATTTGATTGCGCTTAAGATGTTCGGCCACCAGTGCTGCGCCATTATGGCCTCCGATTTCTTCATCATGACCAAAACTGAGGTAAATACTGCGTTTTGGCTGGAAGCCTTGTGCAAGAAGATAGTTTACCGCTTCCAATATACCAACAACGCCACTCTTGTCATCCAGCGCACCGCGACCCCATACATACCCGCCCTCGATATTTCCCGAAAAAGGAGGTTGCTTCCATTGTTTTTCAGTACCTGGAATGACAGGAACCACATCATAGTGACCCGTTACAAGGATGGGCTTTAATGTAGTGTCGGATCCCTGCCATAAGTACAGCAACGTATCATTAAATTTAGTCAACGTTAAGTGTTGATGGAGGCGCTGATAAGTCTGACTAACCCATATTTGGAACCCATCAAAAGCCTGAGAATTTCGGCTTTTAACAGTTTCATAAGATATGGTCGGAAACTGTATTGACTCGGCTAGATGGGACACCAACATCTGTTGATCAAGAGAGATTTCAACTGGATCTGCGGCAACCTGAAGCTTTGGATTATGCAACAGTGCACGAGAAACCAACACAGTCAGCAACACCAGAGTAATTATCAACACAACTTTAAAGGGTTTCAACCATCGATCTCCCGGGTAACATGCTGAACCTTTTGCCTTACAGACTCTTTAGCTAGTCTAGCTCTTCGATCCATGTCATCTGTATAGCTTCCAGAATTTTTTCTCCACAACGCTCAGGATCATCAGAAAAATCATCTAACGCCATTACCCAGTTCCGCAAGTCCACAAAGTGCACATATTGGGGATCAACATCAGGATGTTTTTCCATTAACTCTATGACAATATCATAAACATCAGTCCACTTAAGCATAACTACCACCCTCTTTTTAACCTCTATCTTTGTAATAAAAGATTAGAGATTAAATTGATCTATAAAATCACTGAACACACGGATAAAGCGGGACCGCGGACTCTCTAAGAATGCCGCATGATCACCACCAGAAATAACTACCCAACGCTTATCAGCTGTTTTCAATCGAGTAAATAGTCTCGACTGAGATGCAGTTGGCGTGAGAGGATCAAATTCCCCTTGCAGCAACAATACTGGTGTGTTGATCTGAGTAGGATCAATGGTTAAAAAGTCATCTTGATACCGCCAATCTACTCTGACCGGGTCTGCGGCCAAAGCTTGAGTGACAAACCCATCAATCGCCGACTGACTAATACTACCAGGTACGATAAAATCACTCGCCGCTGCCTCGGCAGTGTTCACTCGCCATTCTAAAGTAGGAGACTCCGACGGTTCAATAGTCACAGCATCCAAATCGAGCCAAAAACCAAACAGCGTTAAGCTGGCCATATGGCTATCATCTATCTGACTTGCCAATAAAGAAATGACCGAACCATAGGACCAGCCAAATATGTGTACAGGTATCTCGCCATGGCGCTGGGAAATCCAACGAACAACATTAACAACGTCATTTGCGGCCTTTTTGGGCGATAACCATTGGCTTGCGTCTCTTGGCGTTTCTCCGTAACCACGTAAATCTACGGCATAGGTACCATACCCCTGATCCACCATACCATCCATCAATGATATGTCCTCACCTTCAACTTGAAGATCAAAATCTGGTAATCCACTCCAGGTTCTTCCATGCACGAAAAGAATAACCCCTTTGGATTCTCCCACAGGCTTTTCCCATAACGCCATAGGGTGCCCTTCGGACACAACGGTATGCCTAACTAGGGTTGATTGCTCGGCAGTAACAACGTCATCTACGTAGTGATTGACCGTATCGATGGAAATTAAACAGGCACTGATAAGGAGGGCACAAGCTGTGGCGAGCACAACCTTTGTAATACGCAACAGAGCCGACAGCTGGTACTTCACAGTAATTTCCTCAATGTCTTTCAGAGACCATATTAATAGTATACATGGGAATTTCCACTACAAGATCTTTGTCTTCCACAATCACTTGACAGCTTAGTCTAGAATCAGGATCAACACCCCAAGCTTTATCTAAATAATCTTCTTCCAGATCATCAGCTTCGGGAAGTGAGTCAAAGCCTTCACGCACATGAATATGACAGGTGGTACAAGCACAGGACATCTCACAAGCATGCTCTATTTCCAGACCATTTCGCAGAGCCGCATCGCAAACGGACTCTCCTCTTTCAGCCTCAACTACTGCACCCTCTGGACAAATCTCTTTGTGGGGAAGAAAAACTATTCGAGCCATTATTTATCTTGTCCTCTAAAAGTAGGTGTTTAACCGCGCTCAATGTCATCAAGACTCTGTCCTGCCAAAGCGCTTTTAATTGATGCATCCATACGCCTGGCTGCAAAGGTTTCACTTATTTTTCCCACCGCTTCAATTTTTCTAGCAAGAACACGGTGTTCAGTTGTTTCCAAACGCAATTTTTGTAGTTCAGTAATGGCCAGATTAAGACATTGACTTTCTTCTTCTGAAAGAAGACTAGTAGCGTCTTTTACAAGGGCTGTGGATAAATCTTCAACCATTCGATCGGCCTCTACTTGTTGCTCTCGCAGTGCTCTAGCTTGCATATCATCCCGCGCGTAACTAAAAGAATCTTGCAGCATTTTAGTTATCTCAGTCTCACCCAAACCGTAGGATGGTTTCACCTCAATTCTGGATTCAACATTACTCGTTAGTTCCCGAGCCGTAACGTTAAGTAATCCGTCAGCATCAACCTGATAAGTAACACGAATCTTTGCCGCACCGGCCACCATAGGGGGTATGCCTCGTAATTCAAATTTTGCTAAAGATCGACAATCATCCACCAATTCTCGATCACCCTGCAGCACATGAATAACCATAGCCGTCTGACCGTCTTTAAAGGTGGTAAAATCCTGCGCTTTTGAAACTGGAATAGTGGCATTGCGATGAATGATTTTTTCAGTCAAACCACCCATGGTTTCTATACCTAATGAAAGCGGAATAACATCCAACAGCAACATATCACCAGCAGATTTATTGCCTACCAAGATATCCGCCTGAATCGCAGCGCCCAAGGCAACAACACTATCTGGGTCCAAGCTACACATTGGTTGCAGGCCAAAAAACTTGGCCACTTGCTCGCGCACCAAAGGGTTACGGGTAGATCCACCTACTAACACAACATTCTGAATTTCATCGACAGAAATACCAGCATCACGCATAGTCCGGCGGCAAGACCGAATAGTCCTAGCGACTAAATCATCAATCAGTCCATTCATAACAGACCGCGTTAAGGATCCTTCCCACTCAAGAATTGCAACGTTAACTTGATCGATTTCCGTTAATTCCTCTTTGGCAGCTTTGGCGGCTTCCAAAAGAATGCGCTGTTCCATAGGGTTCAAAGACTCATTCATACCTGACTGCACACGCAGCCATTGCGCGATAGCATGATCTAAATCATCACCACCAAGCGCCGAGTCACCACCGGTAGCCAGCACTTCAAATACGCCGCGAGTCAGCTGTAAAATACTAATATCGAAAGTACCACCGCCCAGATCATAAATCGCGACAATGCCCTCATGCTCTGCATCAAGTCCATAAGCAATAGCGGCTGCTGTAGGCTCATTGAGTAATCTGAGCACCTTGACACCAGCTAAGGTTGCAGCATCTTTTGTCGCCTGTCGTTGAGCCTCATCGAAATAAGCGGGCACCGTGATTACAGCGCCATCAAGCATTACGTCCAGAGATTGTTCCGCCAAATTTACCAATGTTCTAAGAATTTCTGCTGACACCTGCACGGGACTTATCAAACCGTGGACCGTATCAATCTTAGGCATACCCTCATCGATCTGCTGAAAAGTATAGGGAAATTGATCTCCTAGCATTAAAACATCATTGATTCCACGACCCATTAACCGCTTAACTGATGAGATTGTATTAAGAGGATCACTAACATTAAAACCAACAGCCTCTTGACCAACCGCGTCAACGCCCTGTGCAGCGTAATGAACCACTGATGGCAGTATATGATCGCCCGATTGGCCCGCTATAGTTTCAGGCATTCCACTTCGAACAACAGCAACCAAAGAGTTAGTAGTGCCAAGGTCAATACCCACGGCATTTTTACGTTGATGGGGTTGAGGGGATTGCCCAGGTTCGGAGATTTGTAATAGCACCATAATTATAGATCCTCCAACTCATATTCAAGCTGTTCTACCTCTTGGAGGAGCTTATTGAAAAATTGCATTTTGGCCACTGTGTTAAACGCGCTGTCAAATTTTTCAGCTGAATAAAACTGCTGAAACTCACTCTGTAGATTTTCATAGGTCGTCTCAACCGTTGATCGCAGACGCTCTAATGCTGCCCATGGCTTATCTGCACTAGTGACACCCGCAAGGGCTTCCCTCAACTCTATTTGCTGCATTAGAAATCCACTGTCAGTGGTAATATAGGATTCTTGATCAGCACTTACACCACTCCTCTCAAGCAGATATTGAGCACGCAAAAGTGGTGATTTTAACGTACCAAATGCCTGGTTAATAATTGCAGCAGTTTGCACAGCTAGTCTTTTTTGAGCGTCTGATTTGTCAGCATACCGATCAGGATGAAACTCTTTTTGCAGTGCGCGATAGCGTACCTGAAGGCCCTCAATGTCGACATCCCAAGCAATAGGAATAGAGAATATCTCAAAGCAATCATTAGACGTATTCAATGGTTTGTCTCTCTGAATGGTTTTAACCTAGAAACTCTAGATCACACGTGGAAGCTTTCTCCACAACCACACTCATCCTTGACGTTGGGGTTTTTAAATTCAAAGCCCTCGTTCAATCCTTCCTTGACGTAATCTAACTGAGTACCATCAAGATAGAGTAAGCTTTTCACATCAATGATTAGTTTGATGCCTTCAAAATCAAAAATCTGATCACCTGAAGTCGCCTCATCAACAAACTCTAAGACATAAGACAACCCAGAGCAGCCAGTTGTTCGCACACCTAAACGCACACCCAAACCTGACGATCTGTGCTCAAGATGTTTACGAACGTGCTGCTGGGCAGCTGAAGTCATAGTTATTGCCATAAAAGAGCATTAACTCCCTTGTTTTTCTCTGACATCACGAACTGCTGACTTGATCGCATCCTCAGCTAAAACAGAGCAATGAATCTTCACTGGAGGTAGCGCCAGTTCTTCGGCAATCTGAGTATTTTTAATTTGCTCTGCATCATCTAGATGTTTACCTTTCACCCATTCTGTTAACAAAGAACTCGATGCTATGGCTGACCCGCATCCGTAGGTCTTAAATTTCGCATCTTCGATGACACCCTCATCATTGACTCTGATTTGGAGACGCATAACGTCTCCACAAGCGGGAGCTCCTACCATGCCGGTACCGACATTTTTCGAACTCTCATCAAGTTGGCCAACGTTTCTAGGGTTTTCATAATGATCTATAACTTTTTCACTGTAAGCCATACTGATGACTCCTGTTGTTTACAAAAATTGTCACATTCAGACTGCCTGAACGCTTTGCCTTAGTGTGCTGACCATTGTACCGTATTTAGATCGATACCTGCCTTAAACATGTCCCACAAAGGCGATAGTAAGCGCAATTTCTCAACAGCAACTCGAACCTGTGCAATTGCAGCGTCAATATCTTCCTCAGTGGTATAACGGCCAATGCTAAATCGAATGGAACTATGGGCCATTTCATCATTAAGGCCCAACGCTCGCAAAACATAGGACGGCTCTAAACTCGCTGATGTACACGCTGATCCAGATGAAACTGCCAGATTGCGCAGCGCCATCATCAAAGACTCGCCCTCTACAAAAGCAAAGCTAATATTGACAATTCCGGGTACGTGTTGATTATCTGAGCCATTTAGATGCACCTCTTCCATATCGACTACGCCATCCCACAAGCGAGCACGCAAAGCTGTTATTCTAGCAGTCTCAGCCTCTAGCGTCTCAAATCCAATCTTAAATGCCTGACCCATGCCTACAATTTGATGTGTCGGTAGTGTCCCAGATCGCATACCTCGCTCATGACCTCCGCCATGCATTTGTGCTTCAATTCTGACTCGAGGCTTACGCCTGACAAACAGCGCCCCTATACCTTTGGGACCATAGATCTTGTGTGCTGAAAACGACATCATATCAACAAACATTTCTTCTACGTTTATCGGTGTCTTGCCGGCACTTTGAGCTGCATCCACATGGAATATAATTTTATGTTGTCGACAAAGCTTACCTATTGCACCAATATCATTGAGCGTACCCAACTCGTTATTAACATGCATAATCGACACTATTGTGGTGTCTTCTCTGATTGCCTCCGCCACCATTTCAGGCTGAATTAAACCACTACTATCAGGATCAAGATAGGTTACATCAAAACCTTCTCGCTCCAACTGTCGGCAGGTGTCCAATACCGCTTTATGCTCAATCCGTGAGGTAATAATGTGCTTACCTTTGCGTTGATTAAAATGGGCACAGCCTTTAATCGCAAGGTTATTGGCTTCGGTTGCTCCGGACGTCCAGACAATTTCACGAGAGTCTGCACCGATAAGGGTAGCGACATCTTGTCGTGCATCCTCTACTGCGGCTTCAGCATGCCAACCAAACATATGAGATCGGGATGCGGGGTTACCAAAGTGCCCAGCTGGGGTCATGAATTCCATCATTTTTTCTGCAACAACTGGATCAACAGGGGTTGTAGATGCGTAATCTAGGTAGATCGGAAGACTCATTAATTACTCCACGTTAACAAACATTGGGTTGTATGCTTTCATTCAAGGTTAGTAATTGCGCTACTTGGCGTTGCGCTATATTTTTTACATCCCGCTTGGCCATTAGATCCAACAGCGAGATATCACTTAAAAAACCATGAATCTGATCACTTAAGTTATCCCAAAGGTGATGAGTGAGGCACATGCTACCCCCTTGACAATCTCCTTTACCTTTACAACTTGTCGTATCTACAGACTCATTCACAGCATCGATAATCTGGGCCACACAGATATTCTCAGGCGTATCAACCAAATGGTAGCCACCGCCGGGGCCTCTGACACTTAAAACCAAGCCTGCTTTTCTCAGCTTTGCAAATAGCTGCTCCAAATACGATAACGATATCGTTTGGCGCACCGAAATCTCTGGCAGGGAAATCGGACCAGAATCTGCGTGCAACGCCAAATCTAGCATTGCGGTCACAGCGTAGCGTCCTTTAGCTGTCAATCTCATGGCGGCCCTACTGACGAGGTTTGAAGTATAGTTGTTTTTCGACCGTCATTATCCAATACCTGACTAAATTAGTCAATTAATATCCGCCGCTGCTAATACTACTTTTCAGTTTTACGAGTAGCGGCAGTCAACAGACCACGAAGCATCGAAATTTCCATTTTGTCCATTCTAGTGCGATTAAACAGACGCCGCATACGTGTAATTAGCTGCTTAGGATTATCTGGGTCATAGAATTTAAGTGCTACCATTGTCTGGGCTAAGTGGTCATGAAAAAGCTCTAAATCATCAGCAGTTGCCAGCGGCTGATCCCAGTCATCCATCACAGGTAATTCACCAGATTCATCAGCCAAACTCGCCATACGTACCTCATAGGCAAGTACTTGTACCGCAGTAGCTAAATTGAGCGAGCTGTAATCTGGGTTTGAGGGAATATGCACATGATAATGACATTTATGCAATTCACTGTTAGTCAGACCTCTATCTTCACGGCCAAATAATAAAGCAACATCATGACTGGATGATTCCTGCCAGATGCGTTCTCCGCATTGACGTGGATTGATAAGAGGCCATGGAATGCGTCTTTCCCGAGCACTAGTGCCAACCACCAGACCACAACCTTGAATAGCCTGGTCAACCGTTTCAACAACAGTGGCATTGGCTAAAATATCGCGCGCACCTGCGGCACGCCAAACAGCACGCGGAGCAGGAAACTCTCTTGGCTGAACAAGATACAATTCGGTTAAGCCCATATTTTTAATTGCTCGGGCAGCACCACCAATATTACCTGGGTGTGCAGTATTAACTAAGACCATGCGAATCTTTGCTTGCCGCTCTGTTGTGGACACAATGTACCTCTTTATAGTGTTTTAATTGACTATTGACGATGAATAAAAATTGGGGGCGAAGTGTATCAGACTCAAGTATCTCTGGTACAATGCCGCCGTCGAAATCTCACTTGGAAAACTGTTTATGCAACCGATGGTCAATATTGCTCTTCGCGCTGCGCGTCAGGCTGGAGAAATGATAGTCAAAGCCGCCGATAATCTTGAGTTAGTCAAAGTTGATGAGAAAGGTCGACATGATTTCGTGACTGAGGTTGATCGACGATCGGAAGAGATGATCATAGAGCATATTAAAAAAGCCCACCCTGAACATGGATTTCTTGGCGAAGAAGGCGGCATCAGTGGAAATCGTGATAGTGAAGTTCAATGGATTATTGACCCCCTTGACGGCACCACTAATTTTGTTCGTGGCATACCACATGTCGCTGTTTCAATTGCTTGTCGAATCAGAGGACGACTGGAGCATGCGGTGATTCTTGAGCCATTCAAACGCGAGGAGTTTACTGCGAGTAGAGGAAATGGCGCGCGATTAAACGGTCGTAGAATTCGTGTTTCAGGACGCATGGAAGAAGCAGGAGCCCTCTATGCAACGGGGATTCCGTTTAGTAACCCCTCGTTTGCTGAAATGAAAAATTACCTTACCTGCATGCATGAGTTCGCAAACAATTCCTCAGGTATTAGACGCCTAGGAGTTGCTTCTCTAGATCTAGCCTATCTAGCTGCAGGGCGGATGGATGTATTTTGGGAAATGCACTTAAAGCCTTGGGATATTGCCGCAGGTGCGCTAATTGTGCGTGAAGCCGGCGGCATGGTGAGTGACTTCCAAGGTGGAGAAAATTTTTTAAACACCGGCCATATAGTTGCGAGCACACCTAAATTATTTAAACCAACATTAAAGGTGATCTCAAAACATCTGGGTCATATCAAATAAACCGCTCGTGCCTAGGCAATGCAGATCTTTATACTACGGCAGTAGCAGCACACTTCGAGAGAGTAACCAAAATGCACTGCAACAACCAATAGAGTAAATACCTAAGTCAATTAGGCGTTGCCGTTGCGTTGCAATATAAGGACTAAGTTGCGTAGCGCCGCAATACAGTGCCAACATTGCCACGATAAATAGTATCTGGCCGATCTCAACACCGACATTAAAAAACAACAAAGCTTGAATTTTCATCGATTCAGGTAAACCCAGATCTTGAAGCACGACAGCAAAACCAAAGCCGTGAAGTAATCCAAATCCTGAGGATACAGATACAGGATGTCTCCAAGTAAAACTTTTTTGCGAGGGTGATCGTCGTTGATTGGTAATTTCCACTGCCAATAACAGAATACTTAGTGCAATTAAAGTTTCTACCAATTCCGTTCTAACTTCAATGATATTTAGGGTCGCAAGACTCAAAGTAATCGAATGCGCAACCGTAAATCCTGTCACAGTTAACACTAAGCGTTTAAAGTTATCTGCAATAACCATCAGGCAGAGAACAAATAACAAGTGATCAATGCCAACTAAAATATGCACTACGCCAGCCTGAGTATATTGCCTGACTACTGAGGCCGGCACTGCTTTTGGCCCTATTGGAATAATGCTTAACTCAGGGCCTGAAAAAACCTGTTGTGGCTGAGAAGTCAAACTAGTAAATACGACTAGTGATGTCAGTGCAGGATTACCATCGGGATAATCTATGTGCACTTTAAAACTCACATTAGGCTGAGTGCACTGATACAACTGCCGACCTAAAAGTACCTGTTGAGACTGAAAACTGCCATCAGTTACCTTACAGTCGGCATGTTTAAGGCTAATAATTGGCTCTTTTCCCGATGCCATAACCGGAGGAATCTTCCACTTAAGCAGATAATTCAGTGGCGATGTTTGAGTAATTTCGACATATACCGGTCGCGCCTCATCAGCCATTGCTGATGTCACAATAGATAAAACCCAAAGTGTTAAAAATAAACGAAGGCTCACTGCCGTTGATCTCGATCGATTATCTCATACTTGGATTGCAGTTTTTGAATTGCTTGTCGCTTTACTTTTTGTTGTCGCTGTCGTTGCACATCCGCAAGCACGATACTGCCAATCTCACTTAGTGGCGGAATATAGGCTTGTTCTTTGTGCGTCATTAAAATTAGATGCCACCCGTAGGATGACTTTATCGGACCCTGCCATTGCGGTCGCTCAAACTCAAGATCAAATATCTGCTGTTTAAACGCTTGGCCAAAGTGACTGCTAATCTCATCAACGTCTCGATTAACATAATTGCGGTTATATAGGAACCGTTGACCATAGAGACCAGACTGCTCAAAAGGAATATTATTTTCTCGCAAGATTTTTAGAATTTCTCCCGCCTCAAGCGCTGCGGAAGCCTCTGAATCATGCTTCTTTTGATCAAATGCTACGTATACATGAGTAAAGGTTATTCTCGATGGTTTTTTGTAATCCTGCTGGTTTAAATTATAGTATGTGGTGAGATCATTCTCGGTGACAGCGTCAATATCATCATAAAATCCTTGGGCAAGGTAATCCATTTTTTGCATCAGCCGGCGCCGTATAATTTGATCGTCACGGTCAAGATTCAGAGCCTTTGCTTCTCTGTAAAGTGTCTCACCACGCACATAATCATCTACTAAGCGCTGTCGCTGCACATCACTTAGTAGTTCAACCTGCTGTTGAGCCTTCAGAGGATCAAACTTTTTAACTTGCTGCTGCATAAACTGAGCAATAATTTGATCATTTACTAAAATGCGGAATTGATCGTCAGAGTAATCCTTTTGATTGATCCAGCGTTCGCAAAAAAAAAGTGCAAGGCCAATTAATAAAAATTGTATCAAGGGTTCTTTGAGAAGCTTTCGGTAAAGGACTTTCATAAGGCGCTCAATAGTAAAACATCTCTGTCACTCAAATTAGGGGGTATACCAAATAGGCGAGGAATAGGCGCGTTCCTGAATCACACTTTTACCCGTTTTTTGCCGCTCTGCTTGCAGCGCGATTGCATCGTACATAGAATGTCTAGCGGTGGGTATCTGAAGAACTCGCGCATAGTAAAAAGCTTGCTGCTGGTCATCAAATTCGGGATCAACCCAAATCGTAGCTAACTCTGATGCACCAATAGTGTTTTGGTAATTACCTGTTGTCCTATCCACTGTATCGCCAACCATTGCCAACAAACCTTCAGAGTCAATTTCTCGACCAGAAGACCACGCAATATTATAAATCTTTTCATGCTGCACTCCATCGGCATCCACCCAGCCTTTGATCATTTGAACGCGGTCAAGATTTGCTCCCACAGGATCTTTGACCGCACGCAGCAAGAATTCTGGTGCATCAGCTTGTTCACTGCCCATTAGATCGCCTCCCATTGGCACGCCATAGGTATAACCAATTTTCCCTATATCCACAGCTGTAGCAGCTTGTTCAGGGAATTTCCAGCTAGCGAACATTTGCAAGCGAATGCGCGGACCTGTGGTGGCATAAACCTCTTTGCGCTGAAAGGCCGCAAAAATTTCTTCCCGAGTATTCTCCTTGGCCCACACTGCAGCCAAGCCTGAGGCGGACATTGACCATCCATTATTATCCGCATCCCCAATGATAGCTTGATCTTTGGTTTCTGGGGTAGAGTCATTGGCATACTTCCCCCAAAAATTATTTTCTTCGGCTGAAGAAAGTCCGGTATGGGAATCTGTAGAGCCAATCATTCCAAATTTATAGGGATTAATACCAATGTCTTTCTTAATAGATAAGCCCGTTTTCAATGCAGAGCGCACATAATCTCCAGGCTTGGCCGAATAGGTACTACTATACGCCTGCAGGTAGTGTTCGTAAGTTTCAAAGTCAGCGAAGTAATCATTAGTTGAGTTTGGTAAAGATTCACTATCACCTTTTATTTGAGTGACTTCGACAATAGGTTCATACAACATCCGTGTTTGTGCATAGTCTGCGGTGATCTTTTTGCCTTCCAATGTCACCTCACCGAACATATATCCCTTAGACAGATTCGAGTTATGGGGGATTGCCATGAACCTAGTTCCAGTGCGCTCCTCAGTTTTCGCTAACCAGGCCCATAAATCCTTTGGATATTGACTAATCTCTGAACCAAAAGGCAAAAATTGCGTTGCTTTGTCGGCTCCATCAGGAGTTATCACTACTCTATGCAAATTAGCTCCCGCTGGGGTGGAGGTCCATTCCCAGCCAATCAAGCTGGTGAATACTCCAGGGCGGTTATGACGCTCAGCTGTAGCGACAATATCAGCCCAAACCTGGCCTCTAATTTTTTTGGTATCACCATATCCAGGATCAATCATCACACCATTCGGGTCCGCCACTGGATCATAGCCAGACCCTACGGCTGGCTTAGGCAATCCAAAGGTAAAAACCTTCTCTGCTCGACCACTGTCAATCATAAAGCTTGCCATACTAAGTCGGACCCAGCGTTTAAAAGTAGCCCAAAATCCTAGCTCCTCAAGGTGAGCACGGTCTTGATGAATCTCTGTAATAACACCCAGATATTCGGCATGATCAGAGACAACCAAAAAATCCAGAGGCGTTTGAATTTGAACCCTAGCACGGTTAGTGGGGTGAATTACCGGTAATCCTCTAGCCCAGCGATAAGCGGTATCTGGGAATGCTGAGTCGTTGTCATTTAAAAAGGCATCAAATGAATACGCCGAATGCAGGTGAGTATCACCAAAAAAAACTTTTGTCTGCTGATCCGAAGGTGAAGCTGCAACGACTGCCTGTGTGATCAGTATAAAAGCACCAATAACACTATACTTTAACAAGAATTGCCTCCATAGATCCTATACATCATCCTATCGATCGCTTTTTTGATACCAAATTGACGAAGTATATGCTCTTTCTTGGATAGTATTTGGTCCCCTCGGTGGTGTATCAAGCTGCAATGCTAGACTGTCAAATAAACCGTTGCGCGGTGTAGGAATTTGTAAAACCCGTGCATAGTAAAAAGCGGACACATTAGGGTCAAAGTCAGGATCTATCCACTTTATTGAAAACTCGGCTTGGCCAATAGTATTGGTGTAGCGTCCAGACTTCAAATCAACCGTATTACCAACGTCTTCTAATTCACCCTTAGCATTCAACATACGATCACCAGACCAAGCTATGTTATAAACTTTCTCATGTAATTGTCCTGCAGCATCCAACCAACCCTTGATAATTTGCAGTCGGTCTAGGTTAGCATCCTTGGGATCTTTTGTAGCTCTCAATAAAAAAATTGGCGCTTTATTAGAGTCATCAGTTGAAACTAAATCACTCCCCATAGGAACACCATAGCGACTGCCTAATACAGAGAATTCTTCGGACTGCTCTGCCCTCTCTGGGAAGTCCCAGCCTGCGAACATTTGCAGACGAATTCTTGGACCTGTAGTGGCATACACCTCCTTACGCTGGAAAGCCGCATATATCGCCTCTCGAGTATTATCTTCAGCCCAGACGGCGGCTAATCCGGATGCAGACATATTCCAGCCATTACTTGATATTGGGCTATTTTTACCTCGAGTTTTAGTCTCAGGAGTTGAATCCGTTGCCATTTTACCCCAAAAGTTGTTTTCTTCTGGGGATGAAAGACCTGTGTGAGAATCTGTAGATCCTATCAATCCAAACTTATACGGATTGACGCCAATTTGTGCCTCAATAGCCAAACCTTTCTTCAAGGCTGGTCGAACATAGTCTGCAGCGCTAGCAACGTACTCAGACTTGCCCTGCTGTATGTAATGGTCATAGTTTTCAAAATCGGCAAACTTGTCATTAGGAGAAAGTTCGCTGCGAGTTTCGCTGTCACCTTTAATTTGAGTCACCTCAACTATTGGTTCCCACTTGATTCTGCGCCGAGCATAATCTGCTGTAATCGGCTCGCCACGCAATGTTGTGTCATCAAACATATAACCTTTAGAGATATTTGAGTTATGAGGAATGGCTAAGAACCTAGTGCCTGTTGCCTTTTGCGTCTGATCTAACCAATTCCACAAATCCTCAGGATACTGACTCTGATCAGAACCAAAGGGCAGAAATTTTTTGGCCTTTTCTGCACCATCCGGTGTGATGACAATGCGGTGCAGATTTGCTCCCATAGGAATAGAGCTCCATTCCCATCCTAGAAGAGTTGTAAAAGAGCCCGGGTCGTTGTGCCGCTCTGCAGCATTAACGATATCATTCCACGCAAGCTTCGATGTTTTACTGGTATCACCAAAAATATTAACATCAGCAATATTATTATTAGCATGAGTGACGGGATCTAAATGCGCACTCAAATCTGAAATTTCCGGCAGAAACTGACCAAAAAAAGCTAGCCCTGCACGATCATCTATCGCCTGATTCATCAATCGAAAGGCATACCAGCGTTTTAAATTACCCAAAAAACCAAGATCTTCTTTAATAATGGTGCCCTCTCGCACCGCACGCATGACACCAAGCATTTCGGCATGATCAGATACCACTAAAAAGTCCAATGGAGTATTAATTTGAACACGCACCCTGTTGTAGGGATGTATTACTGGCTGTCCCTTAGCCCAGCGGTAAGCTGTATCTGGATCAGCACTATGATTGTTATTTAGAAATGCATCAAATGAATAGGAGCTATGTAAATGAGTATCTCCAAAATAAACATCCTTACTGGACTGGGAGTAGCCGAAACCACTAATGATTAATAAACTAACCGCTATTATTTTTTTCACTGCCACCTCTTTTAATTATTATACTTCTGAGCATTTAGTGAAATTACAACGCTCCGTGTGCCGCCAGTGCTACATATTTAAACTAGCATCTAAAGCCCAACAAGGGTGAGAATTCGGTCCATTGTAAACAATTAAATGGCGCAAAAATAGCCTAAAACAGGATCTAACAAACGATCTGTTAGCCAAATAGTTTACGTCACTATAAACATAAAAGACGGACGTTATTCATCTATGCATGCCCATGGTGGCTATGCTTTGGGTGCCATTGGAGCCTGTCAACGTCAAACCACCACATCCAATAAGAACTATTTACAGCTTGTCGCCGCACAGGCTCTAAAAATTAAAGGATGCTGTTGGGCTGCAAATAAGCTAGTTTTTTGCTATCTCATAAAGGAAAACATCCAGATACAAACAATAGCGCTATTTACTTCTATAACTGTATTTGAAGAAATTATTTACACTAAAATCATATAGAGTGGCCATTAACAGCCGAATGAATTATTGAAATTACTGCAACCTATATGACAGTCGGGTAAAGTTACACTGTAACCTTCTAAAAGATCATATTAATCTATGCATAAATTTTCCGTAACTACAGCGATATCAGTGGTGATTGCTAACATGGTTGGTACCGGCGTATTTACCAGCCTTGGGTTTCAGCTATTAGGTATTCAATCGCATTTTGCGCTTATTATGCTTTGGCTCATAGGCGGTCTAACAGCACTTTGTGGCGCACTCACCTATGCGGAATTGGGTGCCAACTTACCTCGCTCTGGCGGTGAATATAATTTTCTAGGACGTCTTTATCACCCCTGTGCTGGTTTTATTTCCGGATGGATTTCTGCCACGGTAGGCTTTGCAGCACCTGTCGCATTGGCAGCTATGACTTTTGGGGCCTACTTAACCGCGGTATTTCCTGATGCTTCGCAAACACATGCGGCAGTAATCTTAGTTCTATGCCTAACTGTCGCACATTGTTTTTCTCATCAAACTAGCAGTCATGTTCAGCAATTTTTTACTCTTTTGAAGATTATTATGATTGTATTGTTTTGCCTGATTATTCTAATTTGGGGTGAAAATCCACAAAATATTAGCCTACTTCCAGAGGTAGAAGATCCCTCAATTTTATTTGGTAGTGCCTTTGCAGTATCACTTATTTACGTCAACTATGCCTACACCGGATGGAATGCGGTTACCTATATCACCAGCGAACTTGATAACCCGCAAAAAAATCTACCGATAGTACTTTTAGTAGGAACAACTCTGGTAATGACGCTATATTTGGCATTGAATTTTACATTTTTAAGTGCAGCTCCAGCGGCTCTTCTCACGGGAAAACTAGAAATCGGCGTGGTGACTGCCCAGCATGCTCTGGGTGCAAGTGCTGGAAAAATAATGGGGGGCGTATTGGCGCTACTTTTGATCTCAACTGTAAGTGCCATGACTATGGCAGGACCAAGAGTGCTTCAAGTAATTGGACAAGATTTAAGCGCTTTTAACTACCTCAGCCGAACTAATAAAAGAGGCATACCTAGCACTGCGATTATATTTCAAAGTGCCTTAGCATTAATTCTCATTATCAGCTCAACCTTTGAGTCTGTATTGATTTTTTCGAGTTTTGTTCTTGCTATTAACACTCTATTTTCCGTGTTGGGCGTCTTTATTCTACGCTTCAAGAAACTCAATATTAAAGGCGCCTACCGAACATTTGGCTATCCTTTTGTGCCTATAATTTACCTGACTGTAACGCTATGGACATTGACTTATGTCTTTATATCTAGACCTCAGGAGGCACTCATAGGTTTGGGACTTATTTGTGCAGGGGCGCTTTTATATCGAGTTGCCGCTGACAAAAAAATGATTTAATCTCAATTGTGTAAGAAGACACGAATTTCGGCACTAGGTCTTTTCAATGTGTGTGAATTATAAAAGGCACTTTATTATTGAGAAACCTAATAGATAAGCACTTTTAAGGCTCTGTCGATAGAGGTACCTCAAGCTAGAGATTAAAATTTAGCTCAAGGTACCCTCAACAAAAATTAAATCTAACTACACTGACAGTTATTGAGTAATACCTTTTATTTCCAAAAAGTCATCAAAGCCAAATTCTCCCCACTCACGCCCATTACCAGACTGCTTATAACCACCAAAAGGCGCTGTGTAATCTTGAGAGGCGCTATTTACACTGATCATACCAGCGCGTAATTGTCTTGCCACTCGAGATGCCCTCTCTTCACTTCCTGTACTTAGGTAAGCTGCTAACCCATAAGGAGTATCGTTAGCGATTTCAATCGCTTGGGCTTCTGTATCGAAAGGAATCATTGTCAACACCGGACCGAAAATTTCCTCCCTAGCAACAGCCATCTGATTGTTTACATCAGCAAAAACTGTAGGTTTAACAAAATAGCCAGTATCAAGACCCTCAGGCTTCCCAGATCCGCCCGCAACCAATTTGGCACCCTCTGCAATACCTTCTTTTATGAGATGCTGTACTTTGTCAAACTGCACTCGACTAGATAGCGGACCCAAATGCTGTCCTTCTTTGGACGGCTGATCAACTAACACGCTACTGGCAACTTGTTCGGCAATTTTTAATGCCTCGGAATACACCGAAGACTGAACAAGCATTCTTGAGGGTGCATTACAAGACTGCCCTGTGTTACCCATCATGTGCATAACACCTGATGTCACGGCTGTTTCAAGATCTGCATCATCAAAAATGATGTTTGGTGATTTCCCACCCAATTCTTGCGTTACTCGCTTAACCGTGTCTGCAGCAGCTTTAGCCACAAGAATACCGGCCCTAGTTGAACCGGTAAATGAGACCATGTCTACATCAGCATGACTGGCAATGACTGAACCAACATCAGGACCATCACCATTGATCATGTTGTAAACACCTCCAGGAATACCTGCATGATCCATCATTTCTGTAAACAAATACCCGGATAAAGGCGCAATCTCACTAGGCTTTAGCACCATAGTGCAGCCAGTTGCCAGTGCTGGCGCTACTTTGCAGCTAATTTGATTGATCGGCCAATTCCACGGAGTAATAAATCCGCATACACCTATAGGCTCTTTAACAATACGAGTGTCGCCAACTTGACGTTCAAATTCGAAGGTTTTTAATGCCTCCAAAGCTGCATTTATATGACCTCGCCCACAATCAGCTTGAGATTCGGTTGCAAACGAAATGGGTGCACCCATTTCAGCAGAAATCACCCATGCCATTTCATCGTAGCGATCCATATAGATCTCAAGCAGCTTCTCCATCAGTGAAATTCTCTCCTCCACGGAGGTAGCGGAAAATTCTGGAAAAGCTCTTTTTGCTGCAGCCACTGCTTTGTTCACATCGGCTGATGTACCCAAAGAAATGGTTGCTATTAATTCCTCACTGGCGGGATTCTCAACATTCAAGTCGCTGACTTGAACCGGATCTACCCATTGGCCATCTATGTAAAACTTTCTTAAATCTTTCATAACCGTCTCACTGTCTGTAATTACTTAAAAAACCATAACCTAACGCAATATAATTAAGCTATACCCCGTCTGGGGAAGTCATCATAATAAAGCTTCTATAGACGCAATGGTCTGGGGACCAACTAACCTATGTAAAAGCAATCCTTCAGGGCTTATGATTAAGGTTTCCGGTAAAATCGAGACCGGTTCCAGCCCCCAGATTAGGCGAGGATCTGCAACCAAACTAGGGAACTGAATATTTAATTTGCTGACCTCTTGTGCCAACCTATCACCCTCAGAACCGTCAAAATTTACTCCCAACACACTAAGCGTCTTGGCGTGATGCGCAGCAAGCTCATTCAGTTCTGGAATCTCTTTGCGACACGGAGAACACCAAACAGCCCAATAATTGATCACCAAAACTTTACCAGGTGCGGCAACATTTACACTATTACCATCGGCTGTTTTGTACATCGTGTCTGAATTACAACCTAACAAAAACAATGCGATTATAATAATTTTTTTCAATCCAAAACTCCTTCTATTTATCGACGAAATGTTCCACTAAAAATTTGGTACGCTGCCTGTATAATATCCGATTTCAACCTCTAAGATGCATTTTTAATAAACTGTGCTTGGAACGCATGTTGATCAAAAATTTAATGATGATATTTTTTCCGTTTTTTGGTGGAAGTCCCTACAATGGATGAAACTGTACAAACAAGATAGGGGCACTATGGTTACTATTTATCACAATCCTCGCTGCTCAAAATCACGGCAAGCGTTGTCCATTTTACAATCAAAAAATATTGAACTGGACATAGTTCTCTATCTTGATACGCCTATTGATCAGTCTTTGCTTGAATCCTTACTGTTTAAATTAGGCTTGTCAGCTGGACAAATAATTCGCCGCAATGAAAATGACTTTAAACGCCTGCAGTTGGACGCTAAAAATATTAATGACCAACAATTGCTCACAGCAATGGTAAAATACCCAAAATTGATTGAGCGTCCTATCGTGGTCAATGGGCAAAAAGCCGTAGTGGGTCGTCCTCCCGAGAAGATACTGGAAATACTGTAATGACGAACAATACAAATAATTTGTATATTTTGGTGCTTTATTATAGCCGCCATGGACACGTTAAATTACTGGCAGATCAAATAGCCCTTGGTATCGAAAGTGCTGGTATAGAAGCGCGCCTTAGAACAGTGCCTGCAATATCTGCCGTGTGTGAAGCAACCGAAGCTGAAATTCCAAGTGAAGGAGACATATACTGTAGTGTAGAGGATCTGGCTCAGTGCTCCGGATTGTTAATAGGTAGCCCAACTCGCTTTGGTAACATGGCGGCCCCTCTAAAGTATTTTATAGACGGCACTGCAAATCTCTGGCTAAGCGGGCAGCTAATTGACAAACCGGCAGGCGTTTTTACCTCTTCATCAAGTCTCCATGGCGGTCAAGAATCTACTCTACTGAGTATGATGCTACCTCTGCTACACCACGGTATGGTAATTGCCGGAGTCCCTTATTCTGAAACCGCACTCACATCAACCCACTCAGGTGGCACGCCTTATGGATCAAGTCATGTCGAAAATAACTGTTTAAGTAGTGAAGAGATCCAAATTTGCCGCAGTCACGGTAGAAGAATAGCGTTGTTGGCCAACAAGCTCGACACAGATACCTGAGCAGATATTATAACGTAGCAAATAAACAATTTATCACACCGGTGCAAGGGGTTATTAGTTTGCAAATTGAGAAAAAAATAGTCTTGTCAAAATTGATTACACAAATTAGTTTCAGTCTGTTAATCGTAACTCAAACGGTTAATCTTTGGATGCAGTCAGCTCCAATGGTTATTTATTTTTTTGCTCTGCTTCCTTTGTTGATACTTACTCCCGGTATCATTCAAAATCAGGTTCGTGCAACCATCTGGCTGGGCTTTGTATTACTGCTTTACTTTGCTATTGCAACCTACAAAGTCAGTGCACCAGAACCTATAATGCTTGATGTTGCAGAATTAGCATTAATTGTTATATTGTTCACGTCAGCAATGATGAACGCAAGACTGCGTCAAAAGAAGTCAAATTAAAGTCATTCCAATTTTTAAAAGGCCTGCAATGTGAGCGAACAAAAACCCGGAGTAACGCGTCGTTTTTTCAAATTTATTGGCTCTTTTTTGAATGGTATTAGGCACCTTTTCAGTCTGCTTTTTTTGGTTATATTGGTGTCTGTTATTTCTCAGATGTTTAGTCAATCTATTCAACCTGTGCCGCAAGAAGGTGCTTTGGATATATCATTGAGTGGGCAACTTGTAGACCAAAAGACTTACATAGACCCGATAGACCAAATTCTCTTCCAAGCTAACCAGCAAAGCACAGAAACCTTAATAAGGGACGTTATTGAAGCAATAGACACGGCGCGAACTGATGATCGTATCACACACATTATATTGAAGACCGGTAACTTAAACGGTGGAGGACTGAGTAAATTACAAGAAATAGGCATGGCATTGAAGCAGTTTAGTGCGACCGGCAAGCCAATTATTTCGATGGCAGATGGGTTCACTCAAAGTCAGTATTTTCTTGCTGCTCATGCAGACGAAATCATGCTCAACCCTCTAGGCGCTGTCATGCTAACCGGTTTAGATTCTTACCGCAGTTACTTTAAAGATGCTTTAGACAAACTCAAAATTACGATGAATATTTTTCGAGTGGGGGATTACAAAAGCGCGGTAGAACCATTGACAAGAAATAGCATGTCGCCTCAAGTTAAAGAAGAAGCACGCGTTTTATTGGGTGATCTTTGGCAAGTTTATACTAATGAAATAGAGTCGCTGAGACAGCTCAACACAGGGTCAATAAATAATTATGCAAATAATCTACCCAAGCTTTTGGCAGCTAGGCAAGGTGATACTGCGGCGCTTGCTAAATCTTTGGGCCTTATAGACACCATTGCCGATCGAAGTGCTATGCGGGAGTATTTAATTGCCAATATAGCCGGCCAAGATGATGATTTTAATAGTATTGATATGGATAGTTACTTGATGAATACTAGGCTTGTTGCTCAAAGCAAAGTAGCTAAAGAGGATAGTGTTGCGGTAGTTGTGGCAAGCGGGTCAATCATGGATGGTCAACAGCCAGAAGGAAGTATTGGCGGCGATACGCTAGCAGAAATTTTCTCATCACTTGGCGATGACAAACAGATTAAATCTGTAGTTTTGCGTATTGATAGCGGTGGTGGTAGTGCCTTTGCCTCGGAGATTATTCGTGAGGCAATAACTGATCTTCAAGGAAAAAATATTCCGGTTGTGGTCTCTATGGGGAGCGTTGCAGCCTCTGGAGGTTATTGGATAGCCGCAGATGCGAACCATATTATGGCTATGCCATCCACCATAACTGGATCAATCGGCGTTTTTGGCATTATCCCCACTATTGATAAATCTCTAGCGGCACTGGGAGTTTATTCGGACGGAGTAGGAACAACCAAAAGCACAGGTATGTGGTCCATGGATAGGCCATTGTCTGAGCAAACCAAAACGATCGTACAGATGGGTGTAGATAACATTTATGATCAGTTTGTAACCTTGGTTGCTGAGGGTCGAGATTCTTCGCCTGAGGATATTCACAACATAGCCCAAGGTAAAGTTTGGAGTGGCAACCAAGCCCTTAAGAATGGGCTTATAGATGAACTTGGCGATCTCAATGCCGCTATTGAGGTAGCAGCCGATCTGGCCAATTTAGACGATTACCGGATTGATTACATACGCAAAGAAATGAGTCCAATCGAGCTACTCATTACACAGCTAAACACCAGCGCGAGGCACTACGCAAAAAAGTTTGGTGTTAGTGGTGATATTGAATCAATGTCGAAAAATAATCTTCAATTTTATATCAATAAAATAACCGCTCCTTTAGCGAGAATAGAGCAACTCAATGATCCTCGAGGCATTTATCTGTTCTGCGAGAAATGCACAATCTAATACCTTATCGCTAGTGCTCACTAGCAACACTCTGGGATCATACTGACAGTGTCGCCTTTACAAAAGGCATGGTTAGGCGCCGCTGTTCTTGAAGAGATGCTTTATCCAGAGTGTCTAGAGCAGACATTAAAGTGTGGGTGTCTCTAGGTAAACGATTCAACAAAAAGATGGCTACATCATCTGACAAATAGAGGCCTCTTCGATTGCAGCGGTATTGTAAAAGACGACGTTGATCAGCGTCATTGAAATTGGGTAAATGTAAGGCTACTCCCGACTTCAATCGAGAAGAAAGATCTGCCAACTCAATGTTGAGCTGATCTACGGCTTGGTGAGAAGCAATAACTAGCCGACTACCTTTATCTCGACAATTATTGAATAAATTAAATAATGCAAGCTGCCATTTTTTGTCATTAGCAACAAGGTCAAAGTCATCTACACAAACCATAGGTGATGACTCAAGACCCTCCAAAACATCTTGGGGAGAATACCTAAACAACTCTTTTAAGGGCAAATAAATCGCCTCAGAAGTTTTTCCCAAAACGCGCACCTGACAAATAGCCTGAAGCAAATGAGATAATCCCGTCCCACTATTTCCAGATAAAAAAGAAAATTTACGCATCTCATCTTGAAGCAAAAATGTTGCCATGTGCTGAGGTGTTCCATTGGGTGCATAAAAATTTTCAAAAGTCGCCTGATCATCCAAGGTTATTGCCAAACTTAGTTGCTGATGTGTTGTCATTTTACTAACCAATCAAATATAAGATACTGGGAGTCTGTTCGCCACTCCCCTGTTGTACTATGGAAATCGTCGCTGCGTTGTAGCGCTTGATGGAGTAATTCAGCACCACCCTCTGCGGCCACTGACACCATTATCTGAGAGCCTTGTACTGAAAAAAGCTCTGCCGACTTCACCAGGTCTAGCTTTTCTAGCTGTCCAAAAACCCTCCGATAATCTTCATAAGAGTCGATGCCATTAACTTTTAACAATAGTGCGTTACTGTTAATTCTTGGCAGATAACTAAATGATGAGGTCAAGCCATTAAGCAAGTCATCCATCTGACTCTCAATCCATAGAGAACCTTTTTGTACTGCAAAGTCACCAGATTGCCTACTTCCAGCTGCCTGATATAACCAAGCACCCCGAATATCGCCAGAAGATGCCCGATAAAAACGTAACGCAATCCAGCCATCAGTTATATATCTTTGAGAGGCCAAATCAATTAACTCAGCATCTAAACTCCACGCCTCATCAATAGTTAACGCTAGCTGATCCTGCAGATCATATGTCGGTAAAATATAGGGTATCCCACGGTTTGTCATAACCGCATCTATATTTTGCACAACCTCACGATCATCTGATGACCTAATCTCACTAGTAAGAGCCTCTTCGCCCAAAAACTCCCTACCTAAAGCGCTGTCATCCTTAACGATCCAAAATAAAAATTTTGGCCTATTAGACGGTAATACAGGCAACTGCATCTGCCGCACAAGTTGGTCGACCGCAATTTTCGAGAAATTGACATTCAAACCAATCTCAGCATAAGGATCAGGATCAGGATCAGATAATAATAAAGAATCCCGAGATAAATCTTGAAAGCTCAAAGCATCGACATACACTTCAGCATTTTGCAGTAACGGATTTACTTCACTTGACGTTACCACCAAACTATTGCCGGTTAACTTTACCAATACATTGCTCAAGGCCACTATTATACCATTACGCTTAGATTTTTCAGACTGGTCCGCAATAGCAACGGTGCTTTCATAAAGGCCATTGACCTCCTCAGCAAGAACAACCGAGCCACAACAACATAGTATGATTATCAGAATGGGACGAAACATTGGAACTCCGCGTTAGTAGCTATAGTGTAACAGTGGTTGATCAAAATAAGAGCTAAACATAAAAATATCGTTTTTTCTTGATAACAGCAATTAAAAATAGCGCCAGTGTAATAGCCGCGCTAAAATACGCACTTTCTCACAGGATGCTCCCCATGAAAGAAAACAAACCATCGTTAAGTTATAAAGATGCCGGCGTTGACATAGATGCAGGCAACGCGCTGATTGAAAAAATTAAGGGAGCGGCAAAACGAACTCGGCGCCCAGAAGTGATGGCCGGATTGGGGGGATTTGGCGCTATGTTTGAATTGCCCTCCGGCTATAAATCGCCAGTACTTGTCTCAGGCACAGATGGGGTCGGCACAAAACTTCGCCTTGCCCTAGATCACCAAAGACACAATACCGTAGGTATCGATCTTGTGGCAATGTGTGTGAACGATCTCATAGTATGTGGTGCTGAGCCCCTGTTCTTTCTTGATTACTACGCCACAGGGAAACTTGATATAGAAACTGCGGCGGCGGTGGTAAGTGGTATTGCTGATGGCTGTGAACTTTCCGGCTGCTCTCTCATCGGTGGTGAAACCGCTGAAATGCCGGGTATGTATGAAGATCAAGACTACGATCTTGCTGGTTTCTGTGTTGGTATTGCTGAAAAGAATGAACTCATCGATGGAAGTAAAGTTAGTACTGGTGATGTCCTCATTGGTCTTGCATCAAGCGGCCCGCATTCCAATGGTTATTCTCTAATACGAAAAGTCTTAGAAGTTACAAACACCAACCCAGTCAACACTGAGATTGATGGCGTTGCACTGATTGATTTGCTCATGGCACCGACTAAAATTTACGTAAAATCACTACTAGCTCTCATCGCCGAGCTCCCAGTACATGCGCTTGCTCATATTACCGGCGGAGGTCTTCTAGAAAATATTCCAAGAGTGTTGCCAGACAATGCTAAAGCTGTCATTGATACTAGCGCATGGCAGCGTCCAGCGGTATTTGATTGGTTGCAGCAGGGCGGTAATATTAATGAACACGAGATGCATAGAACGCTCAATTGTGGTGTGGGAATGGTTATTTGTGTTCCTGCTAGCGTTGCCCAAGATGCTCTGAAAAGTTTGGCTGCGCACGGCGAAACTGGCTTTATACTTGGGAACATACAAACTATGTCTGCGGGGGATGAACAGGTTCAATTACTTGGACTTAAAGCGTGATTTCAAACCAAGACGAAAAAGCTAACATTGTTATCCTTATTTCTGGTGGAGGTTCTAACTTACAATCGTTTATTGATGCCAGTAATAGAGGTGTATTAGACGGGCGTATCGCCGCAGTAATAAGCAATAAGGCTAACGTTAGGGGCCTAGAACGGGCAAAGATAGCCAATATACCCAGTTTCGTTGTTGATCATAATACCTTTCCAACAAGAGAGGCATTTGATTTAGAACTTGCTACAGTTGTTAATACGTTTAAACCTGATTTAGTCATTTTAGCCGGATTTATGCGTATCCTAACAGCCAGTTTTGTTAATCAATATGTAGGTAGAATGATCAATATCCATCCTTCTTTGCTGCCGGCATATCCGGGCCTCAACACGCATCAGCGGGCAATCGATGCCAACGATACTTTAGCGGGAGCAACCGTTCATTTTGTTACACCAGAACTAGATGGTGGGCCACCCGTACTGCAAGCTACTGTTCCTATAAAAAAGCAGGACACAGCAGAGCTGCTTGCGGCTCGGGTCTTGAATGTTGAACATAAAATATATCCTATTGTTGCGCAGTGGTTCTGCCAAGGTCGATTGACATTCCGCCATAACAAAGTCTTTCATGATGGCGTTAAAATCGACGAAAAAGGACTTTTATTTGAAGATAAATGAACATTTTGTGACTTTAGTACTCTAATACTCGAGGAATTTCAATGACTGTAAAAATAAGGTAAAAATGTCCAGATACTCCTATAGTAAATGGCATTCGCATGCACACAAAAGATCCTGGATATTTATACTAGGTGCATTGCTTGTTAGTACGTTGGTTTACATCAGCAACAGTCATGCTGAAACCACCATAATCAAGGCCTATACTGCTGACTACACCGCTAACTATAATGGCATGGATATTGACCTACATCATCAGCTGGAGATACTTCCATCTGGCAAGTATAAAGAAACCTCAATCGCCAATAGTGTCTTTGGCAAAATAGCCGAAACAGCGGTCTTTGGCATAGACAGCCAAGGCAATATCGTACCTGAAAAATATAGTTACAAACGCTCAATTCTGGGGGTTTCAAATCACGAACAACAGTTTTTTAACTGGAATGATAAGCAACTTACTTATAAAAAAAATAAAAAATCGTTTGATGTTCTACTAATTGCTGACACGCTTGATATGATGACTCACAAATTGCAGTTACGCCGCGACTTAGCCGCAGGAAGAACACAACTTTCTTACTCTGTCATGGCAAGAAAAAAGGCTAAAACTTATGATTATGAGATTATTGGAAAAGAAATTTTAACCACATCCTTAGGCCCGCTCAATACAACTAAATTACGCCGGGTGGTTAAAACTGGTAAGAAACGCGAAACTACCGTCTGGTTAGCTGATGATTGGGACTACTTAATCGTTAAACTTTCTCATCAAGACGATGGCGAAAGCCATCAACTGAAGATTAGCCAAGGACATATTAATGGCAAAAGTATAGTGCCTTTATCAAAGCCCATAGGGGATAAACTATGACTGCACAGAAAACATCCGATAGTAAGAGCAGATTGATTTTGGGAGTTGGTACCCTAGCATCTATCATCGGTATTGGAGGCATCTTATACCAAAGCCAAAAAAGCGAGCCTGTAGATCAACAGGTATTGTCTATACCTCAGCAGGAGTTGCAGCCTTCCATAATAAAACCCAGCGTACCTGAGGCAGTTATTCCTGAACCTTTAGAGGATAATGTTACCACTGAGGTACACACGAAAAAACAGACGTTACTACCAAAACTGAATCAAAGTGATAATTTTGTCAGGCAGCGCCTCTTGTTAATGAGTGGCAACAAGAACCTTCAAACCTGGATGATGACTGATGACTTGCTGCGTCGGGCTGCAAGCTATCTTGATGGTTTGGCTCGCGGGGTAATACTCGGTAAGATTTTTCCACTGAGTGAGACAAAGGGCCAATTTACCACCCACCGGGGTGATAATACAATTTGGATGAACGCTGGTAACTACGAACGCTACAACGCAACAGTAGCGACTATTGTTAGTATCGATATGCGCTTATTGGCTCAGATGTTTCACTTTTCAAGACCACTATTAGAAAAAGCTTTCTCTGAATTAGGCTACCAGCCGCGTCAGATGGACGGCATTATTCTTACTAGCTTAGATAATATTTTAGCGACCCCGGTAATTGTGCAGCCCATTGAATTGACCCGCGAATCAGTAGTCTATAGGTTTGCCGATCCATCACTGGAGTCTCTTAGCCCGTTGCAAAAACAATTGATAAGGAGTGGCCCAGAAAATACACAAAGACTACAAAAACAGGCATTGTTATTAAAAAACACCTTACTTGACCCTAATTCCGAAGATTAAGTAAGGTGCTTATATAGTCCATATATACTTAGGTTTTTGGCAAAGTAACACCTGTTTGACCCTGATATTTCCCCCCACGATCCGCATAAGAGGTGGCACATACTTCGTCAGACTCAAAAAATAGCATCTGAGCAACCCCCTCGTTGGCATATATCTTCGCTGGCAAATTGGTAGTATTTGAGAATTCTAAGGTCACATGGCCCTCCCATTCTGGCTCAAGGGGAGTCACATTAACAATAATACCGCAACGGGCATAGGTGGATTTACCTAAACATATGGTCAATACGGACCGAGGTATTTTGAAATACTCAACCGTTCTTGCTAACGCAAAAGAATTTGGTGGAATAATGCAGAATTCCCCTGAAACATCAACAAAAGAATCCTTATCAAAGTGTTTTGGATCCACTGTTTTAGAGTGAATATTTGTAAATATCTTAAACTCATTAGCACAGCGCACATCGTATCCATAACTTGAGGTGCCATAAGAAATGACTCTCTCTTCGCCGGCGTAACGAACTTGGCCTGACTCAAATGGCGAAATCATTTGTTGACTCTCTGCCATGCGGCGTATCCAATTATCTGATTTAATACTCATGAATATCTATCTCTCGGTAAGGCCATGGCGCGTGGCTCAAAAAGGCCAGCTTCTAAACGCAGTCGCTATGATACTGATTTACAATGTTTCAGCAAGGCTAAGTCCTGTTTGATAAGAATCACTCAAATACAATGGCAGGACCTTCCCCCATTTTCGTCAATGCAAGGGTCGACATTATGCTATCTGCAATATTTCGGTACTGCTCACCGACGAAAGAATCACCAAAAGCGACAACTGCTGGAATGCCTAAGTCGCCTTGAATCCTGATACCTGCATCTAAGGCCAGGCTTCCTAACAACTGAGTCTGATACTCTGCGGCAATCCTAGCACCACCACCGTCACCAAAAATATGTTCACGATGCCCACATTTACTGCAAACATGAACCGCCATATTCTCAACGATCCCTAAAACCGGAATATTTACCTTCAAAAACATCTCCATGCCCTTTTTAGCATCAAGTAAAGCGATATCTTGGGGTGTTGTTACAATCACAGCACCGGCAACCTGAGCCTTTTGCGCAAGTGTTAACTGGATATCCCCTGTGCCCGGTGGCATATCAACGATAAGCACATCAAGCTCTTCCCAGGCAGTTTGCTGAAGCAACTGCTGAAGAGCACCAGCTGCCATTGGACCTCTCCATGCCATAGGTGTTTTGTCAGTCACCAAATAAGCCATAGACATCGTCTTGATACCGTGGGCAACAATCGGTTTGAAATACTTTTCATTCACAGCCTCAGGACGAGTACCCTCATCAACACCGAGCATAAGCGCTATGCTGGGGCCATAAATATCCGCATCTAACAGTCCTACCCGTTGACCTAGACTATGCAGAGCTAAGGCAACATTGACTGCGGTTGTAGACTTGCCTACCCCTCCTTTCCCAGAGGCAATTGCAATAATATTTTTCACATTGGTTAACACTTATCAACTCCCAGTTTATGTGATTTTAAAAAACTTTACGAAAAGCATCTGCATTGTGCATCATAGCCAATGAAAACTGAGCATAAAATCGCTATACTGCCGTTTCAATAACTATTGCCTAAAAGACTTAAAAATGTCCGAAAAACGACAAATACTCGTTACTAATGCCTTACCCTATGCAAACGCTGCTCTGCACCTTGGGCATATCCTTGAGTACACTCAAACAGATGTCTGGGTTCGATTCCAAAAGATGCGAGGGCATGAATGTTACTACGTTTCTGCGGACGATGCTCATGGCACAGCGATCATGCTCAAAGCAGATGAAAAAGGCATTACGGCTGAGCAACATATTAGTGAGATGCGAAGCCTGCATGAAGCTGACTTTAAGGATTTTTTGATTGGAGTGGATAGTTATCACACCACTCACTCAGAAGAAAACCGTATATTTTCTGAGCTAATATATAATCGTCTTAAGGCCAATGGCCACATCGCACAGCGTTCTATTACTCAAGCTTTTGATCCTGAAAAACAACTTTTTTTGGCCGATCGATACGTCAAAGGTACCTGCCCCAAATGCAAAACAGAGGACCAGTATGGCGACAACTGCGAAGCCTGCGGTGCAACCTATTCGCCGGTTGATCTAATCAATCCAGTATCGGTTATCTCTGGTGCAACGCCAATAGAAAAACAGTCTGTGCATTACTTTTTTAAACTACCTGAATTTACCGATTTTTTAAAGGAATGGGTAGCTACAGATAGTGTGCAAAAAGAAGTGGCAAATAAACTAGGTGAATGGCTCGATGGAGGCCTTCAGGAGTGGGATATTAGCCGTGATGCGCCCTACTTCGGTTTTGAAATCCCTGATGCTCCAGGTAAGTATTTCTACGTTTGGTTAGATGCTCCCATTGGTTACATGGCAAGTTTCAAGCATCTTTGCGATCTGAAAGGGATCGACTTTGATCATTACTGGAAAAAAGAAAGCACCACCGAACTTTACCATTTTATTGGTAAAGATATAGTTAACTTTCATGCGCTGTTTTGGCCTGCAATGTTGAAAAGTGCTGAATATCGCACCCCAACAAAAGTGTGTGTACATGGCTTTGTGACAGTTAACGGTAAAAAGATGTCTAAATCTCGCGGCACCTTCATCAATGCTCGCTGTTATTTGGATCATCTTAACCCCGAATATCTTCGCTATTACTACGCATCTAAACTTTCTGGTTCGGTAGAAGATATAGATCTAAATCTTGAAGACTTTATTCAAAAAGTAAACAGTGACTTGGTTGGCAAAGTCATTAACATCGCCAGCCGATGCGCTAAATTTATTACTAATGGCAACGATGGTATTCTTTCAGAAAATATCGAGAATCCTGCACTATGGAATCAAGTGAGCGGAGCTGCTGCAACAGTTGCAGAGCATTATGAGAACCGCGACTATGGAAAAGCTGTGCGCGAAATAATGGCTCAGGCTGATGCAGCCAATGAATATATTGCCGCCAAAGAACCATGGAAACTCAATAAGGATCCTGAGCAACAACAGAAGGTACAAGAGATTTGCTCTCTAGGTATTAATCTATTTAGAGTAATCCTAGCTATGCTCAAACCAGTATTACCTGCAACGGCAAGCGCTGGAGAGGTATTTTTGAATGATACTCTGGAATGGAATAATATTGGTAAACCCTTAACTAATCATAGAATCAATACATTTAAGCCACTGATGAAGCGAATAGAGAAAGAAACGGTTGAAGCCATGGTTGAAGCTAGTAAAGAAGATCTTGAGTCAGTTACTAGCAATGTGCCGACAGGTCCGTTTGCCGATGAACCACTAGCTGATGAAATTTCATTCGATGACTTTATCAAAGTGGATTTACGAGTGGCTCAAATAATAGAAGCTGATCATGTTCAGGGGGCAGACAAGTTACTACGACTAACCTTAGATATGGGAGGAGAAGTCCGACAAGTATTCTCAGGCATAAAATCATCCTATGATCCAAAAAGCTTGGAAGGTCGACTAACAGTGCTAGTTGCCAATTTAGCGCCCCGCAAAATGCGCTTTGGTATGTCTGAGGGCATGGTACTAGCCGCCGCAGATGATCAAGGTATTTATTTGCTGGAGCCAGACAGTGGCGCTAAACCCGGCCAGAGAATCACCTAGTAGACATAGGGGATGAGTTGTCCATCCCCGATAGATACTGCTTATGATGTATGCAAGGATTGTTACAGAGAGGTAAGTGAATACCGGTATAAGCAGTTAACACTGCTCCTAAGTCTATTATTGACTGGGGGTCTCACAGGTAATTATCCTATGCAAGAAGTTGCCGTTATTTTGGTCAGCTCTATTCTGATCAATAATTATGTACTGGTTCAGTTTCTAGGACTATGCCCTTTTATGGGGGTTTCTAAGAAACTAGAATCAGCCATTGGTATGTCTGCAGCAACTACTTTTGTGCTAACTTTAACCGCTATGATTAGCTATATTGTGAATAAGCTAATCTTGCTTCCTCTTGGCTTGACCTATCTAAGAACCATTGCATTTATTTTAGTTATCGCGGCAGTTGTCCAGTTCACTAAGTTGTTTGTAGAAAAAACCAGTCCGCTCCTATACCGTGTTTTAGGAGTTTTTTTACCTTTAATTACCACCAACTGTGCCGTATTAGGCGTAGCACTACAGAATGCTAATAAAGACCTTAGTTTTGTCCAATCCTCACTCTATGGTTTCGGTGCTGGCGCAGGATTTTCATTGGTTTTGGTTTTTTTCTCAGCTATGCGCGAGCGACTAGCAACAGCAGATATACCCCAACCCTTTGAGGGTACTGCTATAGCAATGATCACCGCGGGACTAATGTCTTTGGCATTCATGGGTTTTAGTGGCCTCATTTAAATGATTAACTTACTAATAGATAATATGGTGTTCGCATCGCTCCTAGCATTGATCGGTCTAGGAGGCATGTTTGGTGGACTATTAGGTTATGCAGCTGAAAAATTCAAAATTGACAGTGACCCTGTGGTTGACACTATTGATCAATTATTACCGCAAACGCAATGTGGTCAATGTGGTTTCCCAGGATGCCGACCCTATGCACAATCTATTGCTGATGGAGACGCCATTAACAAGTGCCCGCCGGGAGGCCAGAGCACGATCAATGCCATTGCTAAACTACTTGATATTACAGCTGTACCCTTGGATGAAGAGCACGGTCAGGAAGAACTCAGAACCGTAGCGTATATAAGAGAGGATGAATGTATTGGTTGTACCAAATGTATCCAAGCCTGTCCGGTAGATGCTATTTTAGGGTCTGCCAAATTAATGCACACGGTTATTGAAGAGGAGTGTACTGGATGTGACTTATGTGTTGACCCCTGCCCTGTCGACTGTATAGATATGCTTCCCTTCACGACCTCTATTGATACATGGTATTGGCCAACCCCAGAAAATACACCGCCTTCTACAAATTCTACATATACCGAAGGTCATTCATCATGAGACACCTTTGGGAAACACCTGGTGGCGTCCATCTTTCGGATAATAAAGCCCAATCCCAGACAATGAGCATAGGCCAAGTGCCGCTCCCCAAAATGCTGGTTCTGCCCCTGAATTCGGCGTTTGGTGAGACGGCGAAAGCATCTGTTAGAGTTGGCGACAGAGTACTCAAAGGACAAAAAATTGCTGATATACAGGGCAAACTTAGCGTCGCGGTGCATGCCTCTAGCTCTGGCATTGTAAGCTCTATTGAGCCTCGAACTATAGCTCACCCCTCAGGATTACCGACTCCCTGTATCGAGATCACCACCGATGGCGAGGATAGGTGGATTGAATCAACAACATATCCCCATTACCAACATATTGATCCCTCCAAGCTATGTGACATCATTTCACAAGCGGGAATAGTCGGCATGGGAGGTGCTGGATTTCCCTCGGCAGTGAAACTGGCGATCGATGGTGAAAAATCTGTTGATACCTTAATTATTAATGCCACCGAATGTGAGCCCTTCATTACTGCCGATGACATGCTTATTCGTGAGCGTGCAGCGGAAATCGTCAGAGGTATTGATGTTATTAATTGCGCTTTAGGTAAACCAAAAACTATCTTAATAGGTATTGAAAACAACAAACCAGAAGCAATTAAAGCGCTACAAGAGCATTGTAATGGGACTCATATAGAGGTGGTATCAATCCCGACCAAGTATCCCTCTGGTGGCGAAAAGCAGCTTATTTATATTCTCACAGGAAAAGAACTACCAAGTGGTGCATTGCCTATGAATATTGGCATGGTCTGTCTTAACATAGCCACTGTTTTTGCCATAAAACGTGCGGTAATTGACGGTCAACCACTTATTTCGCGGGTTACCACAATAACGGGGCAAGCATGTGACATAAATCGTAACTATGAGGTCTTGATAGGCACCTCAGTCGAGCATTTACTGGAACTCAATGAGTTTAATAGAGAACGCTGTAGCAGACTCATTGTGGGCGGCCCGATGATGGGATTTACCCTGTCAACTACGAATGTATCTGTGACTAAAACAAGTGCCTGTATTTTAGCTGTGAGTCATCAAGAAATGCCCGATAGTAGTCCTCCTCAACCTTGCATTAGGTGCGGTTTGTGTGCAGAAGCTTGTCCAGCATCGCTACTGCCTCAACAATTGTATTGGTATGCCAAGGCAGAAAATCATGAGCGCCTGCAAGCACATCATCTGTTTGACTGCATAGAGTGCGGTGCCTGCTCTTATGTCTGCCCAAGTAAAATACCCTTAGTACAGCACTATCGAACAAGTAAGGGTGACATACTTACTGCTCGTGCGGAAAAAGCTATGGCCTTCAAGGCCCGAGAGCGCTTTGAATTTCGTGCTATACGGTTAGATAAAATAGATCATCAAAGAGAGTCTAAGCGTGAATCTCGCAAGCTTTTCTCAAATAATGCAGCGCAGCAGCGCGTTTCTGGAAAACCGCCTTTAACCGCCAGTGCAGAGGATATTATAAAGGCGGCACAATTGCGTATTCAGACCAAACAGATCTCGCCTGAAAAGCAAAAAGCCAAACTCGAACGCACATTAATCGCCGCACAAATGCGTCTAGAAGAAGCTGAGCAGCGTCTTGCAGATGTCCTTGACTCTGGGACACTTGATCAACAAACTCAACACAAGGCCACTCTTGAAGGTGCCAAACAAAAGGTCGATAAAACTCAACAGCGACTTGCGAAGATTAATCTCCAATGAACTCTAAACAGATCAGCTCACCGCAAACTCACAATCGCCAGAGTACTGCTAAAATCATGCAGTTGGTGCTCATGGCAACCTTGCCCGGAGCACTTATTCTTAGCTACCAGTTTGGCTGGGGTGTACTACTAAATCTCTTTATCTCAACACTAACCTGCATTGTTACTGAAGCAATGGTACTCAAGCTACGAAATCGATCTATTAATACTCATTTAGGTGATTACAGTGCAGTAGTTACCGCCGTACTTTTAGGTTTAGCACTACCCCCCCTGGTGCCGTGGTGGGTAGTGGTAACTGCTGCAACATTTTCTATTCTAATTGCTAAACAGTTATATGGTGGATTAGGCTCCAATCCGTTTAATCCAGCAATGGTTGGCTATGTGGTGGTTTTAGTATCCTTTCCAATAGAGATGACAACCTGGGTAACACCTATAAGTTTGCTGCCTCAAGGAATAAATCACCCAGGACTTTGGGATTCTTGCATGATTGTATTTGCTGGATCTGTTCCCATTGACGGTGTTACCGGAGCTACGCCACTAGATCTTTTCAAACATAGTAAGGGTCTTATGGTTGAACAAATTTATAACAACAACAGGCTATTTAGTAACGCAAGTTTTGCAGGAGTTGGTTGGGAGTGGGCTAATGTTGCATTTCTAATCGGTGGCCTAGCACTCCTTAAAGCTCGAATATTTACCTGGCATGGCCCGATTGGAATGCTCGGTAGCTTAACACTGATGTCCATACTTTTTTGGGATGCTGGCAGCTCTACTAGCCCTGGTTCTCCAGTGATGCACCTGTTCAGTGGTGCATCAATGCTTGGTGCTTTTTTTATTGTTACAGATCCAGTTTCGTCCGCTACGAGCAACCGTGGCCGACTAATTTATGGCGCCTTAATTGGCTTGTTGATATATATTATCCGCGCTTGGGGTAGTTATCCAGATGCAGTAGCATTTGCCGTATTACTGGGTAATTTTGCCGCTCCCTTTATTGACAACTACACTCTTCCTCGAACCTATGGCCACCGCCAGAGACACAGAGCAACCGCTAAAGAGATAGACAAATGATGTTTAAAGCGATTACTAAAAATTCCCTAGGTCTCGCCTTAGCTGCCTCTATAACTGCAGCATTGTTGTCAATGGTCAATAGTTTAACGGCAGATAAAATTGCCTATTCAGAACGCCTATTTGCGCAAAAAGCGCTTTTGGAAATCGTGCCTAAAAATCTACATGACAATGATCTTTTATTGGATATTCAGCCCATCCCTGAGCGTTTTTGGCCACTGTTGGGCCTTGAGAAAAAGCAGTTTATTCATATTGCACGACGTAATGAAAACCCGATAGCAGCTATCATCCCTTCTGCTACCCTAGACGGCTACAGTGGCAAAATTTCCATGCTAGTAGGTATCAATGCTGATAGCACTATCGCCGGGGTGCGAGTGGTGGAGCACCGTGAGACTCCTGGACTTGGTGACAAAATTGAGATTCGACGAAGTTCGTGGATTTTGAGCTTCAATGGACGATCGCTTAAAAATACACCGGACTCAGCATGGGCTGTTAAAAAGCATGGCGGCGATTTTGATCAGTTTACCGGGGCTACGATAACGCCCCGAGCTGTCATAAATCAACTGGTTAGTACATTGACGTATTTTGAGCAAGATAATGCGCGCATATTTTCAGCAAAGACAGCTATAGACGTTTCGGAGAATAACTGATGCGTAAGACGATGCTTCAACAAATTACTCGCAATGGACTTTGGTACAATAATCCAGCACTGGTGCAGTTACTTGGACTATGCCCGCTATTAGCGGTTACATCTACCGTAGTAAATGCGCTTGGCTTGGGCCTAGCGACTCTGCTTGTGCTAATTTGCTCAAACATTATCGTATCCCTCATTCGTCAGCATGTCAGTGATGCTGTTCGATTGCCGGTTTTCATAATGATTATTGCAACATTTGTTACCATCACAGAATTGTTAATGAAGGCTTATACCTTTGATCTGTACCAAATTTTGGGGATTTTCGTCCCACTGATTGTTACCAATTGTGCGATTCTAGGTCGCGCCGAGGCGTTTGCTAGTAAAAATACCCTAAGTTTAGCTGCTCTAGACGGATTGATGATGGGGCTTGGATTTCTGTTGGTGCTATTACTCTTGGGGGCGAGTCGCGAACTACTGGGCCAAGGCTCACTCTTTAGGGACATGCACCTATTGTTTGGCTCCACAGCAGAAGCATGGCTTATTCAACCCTTTGGCGATCGCTATAGTTTTCTAATATTTGTGTTGCCTCCAGGAGCATTTATTGTCACTGGCTTTCTCATTGCGCTGAAAAATAGTATTGATCAGGAGAAAAACAACCGTGATAAAAAAGAACGTAGCCAACCCGTTAAAGGAATAAAAAGAGTACGCACAACAGGTTATATTCGCTAGAGTGGTAAACTAATTGATTAGTGGTCTCAGGAGGATCACTGGGTATCTTTTAGATTTGCATCAAACAACCTGTCAATATCCCTGAACGCCTTAAACTCCAGATAGTTATTACTTGGATCTCGAACAAACAATGTCGCCTGCTCACCCGGTTGGCCTTCGAAACGAAGATAAGGCTTAATCACAAAATCCACCTTTGCTGAGGTTAACCGAGCAACGAAGTGTTCGTAGGCTGTCCAGTCTAGTATTGCACCAAAATGCGATGCCGGTACTGCATGACCGTCTACACTATTGGTTGCAGTGGCCGGATGATCTTGTGGATCGACCAAATGGGCGACTAACTGATGCCCAAAAAAATTAAAATCAATCCAACGACTCGATTCTCGACCAGTTGAACACCCAAGAATATCGACATAAAACGAACGTGTTTTTTCTAAGTCGGTAACAGGAAACGCTAAATGAAAAAGAGACTGTAGGGACATAGCAAGACTTATGACCTTCGACGTACTACATAAACGTAAAAGAGCGGCGACCCAAAAAACACTTAAAGCGATTTCTGAGCCGGACCCTTACCGGTACACCTAAGCTTAAGGCATTCTGTAGAGTGCGCAAATTTTATTGCCAGAGGGGTCACGAAGATAGGCCAAGTACATACTAACACCGCCTCCTTCTCGAATACCGGGGGCATCTTCACAGGCCGTACCGCCATTGGCGATACCGGCCGCATGCCATGCATCTGCAGCTTCTGGCCCATCAACTGCAAAGCCCATAGTGCTTCCGTTACCATGACTTGCCGACTCTCCGTCAATGGGTTTTGTTAGTAAAAAAACACCCCCATTAGAGACATACATGCAACGGCCTTTCGGATCCACGACACCAGGCCTGTGACCGATGGCACCCAAAGTAGCATCATAGAATTTCTTGGCTTCCTCTATATCATTGGCTCCTAGCATGACATGACTAAACATAGTGTTTCCTTTTAATAAAAGTTATGTAAATTAAGCCCGCATAATACGATCACGAAAAACAAACTGCAACTGCAGATAAACTAAGATAAAAAAAGGGTACCCTCACCTATTAGGACACAATCACCTGCAATCCAAACATCAGTGACAGACCCATTCTGCTTTTTAGTACGTCCGAATAATTCACTTGGTCGACCCATTTCTGTACCCTGAGAAATACACCAGCTATAAGTGTTGCTCGATGCATTGTCATAATAGCTTAATAACGCTATCAGCGCGCAGTTGGCACTACCAGTAGCGGCATCCTCAGGTACGCCATCTAATGGTGCAAACATTCGCACTCGCAAATCAACATCATTACACCCGCGCCAGTACAGATGAATATCTGGGGCAACTCCACTGCACACTAACGCACTTAGTCGATCTACACTAACCTTTGCTTGCTGTAAGGCTTGTAAAGAAGCTATTTCTACACATAAAAACTCAAGACCTACGGAAGCCTCCTGAGGCTCATGAGTATCAGTCACAATATCCGTTACTGATAAATTTAGAATAGCGGCTACAACGTCGGCCGAAACAGTTTGGCCTATCCAAAAGGCACCTGGCGCCTTTAATTCACAGCGAGTATACCCATGGTCATTGCGGTCAATGGCAATGGCGACCGATCCAGCTATCTCCTCAAAAACCACTTCCATAGGCCCATCGAAACCTCCAAACTGTCCGATTTCAGCAAGAACAAAAGCAGTGCCTATATTGGGATGGCCCGCAAAGGGAATTTCTCTTGTAGGGGTAAAAATACGTACTTGCCTGGTATGACCCTGCTGTGCTGGAAGCACGAAAGTTGTCTCCGAGAAATTAAATTCTCGAGCAATATTTTGCATCTGTTCGTCGCTCAATCCACTGGCATAGGGAACCACTGCCAGTGGATTACCAGAAAACATTACATCAGTAAAAACATCGCAAATAAAGTATTGATAGTGCATATGGTTCTTCAAGGAAAAATTAATTATCACAACAAATAAAACGGCTAGCATTAATCAAACTAATCACAATGACAAAGTTGCATTGCCGCGATTGTTGACCATGAGGCAATGACATTTACCCACTAACTAATTTAGGCAAGCCTACGATCCTTTCGAAAGATTGCGGAGTTAGCGCCATGCTCTGAACACTCAACCTCTTCGACCCAGCACCTTCCATCTGTAAGCACTTCGACAACTTCGGTCGCAAAATAATATGTATGTTCAGCAAACTTTTCTACGCCCACGCCATCCAACACAACAATATCAATTACTCCCTTATCTTCCAATGCTCGAAAATCTTCCATGTACGGCTCTTCCTTATCAAGAACAACTTTATGATCAAAAGTGCCTTCTAAGAGAACTTTGAGAGGCTCAAGAGCACCAAAATCCACCACCCAATTACGTTCATCCAGCGAGTTGCATCCGAAGGTAAATTTAAACGCTAAAGAATAACCATGAAGGAACCTACAATGGGATTTCGCTTTGGGTTGCCGAAAGCAAGCGGTTAAACCGATGTCATGCCCATACCGCTTAGTAGAAAAATATGCCACTGTCTATTCCATTTTTGTTGTCGTACATGTCAAATGATTGTCCTATATTTCAGAACTAAAAAAAACCGATCAATGGTTTCCGCAGAACGCCCGTCCCAAAAACCTCTTTGGAAATTAGACTTTACGTGGGCAGCCGGCACAGTTTAGACAACCAACAGACCCCTAAACCAGATCACCGCAAACGTTAGCATTTGCGGTTTTTATACCAAAGTATCGATCTATACACTTACTATACCAAATTTAACAGGATAACGAACCGACCGAGCCAACTCTTCAAATTAAAGGCCACACAACTCAACAGGATCAATGTTAACAAGACAATTCGCATCGATTCGATCGAGAGTAACGGGATAAAAACACGAACGTGCTGTCTGGCATGCTTTACAACGCAATTTTGACGGATTCATGCAATACATTTCATCTCCACCGAAACTCCACCTATTTTTCGATGAAAATCACAAAAAATAATCTAAGGAAACATAACGCTATTTAAAAAATTACAAAATGTACGCCCTAGTGATCTTAACAAATTTTAATTAACTAACTACAAAGATCAGTTTTTCCACATAAAAGACATTTCTATCACCAAGGAAGTTGCTCTAAATCAAGATTCCCTCCGCTGAGAATAATCGCTACACGCTTGTCTTTAAACACGTCGGCATGGTCCATCATCACAGCCAATGGAACTGCAGCTGAAGGTTCCACCACCATCTTAAGACGACTCCAAATTAATTTCATGGACTCAATAATACGCGCCTCGGAGGTGAGGAAAATATCATCCACATGCTCACTAATAAGGGCAAAGTTTCGGACGCCCAAGGTTCCTCGCAATCCATCAGCGATAGTCTTTGGCACGCAGGTTGAAATACGCTCACCACGCTTGAACCCCTCGAAGGCATCAGCAGCCATCTCTGGCTCAGCACCATAAACTTTTGTTATCGCCCCAGCAGAGGATTGTTTTACCACCAATGCTGAGCCACTCAATAAACCACCACCGCCCACCGGTGCCATGAGAATATCCACCGGAGAGTCAACCTGCTGCAACATCTCCAAGGCGGCAGTTCCCTGACCGGCAATAATCGAATCCTGATCATAGGGATGCACCAAGGTAGTGCCCTGCTCGGCTATAATGTCTGCTACAGAAGCCTCTCTTGCTGCCATAGTAGCCTTGCAGAACTGCACTGTTGCCCCGTAGCTTACCACCGCATCTTTCTTCGCTTGGGGTGCATTTTCAGGCATTACCACGGTACAGGGAGCATTGCAAAGCGCCGCCGCCCACGCCAGGGCAGCACCATGGTTACCAGAAGAATGGGTAACAACTCCCCTCTCAAGTTCACTAGAATCCATAGAAAACACGGCATTACAGGCCCCCCGCGCCTTAAAAGCACCGACTTTTTGTAGATTATCTGCTTTAAAAAAAATCTCACAGCCCAACAGCCGGTTGATTTGTGAACTTTTCATTACCGGCGTGCAATGGATATGGGGGCTTATACGATCCCGTGCTTGACGAACGTCATCAATACTGAGCGGCATAAAAAGACCCCATTGGTACTATCATAATTTCCGTCCGGCATTAGCGGCAATGCGCATACGCAGAGCATTGAGTTTTATAAAACCTTCAGCATCTGCTTGATTGTAAGCACCACCGTCATCATCAAAGGTAGCAATATTCTCATCGAACAAACTATCAGTTGCCGATTTTCGACCAACAACACTGACACTTCCCTTGTACAATTTAACTCGTACCTCGCCATTCACTACATCTTGACTCTGGTCAATGGCCGTTTGTAACATAATCCGCTCAGGTGCCCACCAATATCCGTTATAAATCAGCTTGGCATAGCGGGGCATGAGCTCATCTTTGAGATGAGCCACCTCTCGATCAAGAGTAAGTGATTCAATAGCACGATGGGCTTTCATCATCACCGTACCCGCAGGCGTCTCGTAGCATCCTCTAGATTTCATACCCACATAACGGTTTTCAACAATATCAAGTCGGCCAATTCCATTTGCTCCAGCTGTCTTATTCAGATATTCGATGACCGTAGCCGGTGACATTGATCTACCATCTATCGCAACAATATCACCCTTTTCATAGGTTATGGTTAGCATGGTAGGTTTATCTGGAGCATTCTCTGGTGATACTGTCCATCGCCACATATCATCTTCAGCTTCTGACCAAGGATCCTCAAGATTACCGCCCTCATAGGAAATATGCAGTAAATTAGCATCCATAGAAAAAGGCGATTTCTTACCGCGTTTCATTTCAACGGCTATATTGTGCGTTTCGCAGTACTCCATCAATTTGTCTCGAGAGTTTAAATCCCACTCTCGCCAAGGTGCAATGACTGTGATGCCGGGCTTTAACGCATAAGCTCCCAACTCAAATCTTACTTGGTCATTACCTTTTCCAGTAGCACCATGAGAGATAGCTTCTGCGCCAGTCTCATTGGCAATCTCAATCAGCCGCTTTGCGATCAGTGGTCGCGCAATAGACGTACCTAATAGATATTCACCTTCATAAATGGTGTTAGCTCTAAACATAGGGAAAACATAATCTTTAGCATACTCCTCGCGCAGATCTTCAATGTAAATTTCTTTTACACCTAAGGCCTCAGCTTTTTCTCGAGCAGGCTCAACTTCTTCCCCTTGACCTATATCAGCGGTAAAAGTAACTACTTCGCAGTGATATTCTTCTTGTAACCATTTGACGATAACGGAGGTATCTAATCCTCCTGAGTAAGCTAAGACAACTTTATTAACTGAGGGCACGTGATCAAGACCTTTACTTAAAAATTTAGACGTTAATTTTACCTGAACCTATGATGGGATTCACTGTTTGTTCGCTAATAGCCATACATCTTGTTAATTAAAATTATCTCTGATGTATCAAAGAATCGGTATTCGAGCGAAAAAAACTTTTGCACTTCTTGGTTTTCTGGGAATGAGTAATAATGTCCCTTACCGTCGCTGATTTTTGCTCGCAGAGTTTGATTTAAAGTAAGCTGTCTGACAATATTGCCAATCTCAGTGCAGCCCTCTGAATATAAACTTAATACATTATAAGTATAGGATAAGTTAGACCTTAAAGGGACACTCGTGGTTGCAATAATAGCACCTCGATCGATACTCGGATCAGTAATAAAATGCAGTGTAGAACCGATCAAAACATCAGCATTGAGCATCGCTCTGAACGTCGCCATCACCCCCCGATATGCTGGTAACAAACCCGAATGGAGATTGATCACGCCATGTCTTGGTAAATCAATAATGGTTTGGGGCAGAATTAGACCAAAGCGAATAGACAATATTAAATCGGGTTCAGTCGCAGCGACCCTAGATAGAGCTTCTGGACTCTTAAGATTATTGTCTAAATCAATAAAGTCAGCAACATGACAGTTTAACCTTTGAGCCAAGTCATGGAAACTTGGGCGCCCATCATCCAGACATGTCTTTTCAAACAGCGCTAATTCCAATAAGGCCGGAGGCAGTAAATAATCAGATCCTACTTTTTCTGACATAAACAAAGAGACTTTGTGACCCGCCAGCTCTTTACACAGATAAGAAAGTGCTAGGTGGCTGCCCAAGTCTCTATTTAATAACAATGTTATGTTCATACTACTATTTTCACTGTTTGTTTATATTTACTTCACCACAAAGTCTATTATGCAGACTCTGTTTGCGGTAGCATTCACCCTTTAAAAGAGGACCCTAACACCGATGGATAGCATAACACTGATCCGCCCAGACGATTGGCATATACATTTGCGAGACAACCTTGCTCTGGAAACTACTGTTCCCGCTGCGGCTCGTTGCTTTGATCGTGGAATTGTTATGCCTAATCTAACGCCACCTGTGACTACTGTGAGCAGAGCATCAGCCTACCGCGAGCGTATTCTAGCGCACACACCTTATGGGTCTAATTGGCAACCTCTCATGGTACTGTACCTCACTGATAATACTAGTCCAAAAGAGATTCATGCCGCCGCTGAGAGTGGTTTCATTTATGGCTGCAAGTACTATCCAGCTGGAGCTACCACTAATTCAGATTCTGGCGTTACTGACTTAACCAAAATGGATGCTGTATTCGAAGCCATGCAAAGTGTGGGAATGGTGCTGCAAATGCATGGTGAAGTAACCTCAGATGACGTTGATATTTTCGATCGAGAAGCGGTTTTTATAGAACGCCATCTGCGCCCACTGGTTGCTAAATTTCCTGATCTAAAAATTGTCTTAGAGCATATTACAACCCAGCAAGGTGCTGAATTTGTGCTTAATGCCAGCGATAATATTGGCGCTACAATCACGCCTCAGCATTTATTATACAATCGTAACCATATGCTAGTGGGAGGTATTCGTCCTCATCTATTCTGTTTACCCATATTAAAGCGTGACGTCCATCAGCAAGCACTTATCAAAGCCGCCGTTAGTGGTAATCAGAAGATATTTTTAGGTACTGACTCCGCACCTCACACGCAAGATGCGAAAGAGAGTAGTTGTGGCTGTGCGGGGTGCTTTAGTCATCATGCTGCTATAGAAATGTACGCCGAAGTGTTCGACCAAGCAGGTGCCATGGATAAACTTGAAGCTTTTGCCAGTACCAATGGATGTGATTTTTATGGTCTACCTCGAAACAACTCGACTATACTATTGCGAAGAGAACCATGGAAAATACAAGCCGCTGTGCCCTATGAAGATACTCAATTGATCCCATTGGGTGCCGGCACTACATTGAATTGGATGCTGGTGGAATAATGGAACAGTTAAATCAAAACACTGATACCTTGATGGCCAAACGATTTCGAGGTTTTCTACCTGTGGTTGTTGATGTCGAAACCGGTGGCTTTGACTCTCATCAGAATGCTTTACTGGAGATCGCCGCAGTTATTTTAGAGATGGACAGTCAAGGTGATTTACAGATCAAAGAAAGCTTCAGCAAAAACATCGAGCCCTTCCCAGGGGCTATAGTTGAGGACTCGGCTCTAGAATTCACAGGCATCGATCTCTATGATCCTGACAGAGACCCTGAAGAAGAGGGGGAAGCCTTAAGAGAAATTTTTCAAGCTATTCGACGAGAAATCTCTCTTACCGGCTGCAGCAGAGCTATCATGGTGGCTCATAATGCCCATTTTGATCTTGGCTTTGTTAACGCCGCAATTCATCGTAGCCAGATAAAACGAAATCCATTTCATCCCTTTTCTTGCTTTGACACCTCCACGCTTTCAGGGTTAGCCTTTGGTCAAACGGTTCTAGCTAAAGCGTGCCAAGCAGCAGTAATCGACTTTGACAACCGCGAGGCTCATAGTGCGCTTTATGACACCATAAAAACTGCAGAATTATTTTGTACCATTGTTAATCGGTGGAAAGAACTAGGCGGATGGCCCAGATAGTACTGAAAAAATTCTTGGCCACGGGGCAAGGCGCTTTATCCAGCGGACAGTTTTGTTTGTAAATGTAATTTTCTTCACAACGTCACTAGTCGATATCTTTAGGTGCACTCCCAGTCCTTCAAGCTTCTGTGAAAGATCATTTCTTAGTCTATCAGCGAATGAGAGCTCTTAATGGATACCATCCATCACAGGCCACTCATTCGTCTCTTGTGATACCCAATCGCTTTAAATTGTTGCTCTTAAGTACTTACTTTTAACTCAATGCTTTCTATAACTAAATTTTTTTACCGCTATTTCAACGTTTATTTAGACCAAAATTCGGCATTTTTAATACCTACAGCTTCAGCATCAAATGTTGGATCAATCCCCAAGTCCAGCTGTTTTTCATAGTCTTTGAGAGCCATCAGCGCCGGCTTTTGTAAGATCAAAATAGCAATAATATTCAACCATGCCATGGCGCCAACACCAACATCTCCAAGAGCCCATGCTAGATCAGCAGATTTTATACCACCGTACATCACAGAGGTGAGTACCAACCATTTCAAGAAGATCATAAGCCATGGTCGATGAACCGCACGATTAATATATGTCACATTAGTCTCAGCAATATAGTAATAAGCCAGTATGGTAGTAAAAGCAAAAAAGAACAGCGATATTGCAAGTAAACTAGCACCTAAACCGGGCAATATAGTTTCAAAAGCACTCTGCACATAGACTGGACCTGCATCAACACCCGCTAGCCCGGTATACAGCATCACCCCATCGGGACCTTGAACATTGTACAGACCGGTTAGTAAAATCATAAATGCTGTAGCAGTGCATACAAACAGGGTATCAATATAAACTGAAAAGGCTTGCACCAAACCCTGCTTGGCTGGGTGTGATACCTCAGCCGCTGCTGCAGCATGAGGTGCTGTACCCTGACCTGCCTCATTAGAATAAATACCTCGCTTCACGCCCCATTGGATCGCCATACCAATAATAGCGCCATAACCAGCCTCAAAACCGAATGCGCTATCGATAATCAAACTAAACATTTCAGGGATTTTTTCATAATTGGCCGCCATAACAAGTAACGCAATAAAAATGTAGCCCAATGCCATGATCGGAACCACCACTTGCGTGAAACGTGCAATGCGTCTAACACCACCAAATACAATTAAGGCCACACCAATAGCAATCACGGACGCTCCAACCACCGACGGTACTCCCCAAGCATTTTCTACCGCAGCAACAATACTGTTTGCTTGAATACCCGGTAGACAAAAGCCCACAGCCATGATGGTACAAACCGCAAATAACCAGGCATACCATTTTTGACCCATAGCTTTTTCAATAAAATAGGCAGGTCCACCGCGATATAGGCCTTTATCATCCTTTTCTTTATAAATTTGCGCCAAGGTCGCTTCGACATAAGCAGTAGAGGCGCCTAAGAAAGCCACCAACCACATCCAAAAAACCGCGCCAGGGCCTCCCATAGCAATAGCCGTTGCAACACCTGCTATATTACCAGTACCCACACGCCCTGATAGAGAAATGGCAAGTGCTTGAAATGAAGATACGCCGGCGTCTGAACTCTTCCCCTGAAACATGAGCTTTATCATATGCCTGAAATGCCTAATCTGTAAAAATCGCGTACGAATCGAGAAATAAAAACCCGTTCCTAAGCACAAATATATAAGTGCCGAACTCCAAATAATGCTATTCAGGTAATTTACAAAAGCTTCCAAAGTATTTCTCCATTATCATTATGATTGATGACCTTTTTTGACTAGCTAAATGGTATTTAATTTACCATTTAGCTTTTTCAAGGTAGTTACCGCAACGCTTTGATGTTAAGCCGTAGCGGAAAGTCTAACGTGGTTTCCGTATGTTTTGCCATGATACGCAGTAAATTATCTAAAAATTCTCCGTTCATATCAGTAGTTTTTCGAACATTCATATCAATGTGACCGAGTACTGTTTCATAAATTGCGCAGAGCTGCTGTTTTTCATTAAGCATAATCGCAACTAAGTGAATTAATTTTTTATTAACCCGATGTAACCTATAGTGAATGGCAAGTTGCTCGTCTATTAAACATTCATGAATATATTTAACATTATCCTCTAGAGTAAACGAAGAAAATCCAGATTCAAAATAGCTAGTAGAAAAGCCCATATCATGCGCGTAGAAATGCTCAAAGGACCGACCAAATAATTGCGAATAAAATGCAACATTCATATGTCCATTTTGATCACACATAGCGTCGGTTACTTTAAGCGGTTGAGCAACGTAAGGAAAAGCAAGCTGAATAGTCATAGTGTCCAAGGAAATATTTTATATAGTCGCCAAATTCAAACTACTCATAGCAAGGGCCGAGCAATACTAAAGCTGGCACTGTCACTATTAAGAGCGGGAGGTCTATACTTTTTGTAATTGGGTTTAATTTCAAGCCTAAAAAGTATAAGTTAGCATTTTATGCGCTATCAAGGCTACACTTAGTGCGCATCTAGCATGTAAAATATCAATTTAACTAATACCAAAACAGGATCTTTCAATGAGCGACTCCTTTAAAGAGAGTGCCATCAAATACCATACACACCCATTACCGGGTAAATTGGAAATTAGACCGACAAAACCACTGGCTAATAAGCGTGACCTGTCCCTTGCGTACTCACCCGGTGTAGCTCATGCCTGCGAACTTATTCAAGCAAATCCTACTGATGTGGCCAAAGTTACCTCAAGAGGTAATTTAGTAGGTGTCATCACTAATGGCACTGCAGTATTGGGCTTAGGGAATATTGGAGCATTGGCGTCAAAACCAGTGATGGAAGGAAAAGCTGTATTGTTTAAGAAGTTTGCCAACATTGATGTTTTTGATATCGAGATCAACGAAACAGATGTCGATAAGCTGGTGGATATTATTGCCTCGCTAGAGCCCACCTTTGGTGGTATTAATTTAGACGATATAACGGCTCCTGAGTGCTTCATGGTGGAGGAAAAACTTCGTCAACGAATGAAAATACCGGTATTTCATGATGATCAACACGGCACAGCTATCGTAGCTGCCGCGGCAATTTATAATGGCCTTAGAATCGTTGAAAAGAAATTTGAAGATGTGAAGCTAGTTGTATCCGGGGCTGGTGCCGCAAGTATTGCCTGTGTGGACCTACTGGTTAGCATGGGATTACAAAAAACTAATGTTCGTATGATTGATCGCACGGGGGTTATCTATAAAGGGCGGACTAAAGGTATGAATCCTTGGAAAGAAGACTATGCCATTGATACCGAAGATCGAACTATTGAAGATGCTATTCAAGACGCAGACTTATTCATGGGGTTGTCTGGCCCTGGCGTACTAAATGGTGATTTACTCAAAAAAATGGGTAAAAAACCAATTATTTTGGCTATGTCTAATCCTATTCCTGAAATCATGCCTGAGGATGCTATGGCGGCTCGTCCCGATGCCATCTTAGCAACTGGGCGTTCAGATTATCCAAATCAAGTAAATAACGTTTTATGTTTTCCTTTTATATTTAGAGGTGCTCTGGATTGTGGCGCATCAACTATTAATGAAGAAATGAAAATGGCCGCTGTTCGAGCGATTGCAGATTTAGCCACTATGGAGACATCTGATGTGGTTGCTGCAGCCTATGCGGATGAAAAATTGAAGTTTGGGCCTGAGTACCTTATCCCCAAAGCCTTTGACCCGAGATTGATAGAAGTAGTACCAATGGCAGTAGTAAAGGCTGCAATGGCAAGTGGTGTAGCCACTAGGCCCATAGAGGATCTCGAAGCCTACCATCAAAAACTACATGAATTTGTTAATCAAGCGGGCCTATTTATGCAGCCTATCATTGAAGTGGCTAAAAAAGCACCTGCAAAAATAGTCTATGCCGAAGGGGAAAATGATGATGTTTTGCTGGCCGTTCAGGCTGTAATTGATGAAGCTATTGCCAAGCCCGTTTTGATCGGCTCCGCAGAGCGTATTGCCCTCAAAGTGGATCGTCTTGGACTGCGTATTGATCTTGAAACTGATGTAGAAATTTTTAATCCAGATGAAAACTCCAAGCATGAAACCTACGCAAGCCTGTACCATAAAATGGTCGGTAGAGAGGGTGTATCTGTGGCGGCGGCTAGAAAAATTATGCGCGATGACAACACCGCAATTGCCGCCGTAATGGTAGCCTGTGAAGATGCTGATGGTCTTATATGCGGGAAAGTGGGCCGCTTTGATTTTCATCTGCGTGAAATAATGCACCTGCTTGGGCCAGAAGACAAAAGTCAGTTAGTATCCTCCGCCGCAGTTTTGTTAATGCCTGATGGACCACTATTCTTAGCAGATACTGCAATGAACATCGATCCCAGCGCGGAGGATCTTGTAAAGATTACTCAGGCAAGCGTGGATTTAGTTAGTCGGTTCGGCATAGAACCTAAGGTTGCATTGCTGTCTCACTCAAACTTCGGCACATCAAATGCAGCCTCCGCTAAAAAGGTTAGAGCGGCCTCCGCATTGCTCCGTGCGCAACAGCCGGAATTACAAATCGATGGTGAAATGCACGTTTTAAGCGCACTTAATCCAACACTTCGTAACAGCGTTTACTCCAAAGCGAATTTAAAAGGTCGTGCAAATGTATTGGTAATGCCTAACTTAGATTCAGCCAATATTGCCATGGGGCTGATCCGGTCTTTAACTGATGCACTGCTTATTGGACCATTTATAAATGGTTTCAAAAAACCGGCCCATATTGTTATTCCCTCGGTCTCTTCTCGGGGTATTTTCAACATGACAGCACTAACAGTAGCTGATATTCAGGCAGCAAAATAAAATCAGGGTTTTTACTTGTTTTGTAAACTGAGAGCGATCTGATACAACTGCTTTTTATCTCCACCAGTGATTTTCGCTGCCAATGATGCAGCTTTGGTGATTGGCAGCTCTTTCAGCAAAAGTGCTACTAGGCTCTCAGTTTCAGGGGAGTGTGTGTAACTAATTCCGGTGCTGCCGGAGATAATAAGTACTATTTCACCGCGCTGCTGATTGCTATCATTATTCACTTGGGTCTTTATCTGACTTATGGTGCCGTATAGATAGGTTTCAAACGTTTTACTCACCTCTCGCGCCATAAAAGCGAGTCGATCTTGGCCAAACACATCTATCAGGTCATTTAGCGACGCCAAGATACGGTGAGGTGCCTCATAAAAAACCAAGGTTTCAGTTACTGTCTTTAATTCATCTAGTGCCTTTTTGCGCTGGCCTACCTTTGCTGGTAAAAACCCAAGAAAACGGAATTTATCAGTAGGTAATCCTGATACACTTAGGGCCGCAATAGCCGCACAAGCACCAGGAATAGGAATTACATGAAACCCGCGCAACCTAGCTTGGGCCACTAATCGGTATCCTGGATCAGAGATCAAGGGAGTTCCGGCATCTGAAATAAGTGCAACGTCTTCAGAGTGTTGTAACCGAGTAAGGATTTTATCTACACTCTTTTGGTCTGTATAATCATGGTAAGTAATACAGGGGGTATCTATACTAAACTGTGATAGTAGCCTTTTACTATGGCGTGTATCTTCACAGGCAATTACACTAACGTTCTGAAGAGTGGTGACAGCCCGCGGCACCATGTCGGCAAGATTTCCGATGGGCGTGGCTACAATATACAATGTACCAGGTTGATTTAAATTCATGGGTAAAAAAGTTCTTCTACAGATGATGGTCTCAGGGTGTATTTTAGCCCTTATTGGGGGTTGTGCGCCAACTGATACCAACAATAGTGGCCGGGTTCCTGTTATCTATATATCTGAAGCAAAGAATCCCAATGGAATTGAACAGGCCGAAATATTATTTGCTAAAGCAAAGACAGCGAAAAGACCTAATCAAGCGCTGTTAAATGTTGCTATTCTGTTCGCAAAGAATGGGAATCTTACTGGCAGTAACCAAGCACTTCAGTTAGTGAAAACAGGGCCTCTCAGTGATGAAGCGTTTACTGAGTACTCTCTATTAAGTGTTGAACTCCGTTTACAAGAACATGGTCCTAAAGAAGCTCTAAGCATTATTGAAAATCCTCGTTTTGTAGCACTACAAAGGAATTTTGAACCAGCATATCAGCGTCGCATTCTAAGTATCCGCAGTGATATAAACCACCAAATCGGCCGTTCGATTGACAGTATCAATGATGCTATTGGTCTTGCTAGTCTTTTGGATTCCATCTCTGATAAGACTAATGTCCACAACAAAATATGGCGCCAATTAGCTGAGCTGCCCTATTTGGAACTTCAACAATGTTCTTCAGACAGTGGTGATGTGCTTGCAGGTTGGTGTGAACTAGGCCGTGATATTCGCCTCCATCAAAATAATCATCTTGCTGTGAGTCGGCAGCTTAAACAATGGAAAAATAGTCACAAAAGTCACCCTGCGGCCTTAGTAACGCCCTCTTGGTTTGAACAAACTACTGAAAGGGCACCACCAGTCACAAAAATCGCTATTTTATTGCCACTGCAGGGCCACTATAAATCGCCTAGTAACACTTTTTTAAGTGGATTCATGGAGGCTTTTTATGGTCTTTATAAGCAAAACAATTTGATAACTCCGCAAGTTAGAATACAGGACACTAGCATTATTTCGATAGAGCAGGCCTACAACAATGCAATCATTGAGGGTGCCGATGTAATTATCGGCGGCATACGTCAATCCGAGGCAGCAGAACTCTATAATTTAACTGATCTAAAGGTACCTACGATCAGCTTGAATCGAATTCAACAGAACAAAAAAATTCAGCACATCAACCTCTTGCAGTTTGGAAACGCTCAATATGATGAAATGATTCAAATTGCTGATCGTGCATGGATAGAAGGTCATCGATCGGTTCTAGTGATTGCTCCGGGTAAAAAATGGGGTCAAGAATCAGCTCAAGCATTCAGTGATTATTGGCAATCTAAAGGTGGTCGTCTCATAGAATCAGTCTTTTACGATCCATCGGTAAAAGACTTCACCCAATTCCTCAAGCCATCTTTAAACATAGATTTAAGTGAGAATCGTGGCCGAGAAATTCGGCGCTTCGTAAATAGTCAGGTGATCATCAAACCTCGACGGCGGCAAGATATTGACTTCGCTTTAGTCTTGGGATATCCCGAAAGAGCGCGACAAATAAAGCCTGCATTAGATTTTTTATACGCAGCAGATTTGCCTGTTTATTCCAGTTCTAATATCTATAATGGTTTAAACTCGGCAGACTCCAATCGTGATCTAAGCGGTATTCAATTTACCGCTATGCCTTGGACTATGCCCGGTCATCTGATTAGTGAGTTATCTTCTAACCAAGACATGCATACCACTTATCGACACCTTTACGCCACCGGTTATGACACCTTCTTAGTTTATCGTCAGTTAGTTTTTCCCCAACCGGCATTAACGGTATCTCTTTTTGGCGCAACAGGCATTCTAAAGGTGAACAACGGTGTGATTTCTCGGAAGGCCACTTGGAGTAATTTTCATCAAGGCATCGTACGCTCAGGCTTTCCATAATTAATGGGTTAATAAAATGGACTTCAATAAAAATGGACTTTACCGGTAAACTAAAAATAGCTAGCACAGCGTCAGCGATAGGTATGGAAACTGAGCAAATAGCCTTTGAATATTTAGTTTCTAATGGGCTGACTCCTTTGGACCGAAATTTCAATACTCCTAGGGGCGAGATTGACATTATTATGCGAGATAACATGCAACTTATATTTGTCGAGGTTAGATTTAGACAATCTGACTATTTTGGAGGTGCACTAGCATCAATCACGCGACAAAAATATCTACGTATGACCGCAGCCGCCCAGGCTTACATGCAACTGCATAAAACAACCAACTCACTATCGGCTCGATTTGATGTGATCGGCATGCGGCGCTCTAAAAATGACCCCTCGGGTTATCAGCTAGACTGGATTAAAAACGTCGCTGTAAACTAAGTGTTATTTGGTATGGATAGTCGTAATACCGACGCATCTATGGTTTCACTACAGACGATCAATAAAATATTAAATGCCACAGTCGGACCAATCAAATTATTTGATCAAAAGACATAGTGGGACTAAAACAAGCAATAAATGTAGTTACTACAGCAGCCTCTAGGTCTAACACCTTGATCAGAGAAATAACTTTTGTTCGATTTTATAGACGTGCTACTTCAATCTAGTCCCAATAGTATATAAAGTACTCTCCTTGAACGTATTAGATCTGCTAACGTTAAAAGGATGAGATCTGCCAAAGTTAAAACAATCAAACTAAGGAAAAAAAACACAACGCCGATATGTGTGTAAAAAGCTAATGGAAAAGAAAATATTTCAGCAATTTCAACAAATGATCGAAACAACGATGGTTGTTGGCGATATTTTTACAGACTCGATTGTCAGTGCTTCGAAGGCTCTTAGTGATTCCCTTTTAGAGGGCGGTACGATTTTGACCTGCGGTGATCAATCCGGAATGTTAGTTGCTAACCTCTTTTGTCGCTACCTTACTCACGGAATTGACATTGACAGACCAGGTTTCCCAGCACTTAACCTAAATGCCCAGAGTGAGGGTCTTGCGCAAGAGGACCGATATTCTTCACTCCTATCGATACACGGCAATAAAATTGATACATTGTTTGTGGTAAGTGGTGGCGGAAATTCCCCCGCGCTGATTAAGTTGTTAAACTCCGCAATTGAAAAAGGAATGTCTATAGTGCTGCTGTCCTCGGGCACAGATGAAGCGTTAGTAGAGTGTTTAGGTTATACCGATACCCTAATCAACCTGTCTGATTTCTCACCTCAAATGGCAACCTTAGCGCAAGTTCAGATAGCACAATGTATGTGCACTTTGATAGATAATAAAATTTTGGGAGAAATGTAAATGCGTCAACTGACTATGGTCATGAGCCTAGTTTTTTTACTCACAGGCTGTGCAAGTGTAATTAATAAGGTCGTAAAAGAACCAATCGATCCCGACAAAGCAGGGCGAACAGTTGGCGAAGAGATTGATGACAATAAAATAAAAACCTACATTGCCGTGAATTTAAAAAAAGCCGATCCTGAGCTTAATAGAGCTCATATCAATATTGCCGTGTTTAAGGGGCTAGTATTATTGTCGGGAGAAATAACTAACGCAAACTTGAAGGTTCTTGCAGGAGACGTAGCACGCGATCTTCGCGGTGTAAGGCAAGTTTACAACGAGATTCAAGTAAGAGGTAATAGCTCTATAATTTCGCGAACTAATGATACGATTATCTCTGGAAAAATTATTACAAAATTCGCCTTTAAAAAAGATCTTCCTCTTAATAATCTTACAGTGATCACCGAAGATAGCGTGGTTTATTTACTCGGTACCGTACGCAGATCAACCGGCGATGCAGCTGTTGACATAGCGCGAAATACAAGTGGCGTAGAGAAGGTCGTTAAGTGTCTTGAGTATGTTGATTAAAGACAGTGCTATCCCTAACAGATCTCTATTGCCATCGCAGTAGCTTCGCCGCCGCCAATACACAGACTGGCGATGCCCTTTTTATCTCCCCTGAGGCGCATCGCATGAATCAATGTGGTAACGATACGGGCGCCGCTGGCACCGATTGGATGCCCCAAAGCACAGGCACCGCCATTTACATTGACTCTGTCATGAGATATTTCTAATTCCTTTATCGCCGCCATAGTAACAACGGCAAAAGCCTCGTTTATCTCCCATAGATCAACATCTTTTACGGCCCATCCAACGCGATTGAGGGTCTTCCTAATGGCGGTTACTGGTGCTGTTGTAAACCATTCAGGGTCCTGAGCAGACTCATCATAACCATGGATCAGCGCTATGGGGATTAAACCTTTCGCCTCAGCCTCATCAGCCATCATCAACGTCAGCGCTGCCGCACCATCTGAGATTGAGCTAGCGTTTGCAGCAGTCACAGTGCCCTGTTTATCAAAAGCTGGTTTCAAATGAGGAATTTTTTCTGGCCTGGCATTTCCGGGCTGATCATCAACAGACACGACCATTTCACTGCGACGCGATATAACTTTTACGGGAATAATCTCGTCATCAAAAAAACCTTGCTTAATGGCTTCGTTCGCTCGACGCAGTGATTCTAGGGCATAAGCGTCTTGATTTTCTCTACTAAAGGAATATTTTGTAGCGCATTTTTCTGCAAAAACACCCATAGCAACACCCTGATAAGCGTCTTGCAGACCATCATATTGCATATGATCAAGCATCTGTGCATGTCCAAAACGATAGCCTTGACGCGCCTGCGGCAATAAATAAGGTGCACAACTCATGCTTTCCATTCCACCGGCAATAGCGACCACAGACTGCCCTGCCCGAAGAGCATTTCCCGCAAGCATAATAGACTTCATGCCCGAACCACATACTTTGTTGACTGTTGTACAGGACGTGGCTTTAGGCAAACCTGCCGCCAAAGCTGCTTGTCTTGCAGGTGCCTGCCCTTGACCAGCGGTTAACACTGAACCCATCAAGACCTCGTCTACACTAGCACCATCTAGACCGCTTTGCTGTAAAGCACCTGCGATAGCTAACCCACCGAGCTGTGCAGCGGAACGAGTTGATAAACTACCCATTAGACCGCCAATAGGGGTCCTTACAGCCGATAGTTCAGCAATTGGTTTAGACATATACTCCTCCAAAATCGAACGTTGTCTGGCAGTTTATTTCACTACACGTAATGATGGTTTAGTTTTCTCAGACGGCGATTTCGGACTACTTTTAGTATCGGACTCACCTTTCACGATCTTAGGCTGGGTTGGCGGAGGATCAAGCTCTTCTTCTCTATCAAACATCATACCCTTGCCATTTTCCTGAGCGTAAATACCCAAAATTGAGAGAACTGGTAGGTATAGATCTACTGGCATGCCGCCGAAGCGTGTCGAAAAGCTTACAGCCTCATGAGACATAGTAAATTCAGATACGGCTCTTGGAGCAATATTAAGCACAATTTGACCATTTTTCACAAACTCTAAGGGGACTAGTACGCCATGCCATTGAGCGTCTACAATAATATATGGTGTACATTGGTTATCTACAATCCAGTCAAAAAAGGCTTTCAGTAGATAGGGATTATTAGAGTTCATTCTTATTTAGTCGCCCTATTCGCGCATTTCTCGCTCAAGATCGGTGAGGCTTTCCTGGAAGGATGGGCGCTCGAATAACCGCTCCATGTAGTCAAGTAATGGTTTAATTTGACGTGTACTGGGGAGCGAAATACCTAACTGCGGCAATCTCCAAAGCATAGGTGCCAAACAACAATCAACCAAGGTGAACTCTTCATTCATAAAGTACGGCATTTCATCGAAAATACTAGCAACCGTAATAAGAGACTCGCGGAACTCTTTTCGACTTTCTATGGCTTTTTCGCTTTCCGGGTTAGCTAGAATATCGTCAATAAGTGAGCACCAATCACGCTCAATCCTATATACCCACAAACGACTTTCTGCTCTGGCCACTGGATAAACTGGCAATAGTGGTGGATGAGGAAATCGTTCATCCAAATACTCCATCACAACCTTTGACTCATATAGCGCAAGATCACGATCAACCAGCGTGGGAAGGGTACCATATGGGTTTGCTTCCAAGATTTCTTCAGTAACCGATTTAGAATCGGTATCCTCAATATCGACGGTAACACCCTTTTCGGCCAAAACGATACGCACTCGATGGCTATACTGGCAAACTGGATCAGAAAATAATGTCATGGAAGAACGGCGCACGAAAACCTCACTTTTGATAGTTAGCAAAGGAGCAAATCCCCTTTGCTGAAATAATTACTTACCGATCACTAAACAGACTTAGCTGAATTAATGAACACCTTTCCAGTATTCTCTGTTAAGCAATACTACAGGAACGAGCAATAGTAGCAGAAATAACAGTACCATTTTGCCTATATGCTTTCGCTCCTCTGCCATTGGTTCCGCTATGTATGTCATAAAGTTAACCAAATCATATACTGCAAGATCAAAATCCTCAGGAGAGAGTGTCCCAGGTTGATTTATTTCAAACCGACCACAAGGATCATCGAGCATATCTTCGCCAGTAAGAAGATCTCTCTTAATACCGCCATAAGCAGTTGTAACTGGTCCTGGCTGGCACTCAGGCAACCCCTGAAGATCCAATAAGGCATGAGGCATACCAACATCCTTATATACTTTATTATTGACGCCTAACGGCCGCGTGTCATCAGCATAGAATGTTCTGAGGTAAGTATACAACCATTCAGGAGAACGTGATCTCGCAACAAGTGTAAGATCCGGTGGCTCAGCACCAAACCATTCTTTGGACTTATCGCTTGGCATTGAGATCTTCATCAATTCGCCAATTTTTTGCCCACTAAATACTAAATTATCCATCATCAAGTCATGGGGAATACCTATATCATCAGCCACGCGCTCCCAACGGGAGTATTTAAAAGAATGGCAACCCATGCAGTAGTTAACCGCCAGTTTCGCGCCGTTTTGTAATGAGGCTTCATTATTCAATTGAGGTTCAAAGGTATCGCAGTCGATAGTGCCGCAAGAAAAATTACTCTCGGCACCAACGACCTTAATGGGTATTACCACCATCGCGGCGACCAATAACACAGCGCCTAGTGTCTTGGTAAAGCCCATACCGCCATCCATTGTAATACGGTCTGGCTCCGGTGTAGTTTTCTCGTATTTGGTCCAGAAATAAATACCGAAAAAATAACTGAAATAAAGTGCTGTGCAAATTTGCGTCAATACAGTTCGCGCTTCGGTAGGTGCTTTGACACCAAGATAACCAAGGATAATAAACACGGCGGCCAAACCAAGTAGTGCAAATCGGCTAAATGTGCCCTTATACCGAATAGACCGAACGGGGCTTCTGTCCAACCATGGCAGTACGTAAAGAATCGCAATTGCCGCAGCCATAACTATGAAACCACCTAACTTATCAGGCACAGCACGGAGCATGGAGTAAAAAGGTGTAAAGTACCAAACGGGAGCGATGTGCTCTGGAGTTTTCAGACCATTAGCAATTTCAAAGTTGGCATACTCAAGGAAAAAGCCGCCCATTTCTGGCATAAAGAAAAGAATAGTGCAAAATACGAACAGGAATACCACTATCGGTACTAGATCATGAATAACAAAGTAGGGAAAAAACGGCAGACCATCGATTGGCTTTCCCGCATCATCTTTGTACTTTTTAATACTCACGCCATCAGGGTTGTTTGAACCAACATCATGCAACGCAATAATATGCATCAAAACCAGAGCGATTAAAATAATGGGTATAGCAACCACGTGAAGTGACATAAAGCGGTTTAACGTTATACCAGAGATTAGGTAGTCGCCTCGAATCCACTGAACGATATCCTCGCCCACTACAGGGATCGCTCCAAATAACGAGATAATCACCTGAGCACCCCAATAGGACATTTGCCCCCAAGGTAGTACATAGCCCATAAAAGCTTCGGCCATCAATGCAACATAAATAGTCATTCCAAAGATCCAGACCAACTCTCGAGGTGGTTTGTACGATCCATACATAAGGCCACGGAACATGTGCATATAGACTACAAGGAAGAACATAGAGGCACCAGTGGAGTGAGCATATCGAATGATATATCCGTACTCAACATCACGCATTATGTACTCTACTGATGCAAACGCCTGTTCGGCAGACCCCTGATAGCTCATCAGCAACCAAATGCCAGTGACCAGCTGTATCACCAAAACGACCATTGATAACACACCAAAGTAATACCAAAAATTGAAATTCTTTGGCGCATAATATTCCGCCATGTGGTCATTCCACAAAATTTTCAGTGTTGGCATTCTGGAATCTAGCCAAGCAGCAAACCCTTTATTTTCATTCATAATTAGGAGATCTCCGAGTCAATACCAATAACAATTACATCATCAGACTCATAGTTGTGAGGAGGTATTTCAAGATTAGAGGGTGCAGGAACACCTGCAAATACTCGCCCAGACAAGTCGAACTTAGAACCATGACAAGGACAAAAGAAACCACCCATCCAAGAGTCACCGCCCAAGTCAGAAGCTCCCACGTCTGGTCGATAAATCGGCGCGCACCCCAGGTGAGTGCACAAACCAACAAGAATAAGGAACTCTTCTTTCCCTGCAATAGTTCGGGCCGAACCATTGACATAAGCTGGTTGCTTAGCGCTTGTGGAGTCAACATCCCTCAGAATATCATCAGAAATATCATCTATAGATGACAATGTTTCTGATGTCCGCCTAACAATATAGACAGGCTTCCCACGCCATTCGACTACGAGCCTAGCCCCTTGCTCAAGTTTTGAGATATTTACTTTGACAGGTGCCCCAGCTGCCTTGGCTTTGGCACTTGGTTGCCAGGAGGCTACAAAAGGCACCGCAGCGCCTACTACACCGGCGCCTCCGACAACCGAGGTTGCACCTAGCAAAAATTTCCGTCGGCTCTCATTGACCACTTCACCATTCATGGCGGATCCTCAATATAGGGTTTTGTTTATAGCGTAGAAAAAGTAAAAAAAGTTCTGCAAATCGTAAAAAGGTAACGCTTGTTTTTGTGCCGCAATAGTAACGGATTTGGATTTTTTACGCAATACAGCGAAGGACTAATATATGCTTAACTTAATGATTTTACAGGACAAAAAAAAGCCCGACCAATGGGTCGGGCTTTCCACAACTGATAATGTTATCGCTTAGAGAACTGAGGACGCTTACGTGCCTTGTGAAGGCCCACTTTCTTCCGCTCCACCTGACGCGCATCCCGGGTGAGAAAACCAGCTTTGCGCAATGGTGATCGCAAATTTTCATCATAACTGACCAATGCTCTGGCTATTCCGTGACGAATAGCACCAGCTTGTCCAAAGTTGCCGCCGCCAGAGACAGTGATGTTAAGATCGAACTTCTCTACCATATCAACAATCTCAAAGGGCTGTCTGACAATCATTCGTGCGACTTCTCGCCCAAAATAAACGTCAATGCTTCGATCATTAATCTTGATATCGCCCTTGCCAGACGTCATGAAAACACGGGCTGCTGACGTTTTTCGACGTCCAGTGCCATAAAATTGAGTATCTGCCATAATATCTATCCGTTACAGTTCAAGTGTCTGAGGCTGCTGTGCTGTATGCGGATGTTCCGCTCCAGCATAAACCTTAAGTTTTCTAAACATTTCACGACCCAGCGGACCGCGAGGCAACATGCCCTTAACAGCTGACTGGATTACCCGCTCAGGCGCCTTATCAATCAACTTTTCAAATGTTATATCTTTAATTCCGCCGGGGTAGCCTGTGTGTGAATAATATATTTTACCCTTGGCTTTGTTTCCGGTAACACCTATCTTTTCTGCGTTTACAACAACGATATAATCGCCGGTGTCTACGTGGGGTGTAAACTCAGGTTTATGCTTTCCACGCAAGCGAGTCGCGATTTCAGTCGCAAGGCGACCTAACGTTTTCCCATCAGCGTCGACCACAAACCAATCGCGTTCTACTGTTTCTGCTTTTGCACTAAATGTTTTCATTGTTTCCTACCTGGCATTGGGACATCCCCAAAAAGGGTGCGAATTGTAATGATCAGTGAGACCTAATACAAGGCCTGTTTGCAGCAATTTGTAACTTTTTTACTTAACCCGTCAAGGACAGTGCCCTCGAGCCAGATATTCGTGGCTCTGCATCTCTAAAAGTCGACTTTGAGTTCGCGCAAACTCAAACTGCAAATTGCCTCCAGAATACAGGTCTTTAAGGGGCTTAGCCACACTTAAAGCTAGTTTCACATTGTGATCATAGAATTCATCAACCAGATTAATAAACCGTCTCGCTGCGTCATCGTTAGTGAGGCCTAATGATGGAATATTCGAAATAATAACCGCATGAAATTCACACGCAATGTCAATATAGTCATTTTGACTACGTGGGCCCTCGCAGATCGCGCAGAAATCAAACCAGACAATATCTTCTGATAGCTTGACCACAGGAATTAAACGCCCTCCAACTTCTAGATCAACAGCAACTTTTATTTCACCCTCAACTGGGACTAAATTGTCAAATATGGTTCCAATTTCTGCACTGGCCTCATCACCAAGAGGCGTACAATACAGAGCAGCTTTTTCTAGGGTCCGTAATCGATAGTCAATACCTCCGTCAATATTGACAATTTCGCAGTGCTGATTGATAAGCTCGATGGCAGGCAAAAATCTAGCCCGCTGCAGGCCATTTTTATAAAGCTGGTCTGGGACAATGTTAGAGGTGGCTACCAAACAAACGTTTAACGCAAATAACTCTTCAAACAAGGTGGCCAAAATCATCGCATCAGCTATATCACTGACAAAGAATTCGTCAAAACAGAGAATACAGGTTTCATTGGCAAGTCGAGTGGCAACTTGTCTTAAAGGATCTGACTGTCCTTTCAACACTGTTAGATCTTGATGTACTCTGCGCATAAATCGATGAAAATGCATTCTCATTTTATTATTAAAGGGTAGGCTTTCATAAAAACTATCCATTAAGTAGGTTTTCCCCCGACCTACGCCTCCCCACAAGTAGAGGCCTTTAACTGATATCGGCTGCCTGAACAGTAATTTCTTGATACTCTTCTCAAGTTTTCCTTGGGAAAAAACGTGATGATGCCTCAACATCTGCCGATATAACTCTTCAAGTTGATAGACAGCCACAGCTTGGGAGGGGTCTTCGGTAAACCCTGGCTGTTGAAGGTCATTCTGATAACGTTCGTAAGGAGAAAGCATGGTAGTGACATGTACAAATGGATTAGGTTTGAACTGTAACGACCAAAATCATTTCTTTCAACCACAACGCCTATGCGACACAATTTTTTAAATCTGCGGTATACTAGTTAGTAGGTTTTTTATGTAGCTAATATCGGAAAATTCTTACAGCTCCGCGGAAAAGGTTTCTGGACACCCAACAAGAGGTAAATCAATTGGAAGTACTAACATCGACAATTCCTGTTTCCGCGCCCAGTGTTGCGACGATTGCACCGGAAATAATCACTACAGGGCCGTCTGCGGTTGGCTGGTCTGGCGGATCGGTACTTCTAGTCGCAGTTTGCGCTTTTGTTGCTGGGGCCATTCTAGCTCTGAATATTTTTCGCCCTACAAACCAAAAAACGTCAGACACTGTTGAACTTCAAGGGAAGTTAGACAAAAGCAATCAACAACTAAAACGATACCAGCAAGAAATTTCTGAACACTTTATTACTGTATCTCACTTAACAGCAAATATTACCCAAAGCTATAGGCAGATTCACGAGCACCTTGCCAGTAGCGCAATAAGACTTGCAAGCCCAGAAATAGGGAAACAACTACTTAAATCCGGGGGTGCTAATTTATCTCTCCATGATATTGAAGGTAATCCTCTTGTAAATATGGAAGATATTCAGGCGCCTAAAGACTACGCACCTAAAGTACCCGGCGGAGTGTTAAGTGAAGAATATGGCTTGGTCGAAACAGAGGCTGAGGGGAATACTGAATTGAACTCTGAGATTCACGATATATCGGAGGAAGAGTTAGATCCAACTCAAAACATTAGCTAGATGAAAAATTTTTAGTTCATAAAATAATGTAAACAAGGAGGTTTACAGTGGTGATTGGTCTGCCTAGAAAGGCCTCACAGCCGCTCTCACAAATTTTCCCTGCCTCATGCTGTCTTTGCAAAGAAGCTGTTATTGATCCGTATATATGTCTATGCGCCCTTTGCATTGATGATTTGCCGTGGATTAAGCAGTCCTGCCCGCAATGTGGTATCTACTTTAAATCCAACAAACTGTGTCCAGCATGTCAAAAATCATCACCTCATTTTCGGCGCTGCCTGGCAGCTTTTGAATATAGAAATGATGCTGTAGCGCAACTTATTTATGCTTCTAAAAAAAATCTATTTAGTCCAGAGATGGTGCAGCTTTCTCAGTTACTAGCGAAATTTGTTTTGCTCTCTTATAACACGATGCCTCTGCCTGAAATAATTATTCCCGTACCTATGCATTGGCGGAACAAAATAATTAGGGGTTTCAATCAAGCTGATAGCATTGCTCTACATGTTGCTAAATTTATTAATCATAAAACAATTGATTATCAGCTGTGCAGGCGTACTATATTTTCCTCACCTCAGCATTTGAGCAGTAAAAAACAACGCGTGATGAATATCAAAAATGTTTTCTCTATTCACACACCACACCACCAGTCATGCCTGAGTAATACCTCTCATCACTCAGCTATTGCTGGCAAAACAATAGCTATAGTTGATGATGTAGTCACTACAGGTGCAACAGTCAATGCAATGGCTGCTATTTTAAAGAGGGCAGGTGCAAAATATGTTGATGTTTGGGCAGTAGCAAAAACTGGCTGGCGTATTGGATAGAGTTCAAGGAGAATAGTAGTTAATCAATCAATAGAGAAACGTCATTGGAAGTAATCTGGCAAAAAATAGTTGCAGAAGCCACGGCAGCAGCGCTAGCAGAGCCCCTGCTTGCTCCTTATTTTGCAGAAAGTATTCTAAATCATCAAAATCTTGGTGCTGCATTGAGTGCGCAACTCTGCAGTAAACTGGCAAGCACTGCGGCTACAGAAGAGATGCTCGGTGAAATTTTAGGACCCATTTTTGCTGACAAAAATCTTCTTATCAAGGTGGCAAAAGATATAGAAGCGACAGTTGATCGTGATTCTGCCTGTACTCTTTACAGTACAGTTTTGTTGTACTTTAAAGGTTTCTTGTCGCTGCAAGCGTATCGAGCAGCACATGCGCTCTGGCTAGAGGGAAGGACATCATTAGCACTGCTACTGCAACATAGAATTTCTATTTGCTTTGCTGTTGATATACATCCAGCTGCAGATATTGGTTGTGGAATTATGATCGACCATGCCACGGGGCTCGTTGTAGGAGAAACAGCAGTTATTGAAGATGCCGTATCTATAATGCAATTAGTCACTCTTGGCGGCACAGGGAAAGATGGCGGGGATAGACACCCAAAAATTCGCAAAGGCGCTCTTATAGGCCCAGGGGCGACTATACTTGGCAATATCGATGTTGGTGAAGGTGCTATGGTAAGCGCAGCCAGTGTCGTGCTAAAAGATGTCAATGCCCACACTGTAGTAGCTGGTGTTCCGGCGACCCAAATAGGTACTCTTGAAACTGGTTTTGCAGCAAAAAAAATGAACCAGTGGCTGATCAAGTGATGATCTAATAAGAAAACTAAGTACGGTGCCAACTAAAAGCTAATACTTGGTCTATCGCAGTAGCATTTAGGGCACGCATCAAAATACGATCCAAACCCACTGCAACACCGGCGCATGATGGCAAACCCGAAAGTACTGCATCTACAAATTTTTGATCAATAGCTCTTAATGACTTACCCTCTTGCATTCTGTACTGCATGTCATCTTTAAATCGATTCACCTGCTCATCAATGTTGGTCAATTCAAGATACCCATTAGCTATTTCAAGCCCATCTATAAATACCTCAAAACGACGGCTAATAAGTTGTCCCTTCTGATTTTTTGAAATTTTTGAAAGTGCACATTGACATTCTGGGTAGTCATGAATGATTACAATGCCCGACGGAAGCTTGGGTTCAATTTTAAGGCTAAAAATAAGATCTAAACAATTGCCTCGTGACTCGTCTGACCAACTTGATGATCCAAGTTCAACCGCTAAACGTCGGAGTCGCTCAATATCTGCGTCATGAGGGTCGAATCCGATTTGATCTATAAAACACTGACCGTAGGACATTTTTGTTACTGCCATTGGAGAGGAGTGCTCCTCAGTGATTAGCATGTTCACCAAATCAGCGACCTCAGTCATTAATTGATGATCATCCCAGTTACAGCGATACCACTCCAACATTGTGAATTCGGGATTATGTCTAGTGCCAATTTCACCATCTCTAAACGCTTTGCCAAGATAATATATATCTCCACTGCCATCGGCTAGTAGACGTTTCATGAAATATTCAGGAGATGTTTGGAGGTAACCAGTGGTGCCATCTACTGTGACTGCGATACTGTCTATATTTACATCTGTTATGCTCGACTTGCCAAGAAGCGGCACGTCCACTTCGAGCACTGAACGTGCAGCAAAAAAGCCCCTTAAACGATTCAAAAGACAAGCACGCCGCAAAAGTGCCTCTCTGCTAGCCCCAGGTTGCCATGTGCTCATTTCGTAAGACACACTAGAACTACTTAACCCGACCTTGGTATTCTCCAGTACGCGTATCCACCTTAACCACATCTCCTTGATCAAGGAACAAAGGCACCTTTACTACGGCGCCAGTTACCAGCTTAGCCGGCTTACTGCCACCCTGTGCCGTATCACCGCGCAAACCTGGATCGGTTTCTACTATTTCTAGTTCTACGTGATTAGGTGGCGTTACAGAAAGCGGCGATCCGTTGTATAAAGTAACAATGCAAATATCTTGTTCACTAAGCCATTGCAAAGCGTCACCAACAGCAGCCTCGGTAGCCTGATGCTGCTCATAAGTATCTGGCTCCATGAAACACCAAAAGTCACCATCGGTGTAAAGATATTGCATATCTTTATCCATCACATCAGCACCTTCCAGAGATTCACCTGACTTAAACGTCTTCTCTAAAACCCGCGCCGTTTTTAGATTGCGAAGTTTCACACGATTAAACGCTTGCCCTTTGCCTGGTTTTACAAACTCATTGTCTAATATTGAACAAGGATCTCCATCGAGCATGACTTTGAGTCCAGAACGAAATTCACTTGTAGAGTAGTTGGCCATGTTAGTTTGTCCGAAAGTAATAAAAGTGGGTATGATAACCGAAGAATGATCGGGTGTTTAAAGTTTACATCAGAAACCTATTTTTGCGAGTAAAAGCTAACATCTAATTGATTAATTTCTCTGTCTGTGTAGCCAAGTAAGTAAAGAACCCCATCTAAGCCTATATTCGACAGTGCCTGTTTCGCTGAGGCTCTAACCAAAGGCTTGGCATGATATGCAACTCCCAAACCTGCAATAGCTAGCATGGGCAGATCATTTGCGCCATCACCAACAGCGACAACCTGCTCAAGACACAACCCTTGTTGATGGACGATCTCTCTTAATATTTCTGCCTTGCGCTGACCATCAATAATCTCACCGACAACGTTACCGGTGACCTTACCTGAAACGATATCCAATTCATTGGCATACACCTCATCAATACCCAAAATGGTTTGAAGATGACGTCCAAAAAATCCAAATCCTCCGGAGATAATTGCGGTTTTAAAGCCCAATTTTTTAAGCGACTGAACCAGACGTTTAGCTCCATTGTTGAGACGCAAACGTTTTGCAATCGTCTCAAGAACAGCTGCATCCAAGCCTTTTAACAAAGCCAAACGCTGCGTAAAACTTTGTTTAAAGTCCACTTCCCCGCGCATCGCTGCCTCAGTTATGGCCGCTACTTGATCTCCCACACCGGCCTCAATAGCTAATTCATCAATAACTTCGGCGTCAATTAGAGTCGAATCCATATCAAAAACCACTAGCCGACGGTTGCGTCGATAGATATTGTCTTCTTGATAAGTAACATCGATCTTATGGGACTCTGCAAGTTCTAGCAATGCCCTCTTCAGCGCTTCATTACTTTCTGGCTTACCCAAGACTGAAAGCTCAATACCTCTGGGCTTTTGAGACTGACTTTCCTCTGCAGCTAGAGGTTCGGAAAGATAACGGATGTTATCAATATTCAGCCCTTGCTTTACAACCATCACATTAACTGCAGCCAAATCAGCCATGGTCAGTTCGCTAGCCATCAGCGTAACTAGGCTTTTAGGCTCTCGTTGTTGGTCGAGCCATGTTTGATAATACTCATCTGGCAGCACTGTAAAACCCAGCTGCAGATCAAGATAATCTAAATCAGTCAGTATTTGAGATCGCAATGAATCAGAATCATTCAATCGAGACATTAAAATAAGTATGACTATAGTTACGCGACCATGGATTACACTCTGACTGATATCAATTAATTTAACATCTAATTTTGATAACGCATCTACAACGGTATTTGTCATGCCTAGTTGATTTTTACCAGACACATTTATTAAGAGCAGTTTTGACACGCAATATTTCCTATTTAGTTTGTTAACCTATTATATACAACTGATAGAATAGGATAGAATAGTTGACTGGTTAATTTACTAAGAGTGCAAGATGCAACATCAATTCACAACGAGTGTGAAATTAGCGATGATAGTTGCCTCCGCTCTTCTATCGTTTGGTTTTATAAGTTGGATTATTATAGCAAGCCAAACGGTCCAGCTCGCTGAAAATAGAGTCAAGGACAAGAGTGAAGTAACACTCAATCAGCTTTCAGAGCTTATCAGGGCGCCTCTTATGACTAACGATATTGTTGGTGTTCAATTCGCCCTTAGAAATGCTACTAAGGATTTAGCTATTCAAAGCGCCAGTTTATTTGATGTTGAAAACGTACTAATTGCCAAAAGCGCACAACCTCAAATCTCCCAAGAAGTATCTGAAACCTTTAGACATGATATTTTTGTAGATCACTCTTTAGCTGGCACTCTGGAAATTTCAATGGCTAGTCAACCTATTCGTAATCTATATTCGCGGATTTTTATTTTTTGGAGTATTTTTTGGTTGTTTTTTTCCATTGCGGCGACTTTTATAGCCTATAAAACTGCTGAGGGATTAACACGCCGACTGCGAACGCTCACTAGCCGCCTGCCAGGTACTCATGAACCCATGGCCGATGAAATGCTCGCTTTAGAAAATAGAATTCAACCTCTTCTATCAAGTACGCGAGAATCAGATAGTAGCTCAGGGGAAGGTCATTATTGCACGGTCGTTAGCGCCAAAATACAGAATAGGTCAAATTTAAATAGGCAACTAAATCATGAGAATCTTGAACTAGTCCTGGAAAATATAGATTTGTGTATCGACAGAACCATTGAGTTGTATGGTGGTCAGCGGCTCGAAGGCAGCAATGATAGCTTTAGTTTTTATATACGTTCCACCGAGCACTCAAAACAACATATTCTGGTTTGCTTAATGGCCGTTTATTCTCTCCAGCAATTACTAGAGAGGTTGTCTTCAAAATTAGGCATAGAGTTAGCTGTAAATTGGACCCTTTGCAGTGGGCATGTCCCTAGTCTACCCATCTTTAGGTATCATGAAAGAATATATGATTTAAAACAGGAGTCTCTCGGTCTTTCAGCTACGCTTGAGAGGGGTCTTATAGCAGTGTCTATTGTGGAGTACGATATTGAGCAACTAAGATCTATAGCTAAGTTTAGTAAATTGAAAGAAAATCATTATCTGTTTGAAGGATTCTCGGAGCAACGACAGATATTGTTGGAAAAACAAATCGCCCATTTGGCCTCAGTCTGCCTTTGATTGGCACTCCACAATAATCGTGATACACCCCAGCGCATTAAAAAAACATACTGATGGCAGCTTTGAGAATTAACCTTGTTAACAATCCAAATTCTGATTCATATTTAACGCCGGCATGCCTTCAGATGGCCGCCCAACAACACGTGCCGGCACCCCTACAACTGTCGCATGAGCAGGTACGGAGTCAATAACCAAACTGCCAGCGCCGATTTTACTTCCTGCTCCTACCATTATGTCACCGATAACTTTTGCACCCGCCGAAATCATAACACCATCATTTATAATCGGGCAGCGTTGACCTAATTTACAGCCATTACCGCTCAGCGTTACTGAGTGCAAGATAGACACATTGTTGCCGACTGTTGCTGTTTCACTAACTACCAGACCAGTGGCATGATCAAGCATAATACCTTCCCCAATACTGGCACCGGGATGGATATCTACATCAAACACTTGACTCATTTTAGATTGCAAGTAATAGGCGACTTGGTACCTAGCTTCGCACCAATACCAATTAGCTATTCGATACAGCTGTAAAGCCTGAAAACCTTTAAAGTAAAGTAACGCTGAAAGATAAGTGTCACAGGCCGCATCTCGTTCATAACTAGCCACTAAATCTGCCGCAGCGTATTGACTTATTCGGTGATCCAAATTCAGTGGCTCGCAAATGATTTTATTAGCTACCTGTTCAGAAACATCTGTTAAGCCAAGCTGTTGTAATAAGATTTGACCAAGCGAGCTTTCAAATGAAGCATGCTTGAGAATCGATCTCTCCAAAAACGGTGCCAACAATGGTTCAGCTAACATCAACAACTGAACTTCTTTTAAAAGCTTAATCCAAACCTTGTTTTGAACGATATCTGACATACCTTTCCTTGTATTTATCACTTACAGTCAATAATCCTTAAGAGGTTACTACTAGCTGACTATGTTTATCTCAATCTATGACTGACAATTGAACCTTTATTTACAAAAATATCGGCCAAATATCTAAGGAATACGAGCTCTAATGAGAAAACTCTAGCGCTCGATCTAAATATATTGCTTGGCCATCAAACTGCGTTTGCCAGGCAATAATCTCAACGCCATTTTGCATAGCTAAGGTGATCATTTTTTGATATTCCAGATCTATATATCCTGCCACTTTAACGCAATTAACATCATTCAATTGAACACAAAATAAAAGGACCGCAGAATAACCAGCTTTTGACATAGCGATGAGCTCCCGAAGATGCTTAACCCCGCGACTAGTTATCGAATCAGGGAACTCAGCAATTCCATCACCGGCATCCAAGGTTACATTTTTAACTTCAACATAACAGTCTGGTAACGATTTAGTTGAGTCCTTCAACAGAAAATCTATGCGACTTTTTTCTTCACCATAAGCCACCTCTTTGAAGACTTCATCATACAACGCAAATCGGTCTATTTTTTTACACCTCAACGCATCGGCTATTATTCTATTTGCCCTAAGAGTATTGACTCCCGCTAAACGGCCGTAAGAAGTAGTTACGATTTCCAAAGTGCCAGCCAATTTACGCTGTGGGTTGTCCGATAAAGAATACCAACAAGGAGAATTTTCAATTTGGCAATTCCGCATAGACCCTGTGTTTGGACAATGTACAGTTATTAGTTCGCCATTGCTATTAATTACATCCGCGAAAAATCGCTTGTACCGACGGATAAAAGTTGCCTGATACAATACTGGGTTTTTGTGCATAGTTTAAAACCTGAAAACGCTTATGTAATAATTCAGCGCCACTCTCTGACGTGGGTGTAGTGTAACAACCCCCTGCTATTATCATAGTAATATCAGTTATAAGCTATAAGTTATAAGCTATAAGTTATAAAATAGACGCTCTATAAAAATATTACTTGATAAATGCGTAAAAAATCTCTATAAGACAGGGTCAAAATTTTCGACCCAAATTTTCAGCGGATTTTATTAATGGCTACACAAAACGGTACAGCGAAACACACAACTTCATCGTCTAAGAAGAAAGCTCCAATGCCCACCAGTTCGGTAACGTTGCATGGATTAAATCCTTATGTAGAGCAAAAAGACGAAGAGTTCATGAATGATAATCAGCGCGAGCACTTCAAACGGATTCTTAAAGCATGGAGACTCGAACTGATGGAGGAAGTAGACCGAACTGTAACTCATATGAAAGATGAGGCGGCGAATTTTCCTGACCCTGCTGATCGTGCTACACAAGAAGAAGAGTTCAGCTTAGAGCTGCGTACTCGAGATCGAGAAAGAAAGCTAATTAAAAAAATTGATAAAACGTTAATTAGAGTTGAAGAAGATGATTATGGGTTCTGTGATCAATGTGGTATTGAAATTGGAATTCGCAGGCTTGAGGCACGCCCAACTGCAGACCTATGTGTAGACTGCAAAACTCTCGATGAAATAAAGGAAAAACAGCTCACAGGGGGCTAAAATTTATTGCCCCAAGATTGCGAAAAGTAAACATTGCATAGGTATTCTTTATGCGCACTGTAAAAGCTGTTGGCCGCTTTGCACCTTCGCCCACCGGCCCGCTTCATTTTGGTTCATTAACCAGTGCACTTGCTAGCTTCTTAGATATTAAATCTATTGGCGGCCATTGGATGCTTCGTATAGAGGATATAGATCCGCCCCGAGAGGTACTTGGCGCAAGTGACGTTATAGTGCGCCAGCTCAGCGCTCACGGATTAAACTGGGATGGTCCTGTGCTTTATCAAAGTGATCGTCTAGCCGCGTATGCTGTTGCTATTGCACATCTTAAATCAAAAAATTTAGCTTATCACTGCAGTTGTAATAGGAAACGCTTGTCAACCTTAAATGGTGTATACGATGGTCTCTGTAGATCACTTGAATTGACACCGCGAGATACCTCGGTTCGAGTTCGCCTCCCCTCACAGCCCACCTCAATAGAGTTTTATGATCATATTCTTGGAGACTATTATCAAAACATAACTCATCATGTCGGTGATTTTATAATTCAACGAAAAGATCAACTATTTTCATACCAATTAGCAGTAGTCTTAGATGATCATTATCAAGGCATTACTCATGTTGTGCGGGGTTCAGACCTTATCGACTCTACGCCTCGCCAAATTTATTTGCAACGCTGTCTTGGTTTCAACCAGCCATGGTATGCACACATACCAATTGCTACCAATTCATCGGGCCAAAAGTTAAGTAAGCAAAACTATGCTGCGAGTCTAAAGCAAGGAGACGAATCTTTAACATTGTGGTCCGCTCTTGATTGGCTACAGCAGTCACCGCCAACGTTTTTATACAATTCAAGTGTGAATGAAATAATATCGTGGGCCATCGCTCATTGGAATCCTAAAAAAATAAAGCCTAGCCTAAGTATTGCTGCTCCTCCTGGATTTTAAATTTGTCTATCTCTGCCTCATGATTTGCTTTGCAAGACGTTCTTCAATACCATCTTCTTAAAATCAAGTCTCAGTTCTTTTTTTAGATACGGTGTTTATGTTTAATTATCAGCTGGTTGCGACACTCTTACTACTCGGCATCGTTGTTTTTCCTCTTGCAATCCAATGGGCCCTAGAGCCTTCAGGACATTGGTTTAGACCGTTTTTAGTATGGGGGTTGTTAGTTTTCTCTACCTTTATACTTCAGCGTAAGCGCAGCAAACCATGAATATGTTAGTATTTAGCCTTACGCTATTCAGCATAGGTCTTGCATGTCTAGCAACCTACAAGATGAGCTTGAAAAGTAGTCAAGTAAATCAAGACATCATCCTGTCCCTTGCATTAGTTGCCAGTATCGGTGTGCTACTAGCAATGGGCACAATCGAGATGGTTGGTCGTTACGGCTATAGTACTATTTTCGCGTTATTTGCTTTTTCCTTAGTCTTCACTTTATCCCCTTTGGTTCTATTTCCCATTCGACGATTAAGCCGTGTAGTTAGGTTTGCGACATCGATAGACTTCCTAACTTTCCGCTATCGCGGCAGATTGGTGGCCATCACCAGCTGTATTGCAACTATCTTAGCTCTAATACCGATAATACTGGCCCATATTTTAGCCTTTGATTCCATCATCAACGTAGCGTTCGAAGTCCCAAAAAATTTCTTGAGCAGTATTGCTGTAATGCTTGGCGTTGGATTAGTTATCTTCCGTTCAGTTAAGTTGGGTATAGTCCCTCAAATCCGATGGATTATGTCCTCTGCTGGACTGCTACTAATGTTGGCGCTTGTGCTATCTACTTGGACAGCAGTAGAGTCCGCTTTTGGTGGGTTCAAAGAAATGGATGACTGGGTTATCCAATCAGGCCAACAAAGTATAATAAAACGCCTAGACATATCCTACAGCCTTTTTATTATCTTTTTGGCTGGCGCAATGGCCATGCCTACTAATTTTAATATTCTTGTTTCAGAAGATATCTCTGAGCATCAGGCTAAGATCACGTCATGGACTTATCCATTGCTCGTGCTTTTAGCCTGTATTCCAGCTTTTCCTCTACTATGGAGTGGTTTAGCACTTCAATCAGCATCAGCCTTTCAAGAGTATTTATTTAGCCTGCCACTGATGTTGAGTAAGCCAATAATTGCTAGTATTGCCGTGGCAGCTGTCATACTAATTTCTGTGGCAATTTGTAGCAGCTTGGTTATGCTATCAACCAGAATGATCCTCAATAGCATTATCCTGCCAGTCACAGCACTATCAAAAACCCATAACCTAACTAAGTGGATAAATTATCGTTATTTAATTATCGCGCTAGGCCTGCTACTGATGTGTATTTTATTGAGTAATGCAATTAATAGCCGAAGCATTACCGATCTTTATTTAGTCGGTTTAGCCGGCTTGGCGCAATTAACCCCTGGAATATTAGCCGCTGTGTATCTGCCAAAAGTCAATCGACAAGGATTTATAGCAGGACTTATTGGCGGCATGTTTATTTGGTTTATTTCACTTGCAGCACCCTTAGTTTTTGGCGATTGGCAATGGCAATTACCTTTGATCGACAAATCATTGCTATTTGGCATGCAAGCGTGGGAAGTCTGGTCTATCGAAGCACTGATTCTCAATATAACACTTTGCACGCTGTTTTCGATTTTCACTAAAATGAGTGACGATGAGCAGAATTTTGCGGTTATTTGTATGGCAGATAACGTCTACATACCTATAAGGGTAGAGATCAGTCATAACTCCGTTGGAGAAATAAGAAACAGTTTGCGTTTGGCTCTGAATGAAGAAGCTGATATTGAAGTACAAACTGCTTTAGATGCGCTTGGATTTGATGAGACAGAAATAAGACCTGGAGCCCTAAGACAGTTGAGAGATTCCATTAATGCGTCACTCAATCTACGTTTTGGCGTATTAACTGCTCATCGTATTATGCTATCCGCGCTTCCGTTACCAAGAGCAACTGGAGAGCAAAAAGAAGACATTTTTCTGCTTGAGTCAGTTATTGCTGTTCACGGACATCAGTTAACCGGTATTGCAAGCGAGTTAAACAAACTCCGTCTACATCATCGACAAATACTGGACAATCTTCCTATTGGTATAATTTCAATAGACCAAAATGGCGAAATTCTAAAATGGAACTCAGCTATAGCTGCCTATACTAATATCGATAAAGATAGTGCCTCAGGCAGTTCAGTAAACGATCTACCCGATCCTTGGAAATCCGCTATCATAGACTTTATTTCTAGCAGTAATAGTTCCAGTGATAATGTCCGCTTAAGCATAGATAATCAGACTCGATGGTTTAACTTTCAAAAGTCAAAACAACATGTGGCAGAGGAAATTAACCACAACCTAATTCTATTAGTCGAAGAAAAAACCGAATCAGTAGTTTTAGTCCAAAAATCAATTGATAATGAACGTCTTGCATCTATGGGTCGACTAGCTGCAGGAGTTGCTCACGAAATAGGGAATCCAGTCACAGGAATAGCCTGTGTAGCTCAAAATTTGGAGTATGAGTCGCAACCAGAGCAAATCAGTCAATCTGCTCAACATATCTTATCTCAAACCAACCGCATTAATCGAATTGTAGAGTCGCTGATAAACTTCTCGCGTGGGGGAGAACTTACCAAGAAAAATTTCAAAAAAGTCAATTTAAAAGAGGCTGGAGAAGAAGCTATTAATCTGCTCACCCTCGGCCAAAACCCGTCAAATGTGACCTTTCAATGCACCATAGATCAAACACTAAATATTTTCGGTGACTATCATCAACTTATACAAATTTTTCTCAATTTGCTAAGTAATAGCCGAGATGCATCGCCTAAAGATAGTACGGTGACCATGTTAGCTTGTGTTAAAGATAAAAAAATTATTGTTACAATAAACGATTTAGGTACGGGTATTGCTGAAGACTTGCAATCAAAACTGTTTGAGCCGTTTGTAACTTCAAAAGATATTGGTGAAGGGACAGGTCTCGGGCTTTGGGTAGTGTTTAATTTAGTGAAAAGTCTGGGCGCGCAGATAACGATATTCAGTCCAGCCGAAAATAGTCAGTGTGGCACCACAGTTAAGCTGATTTTTGATAAACTTTTAGAAGAAGATGACAGCCTTTAAAATGGTATCATCAGATATTAATAGTCAACATACTCTTAAATACAGTTAATCAAATGAACCAAACTAACCATCATATTTTAGTCGTAGAAGATGAAGACATCATCAGGCTGTCTATTGTAAAACTACTTGAGCGACAAAATTATAACGTTAGTGAGGCTGTGAGCGTCAAAGCAGCTTTAAGCGCATTTAATTTGAACAATTTTGATTTAATCGTTAGTGATTTACGACTACCAGGTGGATCTGGGGGAGACTTTATACGTCTTGCACCTGATGTGCCCGTTTTAATAATGACTAGCTATGCTAGCCTAAGATCAGCGGTAGAAATTATGCGCCAAGGCGCAGTAGACTATATCTCTAAACCATTTGATCATGATGAATTAGTTCAATCGGTCAAACGTATTTTGTATGCTAATAAAACCAGTGAAGTAACCTCATTTAATAGCGTAGATCAACTGCTAGGTAGCAGTACAGAAATTATCGCTACACATGCCCTATTGAGAAAAGCAGCTGCAACTGATCTCTCAATATTAATAGCGGGAGAAATAGGCACCGGCAAGCGCACTGTAGCGCAGGCAATTCATGATATTAGCGAGCGAAAAGAAAAACTCTTTATCACTATTAATTGCCCTAGCACGTCGGATATTCAGTTTAAAAACAGTCTTGAACTCGCTGAAAAAACAGGTATTTGCACAGTATTTTTTGCTAATATTTGCGGTCTAGCAAAAAGTCGGCAACGAGCGGTGATTGAGTTGACGCGAAATCCCAAAATTCACTGTATAGCCTCTACAGCAGAAGATATAGACTTTTTATGCCAAGAAGATCCTTATAAAGTAGATCTTTTTCGAGCGGTCAATGCAATCAAAATCGACGTTCCTGCGCTGCGTGAGAGATCTTCGGACATAGCGCAATTAGCGAATTATTTTATCGAGAAAGTCAGTCATGAACTGAGTTTTTCAATCGACATCTCCGAAGACAGTGTCAAACTATTAACCAATTACAACTGGCCAGGAAACATAACAGAGCTAAAGAACACCCTCTACAAAGTAGCATTAACGTTAGATGAAGGAAGCATTATTTCTCCAGAACATTTACATTCCTATATAAATGTTCATGGCAACACGCAAGACGTCTCCAAGGCAGCGTTAACAACCTTGGAAAATAATAACGCACTGTCTTTAGAAAAATACTTTATTCAGTATGTCTTGGATAATCAAAAAACAATGCGCGAGACTCAACTTGCACAGAATTTAGGTATTAGTCGAAAGAGCCTTTGGCAACGGCGTAAAAAACTAAACATTCCCAGACTAGTTAAATAATTGGTTCTAAAAAAGCATAAAAGCACAGCGAAGTATTCTTAAAACATCGATTAAATGTCTTGCAGTGATAGCTATTTTAATTAAGAATATAAATCCACACGATGGTTGTGTGAATACAATAACAATAAACAATAATAATTATGGATTGCGAAAGGGTTTGAAAGGCTTACGCCTAAGAGCTCACTATAGAGGCTGTCGAAAGGCAGCCTCTTTTTGATTGGAGAGTGAAATAACTATTAGCCTGTCAATATGCAATAAGTCACACCGAAGGCCACTTCCTCTGTTAAACTACCTCCAAAACATAATGACTATAAATTAATGCTTAAGCGCATCGTAAATTTTTTTGAAGCCAAAACTCTAACATCTAAGCCTCTAGTCGTAGACGCAAAGAAGTACGGCATAAGCTCTTCGTCGATGAGTAAAGATGCTGTTAAGGTTGTTAGCACTCTGCAAAAAGCTGGATATGAAGCCTATATTGTTGGAGGCTCAGTGCGGGATTTGCTGCTGGGTATCCGCCCAAAAGATTTTGATGTCGCTACTAATGCTCAACCTACAGAAATTAAGTCATTATTTAGACGGTCCAGGATCATAGGTAGAAGATTCCAAATAGTCCATGTACAACTAAGTAGAGAGCTCATCGAAGTTACTACCTTTCGCTCTAATGAACAAAGTAAGAGTGCTACAGTAGCGTTACGTTCAGCGCAGATGCAGCAAAATGAGAGTGGTATGCTCATTAGAGACAACGTTTTCGGCTCTATCAATGAAGATGCTCAACGAAGAGATTTGACCGTTAATGCTTTGTACTATAATCCAACAGATAATACTATTCACGACTTTACCAATGGCTTGGAGGATATACGAAACCGAATTATTAGGATGATAGGAGTCCCTGAAGCTCGTTATCGCGAAGATCCTGTCCGTATTTTGCGTGTTATTCGTTTTACTGCCAAATTAGGCTTTGAGATAGACCCACGTACAGCTAAACCCATCGCTAAATTAGCCGATCATTTAAGTCATGTGTCCGCACCAAGGCTATTTGATGAAACACTTAAATTATTTATGAGTGGTAGAGGTTCAAAGACCTTAAGTCTTCTGCGCGACCATAGCGTATTCGGTGCTTTAATTCCTCAGGCTGATCGCCTCATGAATAATGGTAAAAGTAATGCTAACCAATTAATTGAGCAGGCGTTTGTTAATACTGACTTACGTATTTCTTCTAATCAACGAGTGACGCCTGCTTTTATTTATGCCGTATTACTTTGGCCAGAAGTAGAGCGCTTATCAAATCAGCTTCAAGAAAAAGGCAATTCAGCTACTTATGCTCTTGGTAAAGCTGCCAGTGAAGTCATATCTAGACAAATAGTCATAACCGCTATTCCAAAACGATTTACCATTCCTATGCGAGAAATATGGGAGCTACAACTGCAATTACCTCGAAGGGGAGGACAAAGAGCAAAACGCTTTTCAGAACATTCTCGCTTTCGGGCTGCCTATGATTTTATTTTACTGCGAGAACAAGCAGGTGAAAATCTCAATGGGTTGGGCGAATGGTGGACTCAATATCAAGAATCCAACGAAGAGCAAAAGCAGGCAATGTCAGACGCAGCTGGAAGAATACCCGGTAAAAAGCGGCGACACCGCAACCCACGTAAAAAAAAGGTCATTGAAGATTAATGGAGCTTGTCTATCTTGGCTTGGGGAGTAATCTTGCTGGGACTCTTGATAATCCCAAAGAGCAACTAAACAAGGCTCTTCAAACGCTAAGTGAGCACCCAAAACTAAATGATTTAGTTTGTTCTTCTTTTTACTGCACAAACCCTATTGGCCCGCAAGATCAACCAGATTATATAAATGCGGTTGTTCGATTGTATACTTGCCTGCCTCCTTTTGATCTGCTGGACTATCTGCAAACCATCGAAAGCGGTCAGGAGCGAATTCGAGACCGGCGCTGGGGACCCAGAACCCTTGATCTAGATATACTAATTTATGGTAAGTTGGTGCTTAATGAGCGACGATTGACTATTCCGCATCCAAGAATGTCTGAGCGAGCATTTGTGTTATTACCAATGTCAGAAATTGATCCTCAGTTAGTGATTACTGACTGTAAAACGGTTACTGACTTATTGGAAAATTGTCTCGATCAGCGTATTGTAAAGCTACAGAAATGATAAAAAGTTGTGGGGTTACGTGTGTTTGATGGTCTACTAGCAAAACTCAATTTAAAGCATACCGACATCACAATACCGTCATATATTGCTGTCGAAGGCCCAATTGGGGTTGGTAAAACAACCTTGGCTAAACGTCTTGCGGGCACATTTAATTATGATATTTTGCTTGAGGAGCCCGAGGAAAACCCCTTTTTAGAACGCTTTTACAGAGACAGGCGAACCCATGCGCTGTCGGTTCAATTACACTTTTTATTTCAAAGAATGCAAAAACTTGAGTCTTTACGTCAAGGTGATATTTTTCAACAGGTAAGGGTATCAGACTTTTTAATTGACAAGGATCCCTTATTTGCCAGAGTTACTCTGGAAGATGACGAATATAAACTTTATCAAACCGTGTATGACAATGTTATTACCGACCTTCCAAAACCTGATTTAGTGATTTACCTTCAAGCACCAACGGCTACGCTATATGAGAGACTTCAGCGACGTGGCCATGCCATTGAAAAACCCATCGAAGAGAGTTATTTAAAACAACTTAACGAGGCTTATACCCAATTTTTCTACCATTATGATGACACGCCGTTGCTCATAGTGAATACATCAGAGATAAATCTTACTAATAATCACAAACTTGACTACTACAATCTTGTCAAATTTATTTTGCAAACCCACTCCGGTAGGCACTATTACAACCCCCACCCACACACTGCAGGAAAAACTACCGTTGCTTCTTCGTTTTACTAGGATAAACTATAATCGTTAAGTTTTTTCTGTCTAATAGGTTATCATAGTCCGATGAAGAAAATTTCTATAAACACCCTGAGTTCAATGAAAAAAAATGGCGAAAAATTTTCCGCTATAACCGCCTATGATTATACCTTTTCGCATCTTGTGGAAGCTGCAGCAATCGAAGTTGCGTTGATAGGTGATTCATTGGGTAATGTGATTTTGGGATATGACAGTACAATTCCTGTAACTATTGATGAAATGGCCTATCACACGTCTGCTGTAAAACGAGGAAATAGTCACTCTTTACTCATCAGTGATATGCCATTTATGTCTTACGCAACTAAGATTAAGGCGTTAGAAAATGCAGCCATGCTAATGCAAGCAGGCGCTCAGATGGTAAAACTGGAAGGAGGGGAATGGTTGACAGAAATAGTTCATTTACTCAGCCAGAGAGGCATTCCCGTATGTGGTCATGTTGGGCTAACGCCTCAGTCAGTCCATAAATTTGGCGGTTTTAAAGTGCAAGGACGTGCTGAGGCCGAGGCAAAAAAAATGATTCAAGAAGCCATAGCCATACAAGATGCTGGGGCTGATCTTATTGTCGTAGAGTGTGTTCCATCCACTTTGGGTAAGGCCCTAACTGAAGCACTAGATATTCCAGTAATAGGTATTGGTGCAGGAGCAAGCACTGATGCTCAAGTGCTAGTTTTGCATGACATGCTAGGTATCTCTAAACGCTTACCTAAATTTTCTAAAAACTTTTTGGCTAGCGCTAACAGTATTCAAGACGCACTTAAAACCTACAGTACTGAGGTTTCTAACGGGACCTTTCCCGGACCTGAGCACTGTTGTGATTAACCCACTTTTAAACGCTAAAACTACAGGGAAATATCCATGGTAGATTCGATTTACGATTTCACTTTGTCTGATAGTAATAAACAAGATAAGGCCTTATCAGATTTTAAAGGCAAGGTTCTACTGATTGTGAACACCGCCAGTCAATGTGGTTTTACCCCGCAATACGAGGGCTTGCAGACTCTGCATGACCGTTATAGTGAAAAAGGTCTTACTATTATAGCAATTCCCTGCAATCAGTTTGGTGCTCAAGAACCTGGTAATAATGAAAGTATCCAAGAATTTTGCCAACTCAACTATGGGCTTAGTTTTCCAGTGATGGCAAAAATTGATGTCAATGGGGCCAATCAACACCCGCTTTACAGCTATTTAACAAAACAGGCCAAGGGTCTTATTACCGACAGTATCAAGTGGAATTTTACTAAGTTTTTAGTCAATAAGCAGGGTCATGTGGTAGAAAGATTCGCTCCAATCACCAAGCCTGATGCCATAGCAGACCATATTGAAGGACTGCTTTAACGCTTGTTGGCTCGCAGTTCGTCAAAATAAATTTTTGCCGCCTGATTAACTTTGGGCGCCAAATAAAGTGCAGAGATCATGGTTGGAATCGCCATCGTAGCATAGGTTGCAAGAATCAAACCGTTCACAACATCCATTGAGACTACCGCTCCGCCCAAAAGAAGTGCCAAATACACAGGCGTATAATAATGCTGCCGATGAGACCCCAATAAAAAGCCCGTACACTTAGCACCATAGAACCACATTGTCACCATAGTACTAAAGCTTAGTAAACCAACCATAACTAATAATAGGTAAATTCCTGTCTCAGGAAAAACCTGCTCAATCGCTCGCGCAGTAAGCGTTACACCCTCTATTCCGTCGGCGCTTTGCCAAACGCCAGTCAACAAAATGATCAAGGCTGTGCAGGTACAGACCACTAACGTATCTACTACCGGACCTACCATCGCAACGACTCCCTCACGGATTGGTTGCTGAGTCTTTGCAGCACCATGAGCCATCGATTCAGTGCCTATACCAGCTTCATTAGAAAATGCACCTCTTCGCACACCAATAAGTATCACTGCGCCGATGGAGCCGCCAGCAACTGCCTCACCAGTAAAGGCATCCGTTACGATCAACAGCAATGTCGCTGGAATATCCGCAGCGTAAGTAAAGAGCACAGTGACGGTCATAAACAAGTACATTAGCACCATCGCAGGCACTAGCTTTACCGTAATGCGTCCAATTCTCTCAATTCGTCCAATGATCACCAGGCCTACCAGAGTTGCCACAATAGCGCTGGACAAAAGGTCAAAGGTAAAATGATCATCCGCGGTTGCCATGCCCGCTGGAATTGCGATGACGTCTCGTAATAATTGAATAAATTGATTTGCTTGAAACAGTGGTAGCGCACCAATAGTGCAGGCCACTGCAAATAAAACTGCTAAGGGATACCAACGCTTACCCATGCCCTCTGTAATAACATACATTGGCCCACCTTGAACCGAACCATCAGCGTCTTTACCGCGGAACATTATCGCCAGTGATGCAGTGTAAAACTTAGTGGACACACCAACAATGGCAGTTACCCACATCCAAAATACGGCACCAGGCCCTCCCATGCTGATAGCGATGGCCACCCCGGCAATGTTACCTAAACCAAGGGTTCCAGAGAGCGCGGTAGCTAGTGCCTGAGAATGAGGAATATGTCCGGGGTCATTAGGATCACTATACTTTCCACGCAATAAATCAATAGCGTGACCAAAGTAGCGGTAAGGTCGGAACCGCGAGTAAATCATAAAAAATAATCCACCTCCGACTAACAAAATAACCAGTGGTGTGCTCCACATGGCATCAGCCCATGCATTTAAAAAAATTTCAACTTGCTTCAACGTTGGCATTTAGGTCTTTTTATTTCCTTTGACTGTGTCCTACATGGCATGGTACGCGATTAAATTGGCTTTACGTATAATACTAAACTGTGTCCAACCACTTTGTATCCGTTGTCTTTGGCAATTTTTTCTTGCAGCTTCTGAATTTCAGGATTTTGAAATTCAACAACCTTTCCAGTTTCGGTACATACCATGTGGTCATGACCATCACCACGATCAAGCTCATAGACTGCTGGACCATTATCGAAGCTGTGCCGGGTAATCAATCCAGCTGCTTCAAATTGAGTTAATACCCTGTACACTGTAGCGATGCCAACATCTTCCTGAGCATCTCGCAGTGCTTGATAAATATCCTCAGCTGTCATGTGCCATTCAGGCGTATTTTCTAATATCTGAAGGATTTTAATCCGTGGTAAAGTGACCTTTAGACCAGCCTTCTTAAGCTCGTGATCTTTATGAATCATAATTTGCTCTTCTTGAAAATTTTGAATATAGTAATTATCTCTTTAATCGAGCCTAACTGGAAGCCCGTCATGCGATTTTTTATTTTAACGTTGATATTTATTACTCTACTCTCATCGGGTTGCAGCTGGATAAAATTCCCTGGCGTACATAAAATTAATGTCCAACAAGGTAATATTCTTGATCAAGAGATGGTCGATAAATTACAACCTGGCATGTCGAAAACTCAGGTACAGTTTGTTCTAGGAACGCCTATAGTGACAGACTCCTTTAATACTGGCCGCTGGGACTATGTCTTTAGAAATATCTCTGCTACGGGGGCTGAGACCGAGCAAAGCATGACTGTGTATTTCGATAAAAACGGTCTTATGAAAGACGTAGTAGGAGACTATATACCTAGTTCGATAGGGAAAACGTCTTCAGCTAAATGAATCTTGTATAAAAGCTGACTGAATTCGACTATTGATACTCACAAGGATAGTGAAGTGATCAACGAGGTGTTACGTCAAGCATCAAAAGAATCATTAGTCAGAGGTCCGACCCCTGAAAATGCCCGATTAGCCAGTATAGATATTATTCGCGGAATTGCCGTTCTGGGAATATTACTGGTCAATATCCAAACATTTGCAATGATTTCATCGGCTTTAAGTAATCCATTGTCTTTCGGAGACTTCTCAGGATCTAACCGAGCTGTTTATTATTTTACACATTTCTTTGCTGAACAAAAATTCATGACTATTTTTGCGGTTCTGTTTGGAACAGGTTTTTTTATCATGACCTCTGGGGCAGAACAAAAACAATTGAACTCTGCCTTTTTACATTTTAGACGAATGAGCGCCCTAGCCCTGCTCGGCCTGATGCACCTATACCTTCTTTGGTATGGAGATATACTATTTGTCTACTCCGTCGCCGGGATGGTCATCTACTTTTTTCGACATAAATCCCCACGATTCCTTTTGTTGTGGGCACTCCTATTACTGGCTATTAATGCAGTTTTTTTTGCGCTACCTGCAGCGGCAATGTCCTATATGAATGAAGCGGATCTTCATGAATTGTTGATGGTCTGGAGACCTGATGAACTATTAATCGAGTCTGAAATTATTGCCAATCAATCCAGCTGGATAGGACAAATGGATCACCGACACGCAATGGCAGATGATATGTTAGTTAATGGACTGTTTTATGGTTGTCGTGTATTGGGCTTAATGATGATTGGTATTGCATTATTTAAGATCGATTTTTTTGGCCATAGATTTACTAGAAAATCGTTGCAGTTACAGGGACTTATATTTTTTATCTTAGGGGCCTTTATCATTTGTGCCCGCATAAACAGCAACATAGCTAAGGAATTTCCCATTGAAGCAATATTCTCTCTAGAAAATTATTGGGGCAGCCTACTTTTGGCTTATAGCTATATGTGTTGGATTTTAGCTTTCTCAAGGAGTCAGCTGTTTCCCTCAGCCAAAAGAGCTTTGGCTAATGTAGGCAGAATGGCACTGACTAACTACATATCACAAACCTTAATCTGCGGCTTTATTTTTTATGGTTGGGGCTTAGGAAAATTTGGTAGCTTTAATAGAATCGAGCAAATTTACGTCGTAGTAGTAATCTGGATATTTCAGATAGCATGCTCACATAGTTGGATGCAACGCTTTCAATTCGGTCCTCTGGAATGGATATTGCGATCAATAACCTACGGCAGAATGCAAACCATAAAACGCCCCTGATTGGTCATAGAGGGCTTTTAATGTTCATCTTTTGAACCGATTTGTTGGCTCTTCGACGACGAATTTCTTTTGGGTCCACGCTAAGATGTCGATAAATCTCCACCCTATCAAACGCCTCCAAGACATAAACATCTGCGCTAGCCATACCTTTGGAACCTAGCCGTTGAGAAAAGATTCCTATATTGGTTACATCAAGGCCGATGAACCGTTCCAACAAACCAGACTTCTCGACAGCTTGAATTGCCGACGTTCCAAGAGGAACCCTAAGGTTTATAAGAAATTGTTGCTCAGGCAACGCGTAGGCAACTTCTACATCAATGAAACACTTATGATCATCCAATAGATACACCATAGACAATATCAGCGCGCTTACACAAAGAGTCAACCAAATTATTTGCTACTCCTGAAAAGAGACTGGAGGCTGCAAAACTGAGGCTTCTGCTAGTGAACTCAAATTCCAAATCAAGCTCTACTTTACAAGCACTATCTGTTAATGGCGTAAACGTCCAATCGCCACGAAACATTTTAAATGGCCCATCTTCTAAGGTCATATTTATATGCCTTGGCCCCTGCAAGTGATTCCGTGTTAACAGGCTTAATTTTACGCCCGCTTTTTTTAAGTCTAATCGCGCAAGCATAGTTGTAGCTGTATGTTCAAAAATCTGTACATTGTGACATCCATCCATAAAGGAAGGATAGCCTGTTACATCATTGACTAAATCATACATCGCCTGATCAGAATGCATAACTAATGCTGATCGTTTAACGGTAGCCAAAACTAATTAGCTCTCACGAGGTAAATTTGTCATAAACACCCATGATAAACACCAGAGCAATAGCAAAAGGAGCGATATATTTTATTGTAAGCTCCCATAACCGCATTACTTGTTCTGAGTTCCCCTGCATCTCAGCATCAATAATCTCTCTTTTAATGAAGTAACCTACAAATAAGGTAATCAATAATCCACTTATGGGCAACATAATATTTGCCGTAATGAAGTCTAAGAAATCAAAATAAGTAAAGCCAGCAAACGTATAACCAGCCCAAATATTAAACGAGAAAACACTCCCTAATCCTAGTACCCAGGCTAGCCCTGCAATAACAAAATTCGCTTTGACGCGGCTAATATTTTTCGCCTCCATCAACCAGGCTACACAGGGTTCAAGTAAGGAAATAGCAGAACTCCAAGCCGCAATAGACACCAAGACAAAAAACAGAGCTCCAATGAGAAGGCCGCCAGGCATACCCCCAAAAGCCACAGGTAAACTAATAAACATAAGTCCAGGACCAGCACTAGGCTCAATACCTGGAGTAGCAAACACAATCGAGAAGATAATAAGGCCCGAAATAATGGCAACTGCGCTATCAAAAAAAGCAACGATAAGAATGGTTTTACCAATATTTGCATCCTGCGGCATGTAGGCTCCATAGGCCATAATAGCTCCCATACCAATACTTAAGGTAAAAAAAGCTTGTCCCATAGCTTCAAGCACGCCACGCCAGGTGAGAGCATCCAAATCAAAATTGAACAAAAAACCAACAGCGGCTGCAAAATTTCCTCTTAGCACAGCAAATACAAGCAGCATCAAAAGCATCAAAAATAACAATGGCATTAATGTTTCAACGGCAATTCCTAAGCCTTTTTTAACACCACCTACAACCACTCCAACACACAACATCAAAAATAATGTTTGCCAAGCAATCAGCCGTCCGGGGTTAGACAATAAGTTATCGAAGGCTGCACTGGCAGTTGCACCATTAATGCCCTGAAGTTCTCCTGAAGACATCAACAAAATATAGTCTAAAGCCCAACCAGCAATAACAGCATAAAAAGACAGGATTAATAGTCCAGCAATAACACCTATCCAACCGACACTGCGCCATCGCAAATCAGCGCCACTAACATGTACAGCTTCGTTCATCGAATTAATTGGACTCTGCCGGCCATGACGTCCAATAAGCACCTCTGCCATCATTACAGGTACGCCTATTAGTAAGATACATGCCAGATAAATTAGCACGAAGGCTCCACCGCCATTACTTCCAGCGACGTAGGGAAATTTCCACATATTCCCCAAACCTACAGCCGATCCAGTCGCAGCCATAATAAACGTCCATCGACTCGTCCAAGCCCCATGCATTCCTTTTTTTTGTAGTGCCATATTACCCTCTCAATTGCCCGTAGATAAATTGTACCTATTTGCATCCTGACTACCTAACAAATACAAAATCTAGATACATTATAACTAATAATCTATGATAAAACCTTGTCGCCACGTATACTTGGATAATGACAAAGAAAAAACCAAAACAAGCTTCAAATACCATAGCTTTAAACAAGAAAGTCAAACATGACTACTTTATTGAAGAAAAATTTGAGGCTGGCCTCGTCCTTCTAGGATGGGAAGTAAAAAGCTTAAGAGAAGGTAAAGTTAACCTTACCGACACCTATGTTTTTGTTAAAAATGGCGAAGCCTGGTTAATAGGAACCAACATAACACCTCTACTATCAGCTTCAACGCATTTTGTTACAGACGCTAAAAGAACGCGTAAGTTACTGCTAAATTATCGAGAGTTGCAAAAGCTTGAAGAAGGCGTAAATCAAAAAGGGCATACTGCGGTTTGCACTGCACTCTATTGGAAAAATCATCTTATTAAGTGCGAGATTGCCTTAGCAAAAGGCAAAGTCAGTTATGACAAACGCATGGACGACAAAGAACGTGACTGGAACAGACAAAAACAACGACTTATGCGCCACGCCTAAATTTAGACAAACCATCCAATCTTAGTAGCTGAAATGCGCTCCAGATTTTATCTAAACTGAAGGGTCTTTAGGCGCTTGCAGTTGTTGACCCCCAATATAGCTTAGGTCAGAGTCTAAACGTTTTCCTGCGCCCAACATAACCCCAATCCAACGAGTATCCTCTTGGTTTTCTAACGCTATTTTCACCATGATGGTCAGCGGAATGGATAACAGCATACCAACAGGCCCAAGCACCCACCCCCAAAGCACTAAGGATATGAATACCACCAAAGGTGATAAATTTAAACCACGTCCCATCCAACGAGGCTCTAAAACACTGCCCATAAATAGATTCACGACAACAAAACCTATCAACGTCAGTCCTGCTTGAAGAACACCTAGCTGCACTAATGCTAAGAGCACGGCTGGTACTGCGGCAATAAAAGATCCCACCGTCGGGATGAAATTAAGCAAAAAAGCAACTAAGCCCCACAATATTGCATAGTCCACGCCGAGAAAGACTAGCCACAAAAAGATAATGACCCCCGTAAGTAGGCTGATCGCAGCTTTAATTGCCAAATAACTGTACACACTATCAGCAAAGGTGCTCAACCATTTTTGAGAACTCTCATGTCCCCTTGCGCTACGCAATTTGTCTCCGAAACTAACATTTTCAGCCAAGATAAAAATTACCGTGAGTAAAATCATTACCGTATTGGTCATAACATTACCAAAAGAGGCCAACGTACTACCTACAACCCCCATCACAGCGGCTGGATCAAAACTGTTACTCCACTGTTCAGCATCTATGGTAATTCCATGATGACTTAACCATTGTTGAACAGAACCGCTTAACAGCGACAGTTTTGCAGAATACTCAGGGATATCTCCTCTAAAATTGTCCACTGATGAACCAATCACTGCACCGAGAAGCAAACCAGTTAACAGGACAACAGTTATAACCAGAGAAATAGCTATTCCATTAGGAATACGGAAACCTTTAAGCCAAGCCAATAGAGGGGAAACAACCATTGCGATAAAGACAGCCAGCAAAAAAGGTACTAGAAACGGCCCAGCCATTTTTAGACCAGACACAACAATGACAAATGCAGCTGCTACAACCAAAAAGCGTGAAAACGGTGATGTTTTTTCAAGCATTATAAACTCCAAAATATGACCCGAAATCATCTTAAACCAACGATGGTGCCATCATCATACTATAAATTGTAGCCATCAATAGAGCAAAGAGTAACTGAGTGAACCCACAGTAATGTATGCCTGGGAGTAAATAATTAGCCGCCTGTGATGTCTTAAAAATTATTAATATACAATTACGTATATCGACTATAGGAATTTGTGCTGTGCATTTTAATTGTAAAGCTTTATCTAATATTACTATAATCTCGGCTCTCACGATTAGCGTGGGTTTTCTCAGGGCGGGGTGAAATTCCTCACCGGCGGTAATCCTAAATGTAAAGGTAGCCCGCGGGCGCTCCAAACAGCATTTTGTTTGGAGGACAAGCAGATTTGGTGCGATTCCAAAGCCGACAGTTAAAGTCTGGTTATGAGATTAAGATTTAGATGAATACAATGTCGGATGACTGCAAGGTTACAATTATCCGAGCGGCCCTGTGCGATTAAGGCATATCTTTTTCTTATCAGCCCTCAACCCAATACATAGTGGCCGCAGATGTCACTGAAAAAATTGATTTGAGCTTTTTATGACTACATCTATTCAAGAAATCGTACGTCGTCCTCGCATTGCATTTATTCAAGGAACTTGGCACAAAGACATTGTTGACCAACTAAGCAACTCCTTCAAGCAGGAAATAACCAGTCTAACTGACAAGCAAATCAGCTATTTTGAGGTGCCCGGTGCTTATGAAATTCCTCTTTTCGCCAAAGCATTAGCAGAGAGTGAAAAATATGCCGCTGTAGTAGCTGCTGCACTGGTTGTGGATGGAGGTATCTACCGACACGAATTTGTAGCATCTACTGTTATTGACAATTTAATGCGCGTGCAAATAGATACCGGTATGCCTGTTTTTTCAGCAGTGCTAACACCACATCATTTTCATGATAGCGAGGAACATCAGCATTTTTTTGAGTCACATTTTTTAATTAAAGGAAAAGAAGTCGCGCAAGCCTGTGCATCAACGTTAAATCAATTAATGGCCATCTCCTAAGCTACGGGAAAAATAGCAAAGACATAGTAATAAAATCCATGCCGAGACCACAAATACTCTCTCACATCTCATCCCCAAGAAGGCTGTGAAGAAAATAGATTTTCAACAATTTAAGGCGCAGGATTGTCTTCTCCAAATTTAGCTAAGAGCAAAAAACCTATTACAAAAACAATACAAAAACAGAAAACAGAAAACAGAAAACAGAAAACATAATCTAATTTACATAGGTCTTGGCTTATCCACAGAGTGGAATGTTAGTCTTTGAATAATATCCTCCATACTAATCAGGACAGTGTTTATGAAAAAATCCCATATCCAAAAACTAATAACAATAAAAATCTAAACTTGAATGGCGACTAAGACGGTCGGTGGCGTTAAATCAAACCAAAAGAGCGATGGAAAGGTGATTAATCCAATGGAACCCATGATCGGACGCATGAGACTAAAAAAACCATAATTGAAACTAAAATAAATTTAAAATTCCGTTTAATCAATACGTTTAGCGTAAGTGAGTATTAACATTTTTTATTAGTATTTTTCGGGATGCTTTGCGTGATACCCCCTATAGTACTCTTTTAACGCGGCCATATCTTGCTCATTATCGCCACAGGGATGATAGATCTCGTCGATAACAAACCTTTTTTTTTCAAAATCTAGCCCGACCAATAATATGGGGCAATCAATTAGTTTGGCGATCCTCAGAAAACCTGTCTTCCAGCGCGTAACTTTGCTACGAGTTCCCTCTGGAGCCATGCCAATTGCTACGCCACCCTCTCGATCAGATAAATCAGCAACATAGCGCACCAACTGTTCAGGGTTACCTCTATCTGTTGGAATTCCACCTAGCCAACGCATGAACCAAGTAACCCCAAATTTAAATATAGTATGCTTCCCCATCCACCGAACTCTGAGATTGAGTCCTAATATCGCAGCCATGGCAAAAACAAAATCCCAATTTGAAGTGTGAGGAGCGACAATAATCAGCAATCGTTTGACATTGGGTATCTGGCCTTGAACGTGCCAACCAAACGCAGAAAGTACAGTCCTACCAAACCAGCGAGTAGCTGCACTCCTATTTCCTCGGAGGTGCACTGGAACCTGTTCGGAGTTTGCTGGATATCCTCGTGAAACCATTGAGCTAGCCTTTTCTACAGACCCAGATTTAACAGGGACATTGACAAGAGTGTGCGCATACTTACTTATTTAGATACTAAAACTGATCAGAATATTTTCCTTCAAATTGACTATAGTAGTCTCTGATAAACGCAAGATCGGCATCATTATCTCCGGTAGGGTGAAAAAGCGCACCAACAACAATCATTCGGCTGGGAAAATCCAAACCAATCATGAGAATAGGACAATCTAAGGTTTTTGCTAGCCGTAAAAATCCAGTTTTCCATTTAATCACCTTTTTTCGTGTACCCTCCGGTGTTAAACCAATAATCACACCGCGCTCTTTTTTTGCTATTTTGGCAACATTTTCAACAATTAGTTTTGGATTTGTTCGATCTGTGGGAATTCCACCAAGCCACATCATCAACCACCTGATACCAGGTTTAAAAATCGTATGTTTAGCCATCCATCGTAACCTTAAATTAAGGCCCAATATAAACGCCATTGCAAGAATGAAGTCCCAGTTTGAGGTATGCGGAGCACCTATCACAATAAAGCGCTTCAGATTGGGAATAACGCCTTTAATATTCCATCCCATAAGTTTCAGCACTGAAAAGCCTAACCAGCGAGAAAATCGGTTGCGCTTTGCTCTTAAGTGCTCTGGTACAGCGTCTTGAGAGATAATGTTTGGTAACTCTTCTAAACTCACTCCAAAATCCTCAGCTTAAAAAGCTATCACTATTTTAATGCTCTCGCGTTGCCCTAAACTTTACATTAGGATAACGCTCTTCAGAAAGCGACAGATTAACTCTGGTGGGTGCCAAATAGGTCAGATGCCCTCCGCCATCGACGGCCAGATTATCTTCTGCTTTGCGACGAAATTCGTCTAAGTGCTTACTATCATCACATTCGACCCATCGAGCAGTATGCACATTAACCGGTTCATAAATAGCATCAACGCCGTACTCCTCTTTTAATCTATAGGCTACAACATCAAACTGTAACTGCCCCACCGCCCCTACTACAACGTCATTATTTCGGAATGGAAAGAAAACTTGAGTACTTCCCTCTTCTGATAATTGACGAATACCATTTTGCAGTTGTTTAGCTCGCAAAGGATCTTTGAGGCGTATCCGCTTAAAGAGTTCGGGAGCAAAATGTGGAATTCCACTAAACTTCAGCACCTCCCCATCGGTAAATGTGTCACCAATCTGTATCGAACCGTGATTATGTAACCCTATAATGTCACCAGCAATTGCCTCTTCAACAGAAATACGCTCCCCCGCTTTAAAGCTAAATGCATCAGATACTCGTACATCTTTGCCGGTCCGCACGTGCTTCATTTTCATACCTTTAGAATATTTTCCAGAGCATATTCGTAAAAAAGCAATGCGGTCACGGTGTTTTGGATCCATATTCGCTTGTATCTTAAACACAAAGCCGCTGAACGAAGACTCACTTGCAACCACCTCTCGATCAGACGTCAAACGCGGCTGTGGCGGCGGTGCCCAACGAACAAAATCATCTAGCATCTCTCGAATACCAAAGTTACCCAAGGCGGTGCCAAAAAATACTGGCGCAAGCTTGCCAGACAAGAATTCCTCCATATCGAACAGACTTGTAGCCCCCTTGACTAGCTCAAGTTCGTCCAGTACATCATCTGCGTAATCTCCCAATGCCTCTCGAGCCTCATCTGAACTAAGTCCCTGCACCTGAATGTCATCAGTTAATGTATGCCCCTTTCCTTGGACATAGACATGGATAATATCTGTATAAAAATTATAAACCCCACGAAATTCACGACCCATACCAATGGGCCAGTTGATTGGGGCTACCTTGATATTCAAGACGCTTTCGATTTCATCAAGCAGATCAATTGGATCACGAATATCACGATCCATTTTGTTGACAAACGCAAGGATTGGGGTATCTCGAAGTCGACATACATCCATTAACTTAATGGTTCGCGCCTCAACACCCTTAGCGCCATCGATCACCATTAGTGAAGAATCAACCGCTGTTAAGGTGCGGTAAGTATCTTCTGAAAAATCCTCATGGCCAGGGGTATCCAACAGATTGACCATACATTCATGATAAGGAAACTGCATAACTGAAGATGTGACTGAAATTCCGCGCTCCTTTTCCATGGCCATCCAGTCAGAGGTGGCGTGACGGTCACTTTTTCGCCCCTTTACAGTACCTGCTACCTGAATTAGGTTACCCAATAGAAGCAATTTTTCGGTAATAGTCGTTTTACCTGCATCTGGATGCGAGATAATGGCAAATGTTCGGCGATCTGATGTAGGCTTGCTCATGAGTAATATGCAGTTATTTTAGACTTGCACATTATAGCTGTATGCTGTCCATCGGTCAGCTAATAAAACCGTTCTATTTAATCAATCTCTATGCTTTTATGTCGCGTATACTTGTACCGTCAACTTTTATTAATCACCTCCGCATCATCAAGAGGGCCATATCAGCGCAAGCCAAGCTGATTATTTAAAACGGAGTTTTTTTATGCAGTATCAAGGTCAAACCGACTATGACCACAAAGGCCCCTCCCCCAAGAACGGTGTATTGCT
>JAQWYJ010000139.1 GCA_029254005.1 Porticoccaceae bacterium | reverse complement strand
GAGGGGGCGGTGATTAGAGGTTAATAATTGTTTTTTTTTTTGACCGCAGCTGTAACTGTATAACTTATGGGGCCAAAAAAACAATAAACCCCTGTAAAAACAGAGGTTTATTGGTACTATATGGCGCACTCGGGAGGATTCGAACCTCCGACCGCTCGGTTCGTAGCCGAGTACTCTATCCAGCTGAGCTACGAGTGCGCTGAGACTCATTTCTGAGGCCGCGTACTATAGGTGAGGGGAGTGATTGAGTCAACTAGTGAGGTTGGCTAAAGACGATTATTTTGGATGTTCAGCGTTCTTGGGATATACAAAGTCCAGCTTCAATTGACTTAAAATGATAACTTACCTTTTAGATAAGCCGTTAGGCAGGTATGAAGAAATGGAAAAAGTGGGACGCTTTGTATGATTAGTTTGCTTGCGAAAGGGCTAAAAGCAATCAATTCGGATGATAGTCCATGGCAAATTAGCTTGGCGCTCTGTCTTGGTATGTTTGTTGGCTTAACGCCATTTTTGGCGGTACATAATATGTTTTTATTGCTGTTGGTAGTAATTGTGCGGGTTAATCTTAGTGTCTTTAGTCTCAGTTTAGGTTTTTTTTCTGGTGTCGCTTATGTCGTTGATCCTATGTCTGAAGGCTTTGGATTTTGGTTGTTGCACATAGAGGATCTACAGAGCTTCTGGACAGCCATGTACCAGATCAGTTTTTGGAGGCTGTTGCAGTTCAATAATAGTTTAATGCTAGGGAGTTTATGCCTGTGCCTGTTGCTTGCGCCCGGTGTTTTCATAGGGACCAAAATATTAATTGAGCAATACCGATTAACGATTATGTCTTGGGTGCAGAGACGTCGGTTAATTGTCTGGTTAAGAAGTAGTCGTGTACTTAGTGCCTATAAATCATTAGGTGATAGGAGCGCTAAATGACTCGCTGGATAAGACCTTGGGGTATCATCGTCTTGTTGGTCCTGGTTTTAGTAATAGTAGTGTTCGCTAATAGCTTGTTAAGACATGTTATCATCATGTCAGGTAGTGAATTGAATGGTGCTAAGGTTGAACTGGAGTCTGTAAATATCGATTTATGGCCAACCAAGGTTGAGCTTAAGGGATTTAGAGTAACCGATGCGCAGAACCCTATGGTTAATCTGATCGATATTGGTTGGGTTAAGCTTCATATTGATGGTGTTATGCCGGTTCAGAAGGCACTTACTATAGATCGCCTTGAGTTGAGTCAGTTACAAATTAACAGTACGCGTAAACACTCAGGAATATTGGATAAAACATCACCGAACAGACTCCCTGATTTTGATTTTATGACTCTGTTGCCAAATTTATCCATGGAAGATATAGCACCTATGTTGTCTGTGGCGGAGAGACAAATAATGGTTGAGGTAAGATCCACTCAACAGCAGATTCAGCGTGTCAAGTCGCGCTGGGCCGCAAATATTGAGCGGCTACCAAGTGAAGATAAACTTGCGGAATACCGAGCGCGCTGGAAGCGCTCAAGGAATGCTAATTTTATACAAAAATTACAGAGTTTAAAGTCACTCAAGGATGATTTGGCTAAAGATATAGAGTTTATGCAGTCACTAGAAGCGCAGCTGCAAGAGGATCAATTAAATGTTAGGCGAAGCCTAGCAGATATCAAAGCACTGCCAGATGAAGCGGCCGAGCTGTTAATAAAAAGTGCCGCATTGTCAGTTGATGATGTTCAATTTGCAAAACACGTTTTCGGTGCGCAAATACATCGCTGGCTAGCTGGTATTCAAACAGCTGTCGGTAACACTTCAGTTAATCGTGAGGAGATAGCGCCTAAACGAGGACAAGGCAGACTGGTTGCCTTTCGAGAAGAGAATCCTTCACCACAAGTATTGCTGCGTGAGGCAGTCTTTTCTGGTCATCTCTCGCTTGCTGCCAGTGACTTAGCTCTCAAGGGCAGGTTGACTAATATTACCTATCCACTAAATGCAGCTGATACGTCTGCAAGCGTTGAGATAAGTGCACAGGGAGAGGCCAACGAACAGCTGACCTTTAGCGCTATCTTGGGCCGCGATAAAGGCATTTCACAAAATCAATTTAACCTAAATATAAAAAATGTAGTATTGAGTAATACAGCTCTTTTTGCGTATCCAAATGTATCTCTTGGGTTAACCGAAGGCTCATTAGATTTAAGTGCCAGAGGCTCCATAACAACAGCTTTAGATGTCTACATTATGGCTTCTGTGCGTGATGCTAAAGTAGACATACATCAAACAATGGAAGGAAAGGCTGAGCAGATGATTGTTGAAGCTTTTAATACGATTAATCAAGGAAATCTAAATGTGATACTTTCTGGTACGCTAGATGATCCATCAGTTCGTGTTAGCTCAAATGTAGATAAAGTTATTGGCGCTGCTCTAGCATCCGAATTTGAAGGCCAGTTAGTACAGCTGAGGAGGTCGCTAAGTGATGCATTAACGACTAAGGTTGAGAGTTCTTTGGAGGGGCTAAGTCGTCAAGATGATTTTTTAGTTGACCTTCAAGTTTTGCTGAAAGATCGCCGACAGGCAATGCCTCCGATTTTAACGAATTTTTAAACATCATTATCTAGTGTAGTTAATAGCTATTTCCATGGTTTCTTTGAGCTCTTCCATTACTACATAACTGGTTGATTCTTGTACTGCCGGTAACTTTAGGATGCGGTTGCCCAGAAGTTCTCGGTATGCGGTCATATCGGCAACCCTAGCTTTAAGTAAATAATCATAATTTCCGGAGACTAAAAAACAGCTTTGTACGTTCTCCAGATCTAACACCGAACTACGAAATTCTTCAAAGTTTTTTTGAGAGGTATGATTGAGTCGAATTTGTACAAAAACAACTAGACCTGCAGCTAACTTTTGCGGACAGAGCTCGGCGCTATAGCCAAGTATGTGGCCGCTGCGCTCCATTCTCTTAACTCGCTCTATGCAGGGTGTTACTGATAGTCCTACCTGTCGTGCAAGGTCTGTGTAGCTTATGCGTCCATCTTTTTGAAGGATGCGCAAAATATTGCGATCAATTTTTCCTAGAGTCTCTGCATTGTTAGATTGTGCCTTCATTTCATGTCCTTTTCTTGAGAGGATTTAATCTTATATAAAATTTAAGTGTTTTTTCTCGTAAATAAGTAATAAACACTAAAATATTATAATAAAAACCATAAATAAGTAATAAATATTATGCCTATTATTTAAAATAACCATATAAAATTTACTCAAATGTGGCTTAACTAAAAGGATAAGTAATCATGTTGATAGGCGTGCCAAAAGAAATTAAAAATCATGAGTACCGGGTCGGTTTAATTCCTTCTTCAGTATTGGAATTGTCTAAACATGGTCATAAAGTGCTTGTCGAACATAATGCGGGTCTAGGAATTGATTTTAGTGATCAAGAGTATATCGCCGCTGGTGCTGAGATCGTTACTACTGCCAAGGAAATATTTGCTAGGGCTGATATGATCGTGAAGGTCAAAGAACCCCAGGCTCAGGAGTGTAAGATGTTGCGCTCAGGTCAAGTTTTGTATACCTACTTGCATCTTGCACCAGATCCAGAACAAACACAGTTACTAATTGATTCTGGTGCTATTTGTATTGCCTATGAAACAGTTACAGACCCACAAGGAGGCTTGCCTCTTCTAGCACCGATGTCTGAAGTTGCTGGTCGCATGTCGGTGCAGGCTGGGGCGCATCATTTAGAAAAAGCGCAGGGTGGACGAGGTGTTTTATTAGCGGGTGTACCCGGTGTTGCACCGGCAAAAGTCTTAGTGATTGGCGGCGGTGTGGTGGGCGATAATGCCGCATTGATGGCTGTGGGGATGGGTGCTGATGTGACAATCTTGGATCGCTCTATACCGCGGTTAAGGCAGTTAGATAATGAGTATGAAGGCCGAGCTCATTGCGTCTACTCGACGGCATCTGCTATTGAAGAATATGCATTAGAAGCGGATCTAGTCATCGGCGCAGTTCTTGTTCCAGGTGCTGCTGCGCCTAAGTTGCTCAGCGCAGATTTAATTCGCCGTATGAAAAAAGGTAGCGTAGTGGTAGACGTCGCCATTGATCAGGGCGGATGTTTTGAGACATCTAAGGCAACCACTCATGCTCAACCAACCTATGTGATTGACGAAGTAGTTCATTACTGTGTAGCTAATATGCCCGGTGGTGTGGCGCGCACAGCGACTATGGCTCTAAACAACGCAACCTTACCCTATGCAATTGCCTTGGCTAATAATCCTGTGGCCGCTTTGCTTAATGATGAGAATTTACAAAATGGTTTGAATGTTTACAAAGGTTTGGTGACCTATCAGGCGGTAGCTGAAACCTTGGGATATAAGCATGTTCCTGCTGAAATTGCATTAAGGGATTGATTGTTTACTGATATTGCAAGATGAATAGTGATTTAAAAGGGCAATTGGGCAACCACCACTGCGCGTTTCGGTGCTGGATGCCCTTCATAGGTCCTAGTAGAGTCTTGGGGATCCAAAAAGTCTTTTAGAGAGTCATAGTTCATCCAAGGAGTGCTGCGTTGCTCCTTGATAGTGGTGGTACTTATATCAACCATCTTAGGCTCAACAAAGCCCTGTTTCCTGAGCCAGCTCACTAACGTTAGTGGTGATGGAAGAAACCAAACATTGGGCATTTTTGCATAACGTCCCTCAGGTACTAATACTTGACCCTCAGGGCCGTCTATGACGAGGGTTTCCAGCACCAATTGGCCTCCGGGGCGCAATAACTCGCGCAACTCTCTAAGATGATCCATGGGTGATCGACGGTGGTAAAGAATCCCCATAGAAAAAACCGTGTCAAAGGCTGCCAACGTTGTCGGCATGTGTTCTATACCTATTGGTAACACGTCTATGGGTAAAGTGACGCCGGCATACTTCTTAATGGCATTAAACTGAAAGACAAATTTCGCTGATGGATCGATTCCAATGACTCTCTTGGCTCCGGCTCCAAACATTCGCCAACAGTGGTATCCATTACCGCAGCCGACATCTAAAACAAGTCGATTATGCAAAGGCTGAATATGCGGTAAAACGCGATCCCATTTCCAGTCTGACTGCCACTCTGTCTCAATAGACAGACCGAAAAGACTAAATGGCCCTTTCCGCCATGGATGTAAACCCATCAGAGCCTCTTGCAGTTCTCTGCGAATCTTTGGCGTTATATCATCAACATTGCCGATCATTACGCCCTCATCAAAACGCTGCACTGCGCTCTTTATGTCAGGCAAATTTTGCATCGCCTGAATCCAGGCCGGCATATCACCCCAACGTTTGCTATCTAGTTGTTGACTAACCAATTTTGATAAATCATCGTGCCATCCCTCTAAATCAGAGGATTTGAGCCATTCAAAAAAGTCATCATAGTTTATTGTAGAAGGCAGCATAACAAGACCAATAAATTAAAACCGCATTGTAAATGATTTTTCACACACGACATCTGATTTTCAATATCTAATTATGTCATTTTAAATGTTAAAAAAATTGCTAACACCCAGTGCATCAAAAAGTGCATTATTGATCCATCGAACGTATTATCGACTAATAAGATTGTTTAGAGAACTATTATGAATGAAAACCGCTTCCAGGCATTGGAAGAAAAATTAACTTTTATTGAAATGGCTAATCTTGAAATGGGCGAAGAAATATTTCGCCAACAGCAAGAAATTGAAACATTGACGAAGGCGCATCAAAATTTATTGCGTCGCATAGAGGTACTTCAAGATACCGCTGGGCAAGAAAATCAACAGAATAATGAGCGCCCACCACATTACTAAGCAAAGGCTTAAAATCGTTTTAGTCATGCAAACAACGAGAATAAAAAATACCAACGGGGGAGTATAGATGGCAGATTTAAATGAGCAACTAAAAGGGGCTATTAATGATGTTTTCGGACAACAGCAGAGATATGCACTGGAACTTCGTAAGTCTGATTATAAACAGCGTCTTGAGGTGCTTGATCGGTTTGAAAAAGCCTTTCGTAATGCCCAGGAAAAGATTTATCAGTCCGCTGCTGCAGACTTTTCTAAGCCTCCGGCAGAAGTGGACATGTCTGAAATTATGGCCGTACTCGCAGAACTAAAACATGTGCGTAAAAATCTTAAAAAATGGATGAAGCCTGTTTCTGTAATGCCTACTGCATCAATGATTGGGACCTCCTCCAAAATCGTGAAAGAGCCCAAGGGCGTTACGTTGGTGGTGTCGCCTTGGAACTACCCGTTTAACCTCACCTTTGGACCAATGATATGGTCAATTGCAGCAGGTAATACGGTTATTATAAAACCGTCTGAGATGACTCCAAATATGTCGGCTGTGATTGCTGGCATCGTAGAAGAAGCCTTTAGGCCCGAGGAAGTGAGTCTGTTTCAAGGAGAAGTTGACGTTGCTAGCTATCTCACGGGGATGCCATTTGATCATATCTTTTTTACAGGCAGTCCCGCCGTAGGAAAACATGTGATGGCTGCAGCAGCGAAAAACCTAACTTCTGTAACACTTGAACTAGGTGGCAAAAGCCCTGTGATCGTTGATAAATCGGTAAATATTAAGAAAGCGGTTGAATCGATTGCTTGGGGAAAATTTACTAATAATGGGCAAACCTGTATTGCACCGGATTATCTATATGTCCATGAGTCGATCAAACAGACGTTTGTCGAGGAGATGGTCGCCTGTATCAAAAAGCAGTATGGTTTGGGCGATGATGCTAAGACTAACGAAGACTATTGCCAGGTGGTAAATGACAGTCACTACAACAGAATAAGTCGTTTACTTTCTGATGCTCAGGATAATGGTGGCAAACTAATCACTGGAGGGCAGACTGATGATGCTGATCGTTTCATAGCGCCGACATTGATCGAAGGTATGACGTTTGATTCCGCTATTTTGGATGAAGAAATCTTTGGCCCTTTGCTACCGATAATTACCTACAAAGAAACCGATGATGTTATACGGTATGTAAACAGTAAGCCCAAGCCTTTAGCTCTGTACATTTACAGCAGTGATAAACACAATATTGACAAAATTTTGAGCGAAACAAGTGCTGGTGACACCTGCGTTAATCAGACTATGATGCATTTCTTGCACCCTAATTTGCCTTTTGGTGGCGTTAATAATAGTGGTATTGGTAAGTCAGGGGGTGTTTGGGGTTTTAATGCATTTTCACATGAGCGCAGTGTGCTAGCGGATAAGTTTAGTTCTGCCTCTATGCTACACCCACCCTACACGCCAAAAGTTCGAAAAATGATAAAAATGGCAATAAAGTTGACCACCTAAAAGATGGTCTTTAGGCTATTTTATGGCCACTAATGAACAAAAATTGAAGCATTGGAACCAAGGGCTTGCGGAATGAAAACCGCAGGCTCTTAGTCGCTCTAAATGTGTGTCCAGGGTCTCGGGAATGAGGACATTTTCTATAGAATCACGCTTTTGACTAATCTCTAGGCTACTGTATCCCTGAGCACGTTTGAACCTATGGTGTAAATCACCGAGCAGGCTATTTAAACTTTCGGGTTCAAACCGTAGTTTTTCTGATATGACCAGGCACCCGCCGGGGTTAAGTCCGGCATAAATTTTTTCAACAAGATCAAGACGCTGTGCCATTGGAACGAACTGCAAAGTAAAGTTCATAACGACCATAGAGGCATTGGTGATTTCAGCATCACTAATATCCTGATGAAGTAGCTTGATTGAGGTGTTAGACTGCTGTTTTGAGAGGATTTCAGTGCATTTTTCAAGCATTGCCTGAGAGTTATCTATACCTACAATCGTTGCTCGGCGCCCCTCTATTCTTGATTGGATGGCCAAGCTGGTGGCACCCAGAGAGCAGCCCAAATCATAGCAATTGGTTTCAGGTTGCACATAGCGGGATGCAAGTTCACCGCAATGGGCCAGTATGGTTGCATACCCTGGCACCGAGCGACTAATCATGTCTGGAAAAACTGCTACCACGGCCTCATCAAAAACAAAACCTGGTACTTTACCCAAGGGCTTTGCAAATAAGTTGTCATGGCTATGATCGCTCATAAGATTACAGTGTGACGGTTTTTAGGCCAGTATTTGAGGCCAAGTCAGCATTTGTAATAATGGCAATCTGAGCCTGTTTAGTACGTAAATAGTGTTCAGCAACTCGCTTAAGATCATTTTCTGTAACAGCTAAAATGCGGTGTCTAAAGTCCAGTGACGACGCTTTATTACGACCATTTAATTCGGCATGAAAAGCTTGTATTGCCTCACTCGCAGGAGAGCTAGGCTTGTCTAGACTACCGATCACACCAAGAATTGCTTCATCAACTTTTGCGCGCCCAAGCGATGTGCTTAAAAGCCATTCAATGGATCCGTTGAAATCATCGAGCGTACCTTCAATACGAGGGTCTCTGTAAGAAAAGAATCGAAATGCACCTGATTGATTATCTTGGGATGCACCCCCACCATAAGCACCACCTTGTTCGCGAATGGCTCTGTGCAGGTAGCCATTGCGTAAAACACCACCCAGTACCGTCAGTGCAGCTGCATCAGCATGACCTGCAGGTACTGTTGGATAAGCCTGCGCACAGAAACTCACCTGACTGTTGGTAATCCAGCAGTTGCTCTGCAGTGAAAGATTGGGCTGATAGTCAATAAATGATGTCTCATTAAAATATGGTGTTACTCTATGGTTAAACCCTCTTTGCATCTGAGAGGAAAACAGGTCAAGCCGTTCACGTTCAGCAACCAGCAAATATTGACGGGGCTGCTGCAGTACTAGACTGTGAATATCTTGGAGTTCCGCAGAGAGCTTCTCAAGGCCCTCGTTTGAATTCAGTGTCTGATCAAGAGATTTGATATTTAACAGGCTAGCCAATCCGCTCCAGCGGTGAGTTAGCTGAGCACTGGACGATAGGCCGCTAGCTGCCGCACTCATAGCCATTATGTGTCCATTACCGACAATCGATGAGTCTTTATAGCTCTTTATCTGAGCAACTAACTCACGTAAGCGAGGGAGTTCATCAAAGCGTGCTTGTTCTATTGATTTTTGCATCAAGTCGGTCATTGCGGATTGATTAGATGCTAGTCCTTTTGCTGAAAAACTCATGTTGCCATGTAATTGGTCTAAATTATTTTTATCAGCTCTTACATTGGCAGATGCAGAGTAGGAACCGACTACGCTAGAATGCCATAGCTGGGTATCCATATAGCCTTTAGAACCAACGCCCATTTCGGTTACACAGGTGCTGTAGAGTGGTAGAAGATCCATTTGCGCTGCGCTAAATGCGGGCATGGTGGTGATTACTTGCTGGTAAACAAGACCGTTGGTACCTGCGCTATAGGTGGTTATAGGCAGTGGCGTGTCAATCAGGCCATGTCTTTCTGCGTAGACAATATCCTTAGGTATATCATCGATACTAACTTTAGGTAGTATTTCTAGATCTTCTTCCATTTCTTGGCGATGTTTAAGCGCAATGGCCTCATCAATAATCTTTTGCTTTTCAGTACCAGTCAACGTTGCTTGAATTTGAGTTAATCGGTCTTTTTCTTGCTGTTCTCTGACTTTACCTAGAGTGATGTCAGGCTTTAACACGAGTCGGACTCTATGCTGATTGTTGAGCAACATATCTCTAGCCAACTGCTTTATAAAAGCAGGGTCTTTGATTTCTTCTTTCAATTTAGTAAGCACCGGATCAAGGTCTAGCAGCGCCACTGGATCTCCGCGATGGGTAGCACTAGTTAGTGCGGTGAGAATAAGTTGTAGTCCGTAGGGGTAGCCGCCGCCGGATACTTCTCTTTGAGAGAGTTCCAGTTGATGCAAGCTTGCTGTGACCTGCTCAAGAGGTAATCCATTGACAGCGACATCTTCCAAAACGCCGAGTATAAGCGCTTCTACCGCATCAGCGTCTTCAGAATTTGAGCCCTCTATACCGCAGGCAAAGCAAAGTTCCTTTTGAGAGTCCTCAAGACCACACATAGGCGATGGAGATGTTCCCAATTTAGTAGTTTCCAGTGCTTTTTGCAGTGGTGAGCCGCTGTTGTCTAGTAAGATACTAGAGAGAAGTCGAGCTCGCATGGTAGTTTCTAGATCAGTTGAGTCTCCTAGCAGCCAAGACAAAACAATATGGGTTTGATTGTCGGTAGATTCGGTCTCATCAAACGCATACATTTCTTCTATATATTGAGGTGTTTGATATCTTTTTTCATTGTCAACAGTGATTTGACAGTCTGATTTTTCAAAACGATATAGGGCTAGATCTTGTATTTTCGCCTGGTGTTCAGCAGCAGCAATATCGCCATAGGTGACAAATATAGCATTGCTAGGGTGGTAATGAATTTCATAAAATTCTTTAAATTGCTCGTAGGTTAGATCTGGAATTGCGGCAGGGTCTCCACCGCTGTTGTAATGGTAGGTGCTGGTGGGATAAAGATATTTGGTCATTGTCTGCCACAGTGTCGAATTAATCGAACTCATAGCACCTTTCATTTCATTGTAAACCACACCTTTAAAGGTTAACTCGGTATCAGCATCTTCAGCATCTGAAAATTCAAGACGATGGCCCTCTTGAGCGAAGTCTAAGGGATCTAAGCGTGCAAAGAAAACTGAATCCAGATAAACACCTAGGAGGTTGTTAAAGTCTTTCTTATTTTGGCTAGCAAAGGGGTATGCGGTCCAGTCTGAGCTTGTGAATGCATTCATAAAGGTATTTAAAGAACGCCTTATCATCATAAAGAAGGGATCTCGCACAGGATATTTTTCACTCCCACATAGTGCGGTATGCTCTAGTATATGGGCTACACCTGTCGAGTCACCAGGAACAGTGCGTAGCGCCACTAAAAATACGTTTTCGGTATTATCAGAAGCAAGATGGATGTGCTGAGCGCCAGTGACCTTGTGACGATACTCTTGATAATGAACCTTTAATGAAGGTATTTCCTGCGTGCGCAACAAATCAAATGCGGGATTAGTCTTTACGGTCATACTTTTTGTTACTCCAAAGCACGTGTTTAGGTGAGAGATTGTTAACGGCGACCATTCTACGCTTTTTTTAGTTGATGAGAAGTTAAAACACCAGCAAGATTTTACACATCTTTAATTTGCTTACTAACACGGTACTTAATGGGTGTGGTATTTTCCCAACGCTTAAAAGCCCGATAAAAAGTACTGGCTTCGGAAAATCCAGTAAGGTAGATAATTTCACTTATCGCCTCATTGGTTTGTGATAGCAGGCGTAACGCCAGTCGATGACGAAGGTCGTCAAGTAGCGTTTGAAATCTCGTGCCGGCGTTTTGTAATTGGTGTCGAAGGTGTCGAGGAGTGATGTCCATCAGGTCTGCCACCAACGCTAGCGTTACGTTCCCCGACTCTAGTAAACTCGCCATATGACTGCGCACTAACTTTATTAGATCACCCTGCTCTAAAAACGCTAAATGCTGATTAGCAGCTTGCACATGTACATTTAATAATCGCGGTTCAGCAAATAACGACCGGTAGTTAAGTACTGATTCTGGAAAGTACAAACGAAATGATTTAGCGTTGAACTCCACGGGACACTGAAAAATTCTCTTATACTCCTCAAGATCAGTATTGGGTGGGTGATTAAAAACGATTTTACTGGCCTTAAAAACTCCATCAGTAGCCGCTTGAAAGGCCTTGATCAACCCTAGTACCATAGCTTCTGCTAAATGCGATGTAGCGTATTGATGATGTGCGAAATAATTAGTAATGTACGGCGTAGTTGATTCAGTGAGGGAGCCATGTAAGGCATCACTAAGCAACCTCTGGTAGTTCATTACACGCTTTAAGCCATCGCCAAAAGTAGGGCTGCTGAGCAGGAGATATTCAAGTATTTGGCCTTTGTAGACGGGCATTTTTTCGGCCAAGTGTAAACCAATGCAAGAGTCACCAGAGAGTGCTATGGCAGCTTTCCAAAATTGTGGCTGTGCTGAAAACGGCGTGCGTAAATTTGCTTTATACAGATTTTGTGGGTCAAATCCAGACTGTCGAAGGACTTCTTCAGCATCCACATCTAATGCCTTGAGTCCTTGAAAGGCTAAGCGGACTAGTGCGCCAGAATCAGTTAAATTGTTCATAAAAAAATTCCTTAATCCTTTATCATACACAATTGGCCGAAATGACAAAACTGAAAATTATACGGCTAATGACTTGGTCTGAGGTAACGAATAGAGTAACGGTATGAAAAATGCATATGAAAACAACGCCCCGGATCAATCTGGATCAAACTATAGGCAGT
>JAQWYJ010000137.1 GCA_029254005.1 Porticoccaceae bacterium | reverse complement strand
ACACCATCATTATCATCATCTGCGTCACAGACATCACCTAAACCATCTTGATCAAAATCCTCTTGATCAGGGTTAACCTGCGTTGGACAATTATCTTCTAAATCTTTAACCCCATCTCTATCTTCATCATCAATAAAATTTATGGTGACAAGAGCAGCAAGACTGGTATCACGCCCATCGCTTACCGAATAGGTAAAAGAATCACTATCCAGGGTCGACCCAGTATTGGTGTAGGTGATGTTTGCTAAAATTTTGTCACTCTCACTAATGTTTCTATGTGCTACATCAACTATCTTAAGTCCGGTATAACCGTCCGCCACATATACAAACTCACCGCTCAAATCACTTGTTAACCGCCACGGATCTCTGACAGAAGCTACCGAGCGGACAGCGACTGGATTCAGTGGATCTTCTGTATTTATAGTTACTAATTGTCCACTGTTGACAGAACCAAACACACGACTACCGTCTCCAGACATAGCTAGGCCGAACATAAATCCATCAGCATTCACCCCTCCCATTAGTTCAGGCATGGACGGATTACTAACATTGGCGCTTCGCATACCTTCACCTCCATTGGCTATGAATAAGGTTTGCTCATCAGGAGACAATATAAGACTTCTGGACAAACCTAAACTATCAATTTCAGCCAAAAATATAGCATTTCTTGAATCTTCGATACTATAGCTTTGAATAGTTTCACCCGTGGCAAGATACAACGCATTGCTGGTTTCTGAAACAACAACATCGAATGCAAATTTATTGGTGTTTACTGACTGTACCAAAGAGAGATTATCAGGACTTGATACATCGACAATTAAAACATTTGTATATGCAGCAACATAAAGCGTCATTTCATCCTCTGAGAGTGCCATACTCAGAGGGTAAGCAGTTCCCTCACGATTCATTTGGGATAGCAAAACCGGCTTTGAAGGATCAGAGACATCAAAAGAGAGAACCCCATAGTTAACCGAAGCGACGTAGACAACATTTGCATCCTTGGTTAACGTCACACCATAAAGTTGGCCACCGGTAATATCATACTCACTTATCACTATTGGCTGACTTACATCGCTAAGATCAAGAATCTTTAGCCCGGCTGCATAATCCGCTATGAACGCAAATCTTCCATCAGCAGATACAGCTACATCACGGATACCATCCGCCCCTCCTAGGAATTTTTCACCTACAATTCCGGATCCAGGCGCATAGGACCGGATAAAGCCGTCCTTGGGTGTTGTTACCAAATTATAGGTAAGTAGATCATCATCCCCATCACTGGCGGAAAGCGTAATCTCCAGATCTTTTAACGGAGCACTACTTAGGTTTAGAATATCATTGGCAACAGGGACCTGATTGGCATAATTTCCGACGTTAATAGGCACTATTTCGACAATACCGCCGGCCAATGAATATTTAAATAAACTATCTCCATTGGCTTCTGCAAATATTAAATTCGCAAAATCCCAACCGTTATAAGTGCCGCTAGTGTTGCTATCTCTCATAACCAACTGATAGCGATCATCACTGAGACAGACTATCTCAGTCACAGGTGCTCCTCCAGAATATTTCTCTACCCCATCAAGAGTCTGCAGAGACCAACTGACTTCATTTGAATATATTCCCGTAGTTACATCAATTATATAGGAAGTATTAGAGCATGATGCCAATGCTAGGTTTACTTCATCAACCAAAATTTGTACATCAGCAACCCTCACTTCATCAAACACCAAGCCCAAAGAGAACTTAATCATCCCCAGATAGAGTTCAAAATTATTACTATCTACGTTTTCTAACCCAAATAATGCAGTGAGGTCAGTCAGCGTCAAGCCTGAGACGTCCTCGCTCAAAATAGCTTTTTTAATACTATCCAAAGCCTGATTATTTTTGTTAACCGCATCACAACCAAGAACCGCCGCAACTGAACTGGTACCGGTTGAAATAGGATCTCCAGGCCAACCGGCTTTGTCTGGACAGTAGCTAATATAGGTCAGAGCTCTGTTAGTAGCGAATGCGAGATCATTCAATATTGGCCTATCACCCAGAAAGCTCAGCTCTTTTAATTGATTGAAAGCCAACGCACTTTTACCGATACTGATTACACCGGAACCAATGGTTGCTCGTACTATGTTATTTCGAATAAAGGCATAGTCACCAATTTCGGTAACCGAATTAGGTATAGTTAACGTTGTGGCGCTCCCTGCAGCGAAGGCTGAGTCACTGATTGCGGCAACCGACATACCACCCAAACTCTCAGGTAATACTAAGTCCGTTGGACATGCACCATCACATCCTGTAATCGTGGCGCGACCGTCATCATCAATTATATAAGTAAAGCCCTGATCACGTTTTAACTCAGAAGAAAATTCAACTTCGATCTGTGCAACGTTACTGGTTAACTGACCGTCAGATACACTAAATGTAAAACCTTCAGTAACGCTAACTGTCGAAGAGTCATCAATATCGCCGTCAAATACGACCACTTGAGGCAATTGATCACCAGCCTCATAAATAGCTTGATATAAACTTATAATTTGCACACCGCCTTCGCCTGAGGCAACTATTACGGATTGCTCCTCTAGCATCGGAACTGCCGCATAGGTAATACCATCAAGCTCAATAGCAGCGACATCAGTAATAGTAGATGGAACACTTACATTTAGCACTTGCAAGCCACTACCATCAGCGATGTAGGCAGTTTGACCATCTTTGGAGAGACTTACCATATAACTAGATCCCGGCGTATCATAGGACCCAACCCAAATAGGCTCAATACCAGTGATATCGTAAATCTGCACACCTGAACCAAAATCAGCAATATATACTCTGTTCTGGTCCTCAGCTAATGTGACACCCGATGAAAATCCAGGTGTACCGAGTGTGTATTCGATCACAGGATTATTCGCATCGGCCACAGAAACTACGACAAGACCAGCTATTTGATCGGCAACATAAATTAAATTGCCATCATCTGAAATATCAAGATCATAAACTGCATCTAGTGAGTCTATTGAAGCAATTAAATTTGGAGAATTTAATTCAGTTACATCATAGATTTGAAAACCACCATTTGAATCGGCAATAAAGGCTTTACTATTATCAGGAGAAAGTGCGACGGCTTGAGCAGAACCAACCGTGTTATAATTGCCAAGCAGTATGATGTCATTTTTATCTGTGACATCAATAAGCTGAAGACCACCAATTCCATTGGCGACATACAGAGTATTTTCATTGGACGACAACGCAACGCCTCGCGCTGATCCAGAGACTGTATCGATCCCTCCCAACTGTACAGCGGCATTTACATCACTAACATCCAAAAGCCGAATACCAGAATCGCCATCGGCAACGTAAGCGGTATTACGATCTTCAGATAAAATCACATCTCGCGGTGTTCCTGTTGTGTTTACCGTACTGATGCGTTCTGCTTCTAGTCCATCTCCTATCAAACGACCGAGTTCAGGTGGATCAACTAGTTTATAGGTCAATGGTGAACGCTCTGGATCCAAACCTTCAAGCGGCAGGCTTATTACTTTGTCTAATGTACTAAAAAAACCTGAAAACGCAATTGGCGCAGTGTTAGTCCAAGGGCCGTCTGTTGCTATTTCTAGCGCTACATAATCAACACTACCCCCATCCTCAGCGTAGTTGTCTGATACTGACAGCACCCAATCGCCCTGACTGGATTGCTCATTGAAGCGGGAAAGGTTATCCCCTTGAGATCTAACCCTGCCTGAGATACTCGGGTTAGTAACTGCACAGACTAGCTCACCACCTTCATTATCAAAAACAACATCAATGTTATCTCCATCGCTGCAAGAATTTGACAGCAAATTAACTGACGTTCCTGATGGTGAGGTCAAGGTTACAGACAGATCCTGAACCCACGTATGGGAGAGAGTTAGAAAGACATTAACATCAGTAATTCGTAAGTTATCTTCTACAGTAATAATCGAAGTTACCGTTGAGGGTTCGTCATCTGAAATAATGACAGGCAGATCCAAAGCAGCTACCTGATCAGGCGTTGTGAAACGATAGACATCCCCAGTGTCGCCGTTACCACAGAAATTTTGTGGCGCAACACGCCAATAGTAATCAGTCGTGCCTGTTAAACCACGAACCAATGCTGAGTTATTGTCCACTGTAGTTGTATAGAAAATGTTTGCAAAATTCTCATCCGTAGCTACCTCCACCAAATATCGTTCGGCATTTGATTGATAGTCCCACTGCAATGTAGTCACCAGCCTATCAATAATAGTCGCATCTTGCGGAGAAGCTAGAGTGACCAAATCGAAATCAGTTGAGAAGGCTTTTATATTGTATCTCACGCTCTGTGACCTGATTGGAGAAACTGCCATCACATCGAGAGGATAAACATTGGGCTGAAGGGTTGCTGATGCCGAAAACGTTACATTAACATTGGTGTCAGTTGCTGATGCACTGGACGGATCAAACGCCACATCAAGACCCACAGGCGAGTTAGCTACAGAAAAACTGGCTATATCGGTAAATCTTGTGGCAGTTTCATATATAAAAGAGGTACTGACACTGTCGTTTTGACAAACGCTAAAATCCAGCTGATCAACCGTCAAAACAATATCATCCCGCGTAACACCAAAATCTCTTGAGTTAATAGCATAGAAAATACTATCTACCGCAGAGACACGAATGCGGGCCATACTTGTTACCACATCGGGAATAATTACCTCATAGGATCCCGTGTTAGGAACATTTTCAGCCAACATATAAGAGAAAGTATCACCTCCATCATCAGACATCTCTATATTGACCGAAACCACATCTATTGGAGCTTGGTCTGTTCTTGATACATTCCAGGTAACCTGACGAGGAGTATTTGCAATGTAAACATTGCCCAGCGCTTGTGACGTAACCGCGAAAGCACCCACTGTTGAATCGTCATTATCGTTGTCTACCACAGTAATCTTCATATTGGCAGAAGCGACACCGCCACCGCCAGAAGCATTGTCTCTGACGGTAAAAGCAAAATTAAACTCTCGAGGTACTGTTGACAAGGTTTCCCAGCTGGAGCCTATAAAGGGATCTGATAATGTCAAATCACCAGCAAGTACATTAGACACTGCAGGAAAGTATCTTGTAGCTGAAGAGGACGGGGGCAAAGAACGAAAATTCGCCCCTTGAGTATTTTCAGGACCAAAAACATCACTAGGCACTAAACCGTTGTCAATTTGCTCCCAGGTATAGGTCAGAACATTTGTCTCATCAACATCACTCGCAGTTCCTGAAAGCACAAATGGTGTGCCCACGGGAATAGTATAATCCGTCAGTGGCTCAACAGTAGGCACAGTGTTTTCAATCTCTGTATTAACATGGCAAGACTGGCTCTTAAGGTAACTCAAACCTTGCAAGATGCTTACATTGTGATAATAATCATCAGCACGAAAAGCAACGTCATCTTCGCCTGTTCCTGCATAGCTCATAATTGTGGTGCCACTAGCCGGCTCCACGTTGACGCCAGTTCCCTCTGTGCGCATTGAAAACGTATGGTTGGCACCTAACTGATGGCCCATTTCATGGGCCACAAGGTTAATAAAATAACCGCCCTCAGGTTGCCCTGATGCAGACCAAGCACTTCCTTTTACCTCATCATCACAAAACGCTCCGATGGCACCGGCGTTACCGCCACCACCAATACCACTAAAAATATGACCTACATCATAATTCTCACTACCGATAACTAAATCTAAGGTAGTCTGTAACTCTGCATTCATATTATCAGTGGAATCTTCAAAGGGATCCGTATCAGAGTCTGTATAAACAATAAGGTCATTGTTATCTATCAGCTCTAACCTTATGCCGATATCGGTTTCAAAAATAACATTGAGCGCGGTAAGAGTAGTATTAATGGCAGCTAAACCTGACTCTACAGTGCCTCCATGATAGGCCGTATACTGACCATTGACGGCTACGGCTAACCGATAGGTAGACAACGTACTCTCATCAGAAAATTGAGTAACCCGAGACATCTGACTAACTGAGTCAATTGTAGACATCGGGGTTTGGATATACTTAGATCGCATCGATTCAGGTTCAGGGGTCGAGCATGATAGCGCCTCCTGTGGTTTGGATTGATCCAATTGAGTAAAGGCAATGTACCTGTCATCCAGTTGTGATACCTTTTTAACAGTTGTCTTTACATTCAAGTGGGGGTCAAAAATGACTGCCTCGAGGCCAAATGGTGATTTACTGAAGTGAATTTTCATCTCAGGGTGATCTACAGCATAGCCACGATAAGCAGTGATATTTGGGAATTTTGAGGCTAGTACTGGCGAAAAATTTGATCGTTCACGTACCGTAAAACGAATCATTTCTCCCTGGGTATCTGGAAAATAAACATCACTATTTGAAAAATTTTTTCTCCCCGAGTTCCTAAGCGAGCTTACAAAAGCTTTTTCATTGAGGGAAAAGATTAAAGATGTTGATAGGTCTGCATCGAACGACACTTCAGGAATACTATCAGGTGCATTATTCTCGATGACCCAATAGGACCCTCCAGCCAATCCCTGACCTGCGGTCGATACTTCGGATAACATTGCTAAAAGTGCCCAAAACACCAGTGATGCTTGGCTCTCTTTCCAAGATTTTACTATCTCCATTGCTGTAATCCCTATCTTTTTTACTCCAAATAAGCGACCTTATCTCTGTTTAGAATTAGTATCTACGACGCTTTTAGACCTAATGGCCTTGCTCGAAAACTACCTTTAGGGGCTTGCCACATAAATGCCTAAATACATAAATACATAAATACACATTTTCATGTATTAGTAGACTTGTGCACTCCCAGTCAACAAGGCCAAGTCACATTCACTGATATTTACTTTTTTTCTCTAAGTCCAGACACAATGCCAACTAGGCTAACCAAAAGCATGTCTCAACACAATAGTTTCAACGCGATCTGGCCCAGTCGAAACAATATCTACTGGCGCACCAACTAGTTCTTCAATTCTCTGAATATAATCTTTTGCTGCCTGAGGTAGGTCATCTATCAGCTGCACCCCTAAAGTCACCTCACTCCAACCAGGCATTGTTTCATAAATCGGCGTTATAGCCTGAAAATCATCTGCATGCATCGGCATGTCTGCATTTTTCCCCTGTGCATCTTGATAGCCAACACAAATTTGAAGAGTATCCAAACCATCCAAAACATCCAGTTTTGTCAAACAGATACCTGACAAGCTATTTACGCGCACAGCTTGCCGCAGAGCAGCCGCATCAAACCATCCACAGCGCCGCTCGCGCCCCGTAGTGGTACCAAATTCATGACCCTTTTCACCCAAATGACGGCCAATATCACAACTTAATTCGGTGGGGAACGGCCCAGAGCCTACTCTGGTGGTATAAGCTTTAGTGATCCCTAGCACGTAGTCTAAATAAAGAGGTCCAAATCCACTACCAGAAGCAGCACTGCCTGCGGTAGTATTTGACGAGGTAACAAAGGGGTAAGTCCCATGATCAATATCTAAAAGCGAGCCTTGAGCACCCTCAAATAAAATATTTTCACCGGCCTCTCTTGCATCGTGAAGAAGCTTGGTCACATCGTCCATCATGGGCAATAGCACCTCGGCCCAATCGCGAACCAAGTCTAAGGTTGTTTGAAAATCGATCGGCTCAACGCCGTAGTATTGTGTTAACGCAAAATTATGGAAATCCAACACTTCTTGCAACTTAATCGCAAAACGATCCATATTAGACAAATCACTTACCCGCAATCCTCGCCGAGCCACTTTGTCTTCATAAGCTGGCCCTATACCTCGACCAGTCGTACCAATTTTTGCATTCCCTCTAGCCGCTTCGCGAGCCTGGTCTAGTGCTATATGATAGGGAAGGATTAGCGGGCAAGAACCTGAAATTTTCAGCCGTTCTCTGACCTCTATACCTCTGTCTTCGAGCATATTAATTTCTTTAATTAATGCATCAGGTGCTACCACGACACCATTACCAATAACGCATCTAACATGATCACGTAAAATACCCGATGGAATAAGATGCAAGGCGGTTTTTTTGCCATCTATCACCAACGTGTGGCCAGCATTGTGTCCGCCTTGAAACCGTGCCACCAATGCAGCTTTATCGGTTAATAAATCAACAATTTTTCCTTTGCCCTCGTCTCCCCACTGAGAACCAAGAATGACTACATTTTTACCCATAAGCTTTAATACTCAACTTTGTTAGACTCACTAAATAACTCTCAAGATAAATCTCGAACAACAAACTTACCATCCAATTTTATCAGCTCACGATTACATTTCGTTTCTTTTACATTTCCCAGCTGCCCTTCAAAACCCTGAACCACGCGATGGCCTGACTCTCTGAGCAATTTTATGTGCTCAGCGCACCCACTGTCATTACAATAAGGCACAAAAATCCCATTAGTTTGAATACCAACTTTTTGACCCTGAGTTACCAACGACTTAAGATCAAATGCAAAGCCTGTAGCAGGGCGAGAGCGACCGAACGCTTGACCCACAGAATCGTATCGACCTCCATTGCCAAGGGCTTTACCGTAGCCTTGTACATAGGCAGCAAATACTATTCCAGTGTGGTAATGATAACCGGGCATTTCACCCAAATCGAGGTGCACCCTCACACCCATCTGAGAGACAAGATTCACCACCGTCTCAAGCTGCTCAATAGCATCAAGAACTTTTTTCGGCGCCTTTTCCAATAGATCCTTCGCTTGAGCAAGAACACCAACACCTCCAGCAAGTTTTGGAAGACTACTTAGACACTGACCAAGGTAGGAATCAATAATATTTTCAGCTATCCAATCAGTTAATTCACTCTGAGCTTTACGTTGCAGTAACTCAAATAATTCTGCCTCTAGCTCATTACTCAACTGAGTTTCAACAAGTAATTCTCGGAGAATATCGACATGCCCTAAATCAAGGTAGGTCTCTGTCACACCTGAGGCCTTGAGCGTTTGTAAAAATAATTCAATAACTTCCATATCAGCAGCTAGTGAGGCTTCGCCAAACAACTCAACTCCCAAAGAAATAGGTGCTCTTGACTGCAATGGCCCTCTTGGTTTTGTATGCAAGACAGTGCCCGCATAGCAGAGCCGATTGGGCCCTTCTCGACGTAAGCTATGAGCGTCCATCCGAGCGGTTTGAGGTGTAATATCGGCGCGAATGCCCATCATTCGGCCACTAATTTGGTCAGTGACTCTAAAAGTCATCAAATCTAAATCTTTTCCCGACCCGCTGAGCAGTGATTCTGTAAACTCAACCATAGGTGGGATGACTAAATCATAACCCCAGTTATGATATAGATCTAACAGCTGACGACGAAGAAACTCAACAACATGAGCCTGCTCTGGAAGCACCTCATCCACGCCATCAGGTAACAACCAACGATCTACATTTGCCACAACAACCTCAAGATATTCACCTTAATTTTGATCAGCGCCATAAGAACAAAACAAATAGGCCGCTGACCATACTAAACAGACCTGCAAAACGCATCGTACGCTCATCGAGAGTGCCAAGAAATGCAGCTATTTCCCGCCATCGAGCTGGCGCCACAAAGGGCATGACGCCTTCAAAAACCAGCACCAAGGCCAACGCGCGAATAATCTCATCTACCATATTCCAAGCCTTTTGATGGCATAAAAAAACCGGGTTTCCCCGGTTTCTCAATTTTAGCAAAATCTCCCCACATGTGGCAGACATTTTTTAACTAAATAATTTAACGCGCCCCAATGAAGCACTTATTTACCCTTCGACTGGTTTAAGTATTTAAAGTAAGCACTATCTGGCTCGACAATCATAATATCGCCTTTGTTTGAAAACGACGATTTATACGCATTCAGGCTACGCATAAATGAATAGAATTCAGGGTCTTGTTGATATGCTTCCGCGTAAATTCTGGCGGCCTCAGCATCTCCTTCACCCCTTAGTTCTTCCGAATCACGGTAAGCATTAGCAAGTTCAATCGTACGCTCTCGGTCTGCTGATGCCCGGATCTTTTCAGCTTTCTCTTTACCCGTGGATCGCAGCTCTTGAGCCTCTTTATTTCGCTCGGCGGTCATTCGCCTAAATACAGGATCACTGACCTCTTGGGGCAGGTCGATACGCTTGACTCTTACATCGACCACCTCGATCCCTAAGGATGTCAAAACCGTGCTATTCAGCTCGTCTGTGATGTTTTTCATCAGCATGTCACGCTCACCAGAGACCACTTCGTGCAACGTTCGCGTACCAAACTGGTTTCGCAATCCATCATTGACCCGCTTAGCTAATCGATTCTCCGCCACACGCTCGTTGCCACCAGTAGATTTGTAATAAGTTTCTACGTCAGAAATTCGCCACTTAGCGTAAGAATCTACAATCAAACGCTTCTGCTCTACTGTAAAGAAACTCTCAGGTTGCGCATCTACTGTTAATATTCTTGCTTCAAAACGTCGAACGTCATCAATAAATGGAACCTTTACATGTAACCCAGGCTTAATATCAGCTTCGATCATCTCACCAAAGCGCAGTGTAACTCCGCGCTCTATTTCACTTATCACATAGAGGGTATTACTAGCCCCAACCAAAATCACTAAGAAAACAACAACTACTTTTAATAAATTACTCATCGACCTCGACCCCCTTGCGCTTGACCACTTGTTCTTTGTAGTTTTTCAATCACCTCATTTGCCACACGGTCGATCAGCTGGTTGTTTGTCTCAGACGAGCGCACAGGCGTCCCACCAGAACCCTGTGAAACCAACTTGTCTAGGGGTAGATACAGCATATTATTGCCACCTTCGGTATCAATTAGCACCTTGGTGCTATCAGACATTACCTGTTCAATAGCGTCAATGTATAGGCGCTCTCGAGTAACTTCTGGCGCCTTTTTATACTCTGCTAGGAGCGCAGAGAAACGATTAGCCTCACCCTGAGACTTTGACACCACTTGAGACAAGTAACCCTCAGCTTCTTCTCTTAACCGTTGAGCTTCTCCTCGCGCTTCAGGGATTATACCATTTGAGTACGCCTGAGCTTCGTTTACCAACCGCTCTAGATCTTCTCGAGCCTTGATGACATCGTCATAAGCGGCCTTGACATCATTAGGCGGCTTTGCATCTGCGATGTTGATTGTTACAACGTTGATACCACTGGAGTATAGGTCTAGCAACTCTTGGAGTTTATAGGCTATAGCCACTGCTACCTGCTCTCGCTCCGTCGCGATCACACCATCCAAACCAGTACTTCCTACTACATGGCGAAGAGCACTGTCGGTAGCTTGCTTAAGGCTAGTCTCTGGTGCTCTTATACTCAAAACAAAATCTTTGGCACTGGCAATGTTGTATTGAACAGAAAGTGCTACCTCAACGATATTTTCATCTTGGGTAAGCATCAAGCCACGTGTTGAATACTGGCGCTCTTCTGTCACTCCAACAATTACTTTCGACTCCAAAAATGGAGGATACCAATGTAAACCGGAACCTAAGGTTTCGTTATATTTACCCAGTCGTAACATAACAGCCTGCTCTTTCTCATCAATCTGAAAAAGCCCCAACAATCCCCACACAAGAGCAACAACCACTAGTGCAACCGGCAAAACAGATTTAAAGCTTGCACCGGAGCCATTGCCACCACTACCACCCTGACCACCACCGAATGCGGTAAGCTTTTCTTTAAGTTTTTTCAATGCCTCATCAATGTCTGGCGGCCCTTCGTTATTTCGATTGCCACCCCATGGGTCCTTACCGCCGCCCGGCTCATTCCAAGCCATATTATTCTCCAGTTATATAATTAGTTTGTTTCTTTGTGTGCAACTTTTACTTAAGTCTACCACTAGATGGTTATTTTGTGACTAAATCATGTAATTTCAAGTCAGCATTTTTCAAAATGCGAAATAAATCTGTCTCTGGCAGCCTAATTTCCAAATAGATGTCGCCGTTTTCTTCAATTTTTTCACCCACCACAGCCTTACAACCAAAAAAAGCGGACCGCAATTTGCCCTGATGCGGTCTAAGCATCAGATGTTTATGTACTGTTTTTGCGGGAAGGCGCTCCCCAATAGCCGTTAGTAAAAGTGATAAGCCATCTCCCGTGAGGGCCGAGACCCAAACAGCAATTGGAACCCCATTCTCATTACGGTCGATGCGAGGATGTGGGTCATCCAAGAGATCAACTTTGTTGTAAACCATCAAGGTTGGCAATTGATCTGCATCGATTTCTTTCAGTACTTCATTAACTCTTAACACGTTAGTACCGCGATCTTCAGCGCCGGCATCCATAATATGCAACAGCAAGTCAGCCGACGCAGCCTCTTCCAATGTCGCGCGAAAGGCATCAACTAACCGATGCGGGAGGTGACTAATGAAACCTACTGTGTCAGCAAAAATAACAGATCCGACATCGGACAAATCCACCCGTCGCATAGTTGGATCCAAGGTAGCAAACAACTGATTTGCTACAAAGACATCTGCTTGGGTAATAGCGTTGAATAAAGTCGATTTGCCAGCATTGGTGTAACCGACCAACGAAACTGTCGGGATATCAGACCGCTTTCTACCGCGCCTTCCTTGATCACGTTGCTTTCTCACTTTCTCCAATCGACTTTCAATAAGCTTAATACGATCGCGTACCATACGCCGATCAGACTCAAGTTGAGTTTCTCCCGGGCCACGCATACCAATACCACCTTTCTGGCGTTCCAGATGAGTCCAGCCACGAACTAAACGTGACGAAAGGTGCTGGAGCTGGGCCAACTCGACCTGCAGTTTGCCTTCATGGGTTCGCGCTCGCTGGGCAAAAATATCTAAAATCAGCCCGGTTCTATCTAGCACACGACACTGCAACTCAGCCTCAAGATTTCGCTCTTGACTGGGAGAAAGGTTATGATTAAAAATTACTAGCTGTGCTGTCTCAGCATTCACTGATGCCTTTACTTCTTCAAGCTTTCCGGTGCCAACAAAAAATTTTGCGCTGGGTGACTGACGTGACCCAGTGATAAAATCCACAGGATCGCCGCCAGCAGCCAGCACCAGCTCTTCAAATTCCCTCGGATCCTCAGGCTCAGACTCACTATTAAGCTTCACGTGAACTAGGACTGCTTTTTCGCCTGACTCTGGTCGCTCAAAAAACAACGCCACTGACTAGTAGCTTTGTCCGCCGCCATTACCCAAGTCGTCAGTCACGGCCTCGTGGGTATCATTCCCACTGGTGGGCAACCGCACCACACGAGAGGGCACAATTGTTGAGATAGCGTGCTTGTAAACCATCTGACTAACCGTGTTTTTTAGTAGTACAACAAACTGATCAAAGGACTCAACTTGGCCTTGAAGTTTAATACCATTAACTAAAAAAATTGATACGGCAACTTTCTCTTTTCGCAAAACATTTAAGAAAGGGTCTTGTAAGTTATTACCTTTTGACATGTTTATTTCTCCTTATTGACTTCCAATATAGGCTGCAAGAATCGCAGCAAAAAGCGCTAGCAGGATTGCGGGCCGCTAACTAATACACCGTCCCTGTGTGTAGTCACTGTAATATGAGGTGCTGGCGAAGTATTTTCAAGCTTTCATCGCAGATTATTCTGGAGCTGTAACAACGTTTCTGGTCATCGATGTAAAGTTCATGACTACCTGACCATTTTTTCAGCCAAGTGATCTGTCTTTTAGCCAGTTGCCGGCTGGCAAAAATAGCTTTTTTTACAGCATCCTCCAAGCTGTATTCTCCATTCAAATGTCGCCAAAGTTGCTGGTATCCGGCGGCACGTATAGAGGGCAGATCAAGAGTCAGATCTCCGCGATTATAGAGTGACTGAACCTCGGCTAAAAGGCCGCTTCCCATCATAGAGTGAAAACGATCTTCAATACGTGTGTGCAAAAGGGTGCGATTAGATACCATCATTGCTATCTGCACAATATTGTAATCTTTGTTAACACCCGTATCTTTGCCTTTTAGCTGTAACTTCGACAGTGGAACTCCGGTCAATCTATAAACCTCTAAAGCGCGCTGAATACGTTGGGAGTGGTTTGGATGTAATTTGGATGCAGTAAGTGGATCAACCTTTTGTAATTCTCTATAGACCATTCCCCAGCCTACAGAGTCAGCTTGAATCTGTATTTCTTGCCTAATCTTCTGGTCCGCCTCAGGGAGTTCAGATAATCCATCAAGCAACATTTTAAAATATAGCATTGTCCCGCCAACCAGCAGAGGAATTCTACCTGCAGCGGTTATGTCCGCCATATGCTGGCGCGCTTGGACAACAAACTCAGCGACGCTGTAAGCCTGACTAGGATCTCTGATATCTATCAGTCTATGAGGGTGTTTTCGCAGCGTTGCGGCATCTGCTTTAGCACTACCAATATCTAAGCTCCGATATATTTGTGCCGAATCCACGCTAATAATATCAACAGGCAAGTACTGCCTTAAGCCCATAGCTAAGTCTGTTTTACCAGACGCTGTTGGACCCATAATAAAGATAGCTGACGGCAGGGAGCTAGGCAGTTTTTTGACCATCTAGCGACCCCGAAGGAACAATTTATCAAGCTCCTCTAAACTAAGCTGAGACCAAGTAGGTCGACCATGATTACATTGTCCACTGCGCTCGGTTATTTCCATATCTCTGAGCAATGCATTCATTTCTGGAATCGTTAGTTTCCGATTAGCACGAACAGACCCATGACAAGCCATGGTAGATAAAATATCGTTAATATGGTCTCTTATACGAACTGAGCTACCATACTCCAGTAAGTCTGACATAACATCTCTTAGCAAACCCTCCACCTGAGAGCCACGCAAAATAGCTGGGATCTCCCGTACAATAATACTTTCGACTCCCGCCCGTTGGACGTTGAAGCCCAATTGGGTAAAAACAGACTGGTGCATGTCTACCCTGTCAGCCTCTCGTTGGCTCACTGCTAAATTTTCAGGGACTAATAATGGTTGAGAGACCAGCCCTTGCTGGTCGAAAGCTTTTTTCATCCGCTCATAAGTAATTCGCTCATGCGCAGCATGCATATCAATAATAATCAACCCGTGAGCATTTTCAGCAAGAATAAATACCCCTTTAAGCTGCGCAAGAGCAAATCCAAGTGGCGGTATTTCTTCTATCGATTGCTCACCACTCTCCATACCGATCGAATATAAATCCTGGACACCAGCAGTTCTTTCATTAATCGATAAAGAACGTCCTTGGGGCCATGTCGATCGATAATTATGTGAATAATTTGAGGGAAGAGGGAGTATATTTTGACCACTAGATATCTGGGTTTGCTGCTGGTAGCCCTCCGTTGGATAATCCTCAAGAGGACCACCCGCTAAGTGGTCTTGTGGACGATCAGTGGCTAGCGCTTTTTTTAATGTGCTCGCTACAAAACTATGGATACTTCCACTGTCACGAAAACGAACCTCATGCTTGGTCGGATGCACATTTACATCCACCTCTGAGGGGGAAATTTCTAGGAATAGAACAAAGGCTGGATGGCGTCCATGATACAAAACATCTTGGTATGCTTGACGCACTGCATGAGACACCACTTTGTCGCGAATTGACCGACCATTGACGAAGAAGTACTGTAAATCAGCTTGACTTCGAGAGAAGGTTGGTAGCCCTATCCATCCCCTTAGTCTGATCCCCGTGCGATTATTGTCAACCAAGAGTGCCTGCTCCATAAACACCGGACCACAAAGATCTGCAACGCGTTTTTCTTGTTCTAGTTGGCTGCTAGCAGCACGTAAATTAAATTGCACTTTTTGGTTGTGCTTTAGACTAAACGATACATCCATGCGACTTAGTGCGAGTTTTTTTAGCCCATCATCAATGCGCTTGTACTCGGTATTCTCGGTACGCAGAAACTTACGTCGCGCAGGTGTGTTGAAAAATAAGTCTCTCACCTCTACTGAAGTTCCCTGAGGATGCGGCGCTGGCTCTAACCTCACCTGCATATCTCGCCCCTCAGATACTGCCTTCCAACCTCCTATTTGACCATTATTAGATGTCATTACAAGTCGTGATACAGAAGCGATACTAGCCAAAGCCTCGCCCCGAAACCCAAGAGTAGATACCGCCTCTAGATCTTCCAGACCGGTAATTTTACTCGTCGCGTGACGACTAAGTGCCAAAGGTAATTGGTCTTCTGGAATACCTAGGCCGTCATCTCGAACTTTAATAAGTTTGATGCCACCCTGCTCTATTTCGACATCAATTCGTGTCGCGCCTGCATCAAGGCTATTCTCGCAGAGCTCTTTCAACACCGAGGAGGGGCGCTCAACTACTTCACCTGCAGCTATTTGATTGGCAAGCTGTGGACTTAAAATTTGTATTTTAGACATTGGAAACTGTCCTTAAAAAATGCGTCATTTACCTTAACATCTCATATTGATGGAATTAATATTGTCTGACCGACGCGAATAGAAGGTGATGATAGACCATTAAAACGCTGTATTTTTATTGCCGAAATACCATTTCGCTGGGCGATATGAGAAAGAGTATCGCCTCTAACGACCACATAGGTTTTAGGTGACCTGTCGCTTCTAGTCAACAACAGAGTTCCCACCGGGGGATACTCATTATAATAATTTGCCAACCCCTGAAAAATGGCCACAGCCATTTTCTGCTGATAGGCACCAGTGCTAAGCTTTTTGGCTTCTTTAGGGTTAGAAATAAAACCCGTTTCAATCAGTAATGACGGTATGTCTGGGGACTTAAGTACTATGAAGCCGGCTTGCTCAACGTTCTTTTTATGTAGTTTGGCAACTTTGCTCATCTCTTTAACGACGTAAGAACCCGCGTTAAGGCTACTCCGTAACATTTCATTCATCGACAGATCTAAAAGAATGCTTGCCAGCACATCATCTTTATCATCTAGACTAAGATTACTTGCGCCGCCTATTAAATCTGAGCGATTTGCTGAGGTTGCCAAATACCTAGCCGCTTCACTCGATGCACCCTTAGTGGATAGGGCGTAAACCGAAGCACCACTTACCCGGGGGTCTTTGAATCCATCGGCATGAATAGAAACCAAAAAATCTGCCTGCTCTTTATGGGCTATTTCCGTGCGCTTTCGAAGTCCTACATAATAGTCCCCAGTTCTAACCAAAACTCCTTCAAAATAAGGGCTATTGTCCAGCAATTTCTCAAGGCGTTTAGCAATCTGCAGTACAATCCGTTTTTCACGTAATCGGTTAGGTCCTGACGCTCCAGGGTCCTCTCCGCCATGTCCTGCATCAATAGCGATAATGATTTTTCTATCGTTGACTGTGACAATTTTTTCAATGGTTTTACTTACGACTTGCTGCTTATCAAAAAGATCAACCACGAGTCGATGACCATACTGAGAATTAGCAGGCAAGGTGAAACTTTTGGGATTTACCGCACTGTCTAAATCCAAAACAATACGCAAGTCATTTTTATTACGCGGTGCATGCCGAATATTAACTATGGGATTATCGCTGAGTTTTAACGTATCGAAGCTTGTTCTCAAGGTTACATTAGCTATATCGATCACCAGACGATGAGGATTTTTAAGTACGATTATTTGATGCTCGACCTTATCGCTCAAATCCAACACCAACCGAGTACTCTCAGGTGACCGCCAAATTCGACTAGACTCTACTAACGCAGCCCAGCTATAGAACGGCATCAGTAACACAATAGGTACCAACCAATGGATGACTAGTCGTGACAATCTTATCGTTAGGTTATCACCCATTATCATCAACAGACTCGCCTCCAAGGATCTAAATAACTCACACGTAAAGACTCGCGCCCCTAAGGTGATTCACTACAATCTCACCCTTAACTGTTTGGTAGGATAGGACAACTTTACGCCCCTCTTTAAGATGTTCAATATCAAGCGCCAAGTCAACTGTGTGCAAATATTCGCCTCCGCGCTCTGGCCATTCAATAAGGCTGAGTGCTGAACTGTCAAGATAATCAGAAAAACCTATATATTCAAGTTCCTGAGGATCATTAACGCGATATAGATCAAAATGATTTACTCGCCCGAAAGGTAGATCATAGGGTTCAACTAGCGTATAGGTTGGACTTTTGACAGGACCTTCATGCCCAAGAGCTTGCAACAAACCACGCGATAAAGTGGTCTTACCGGCACCTAAGTCTCCATTTAAGGTAACGATCATTCCAAATGTGAGATGCCTGGACAACCGATGACCAAATTCTACCATCTCACTTTCGTCTATAAGTTCAACACAATAACCTTCGGATATATTTTTATCATCAGCCATCAGCTGAGCTCATCATTTAGTAAGGCTTTTAGAAAAGGTAGTATATCTCCTGCAACTAGACATTTAGAGCCCATCTCATCTGCAGCCATATCAGCCGCGGCAGAGTGAAGGCAACAGCCTAATTCTGTCGCAGTCTGCACATCACAGCCCTGAGCTATTAACCCTCCAATAAGGCCGCTGAGAATATCGCCCATGCC